>JAUIGX010000085.1 GCA_030432435.1 Alphaproteobacteria bacterium
TGCAAAATTTGTCACAGCCTTCCTGGACCGACAGAAAGGCCGTTGGTCCGTCGGCCTTTGGGGCCGGCAGGAAGTCAAATTTAGGTTCCGGCGGAAATTCGGTGTCCAGCACACCTTGTTTTTTGCCTGTCCCGCGCGTAGCGCGCGCCACAAGCTCCGGCAAGCGGTGATAGGTCTGCGGGCCTAAAACAATATCGACGAACGGGGCCCGCGCCAAAATCGCCGCGCCTTCGGCCTGGGCCACGCAACCTGCCACAGCCAGAATCATTTCACCGCCCGCCGATGTTTTCGTTGTTTTCAAAGGGCGGATGCGGCCGAGATCCGAGAAAACCTTTTCAGCCGCTTTCTCGCGAATGTGGCAGGTGTTGAGAATCACCATATCAGCATCGTCGGGTGCGTCCGTCGGAACGTACCCGAGCGGAGCGAGAACATCCGTTATGCGCTTTGAATCGTATACATTCATCTGACACCCGTAGGTTTTGATGAATAGTTTTTTACGAGCGCCGGGTGTCGTTTTTTCGACCTGCTTGTCCATGATCCGTCGGAATTATAACCCACTGGGTACAGTCTGCCCCGCTGCTGGCTGACCTTGGGTTCTCTTACCCGCTCGCTGGGGCAAAAGCAAAGGGCCGCGGAGGGTATGTTTAGCTTTATGGCCGGTTTATGACCGCCCGGAAAGTAGCCGAGCCAAGCCCTCGCCGCAAACGCCCTCGCAATGGCTCGAGAGGCTTTTCCGGTTTGGAAACTCGGCGCGCGACACGGGCGCATGGAATGTAACTTCCACTGTAATGACGCCGAGCTTCGCCACCGTCCAAAGATGAGGCATCAGTTCCATATCGCCGAACCAGGCAAAATAGGCGCGCCAGCCCAGGCCGATCGGCAGTCCGTTTAGCCGGGTATAGGCCATGGATACAGGTTGAACGGTGATTGGCTCAACTCGTCCGTCCGGCCGCGCTACATGCCGTTCCGCCACCGTGAACAGCGCGCTTTTAAAAGGCAGCATCCTTGTTCCGTCGCCGGACGTTGCTTCCGGAAACATGATAAGGGATTCGCCGGCTTCCAATCGCTCTTGAATTTGATCCCGCGCCATGCCGGTCGCCGCTCGCCGCCGATCGACAAAGACGGATCGCCCGGCCTTTGCCATAAGGCCAAAGACCGGCCATTTTGCGATTTCGGCTTTTGCCACGAAGGCGCCTTCGGCAGCTGCGCCAAGGGCGATGATGTCCAAATAGGAAATATGATTACAGACCACCAGCTGGGGTCTCGCCGCGCTTTGGGTGCCGTTGACAACAACCTTCAGTCCAAGAATCCGGGCGAGCACGCCGTAGTGCCAGCACCGGTAGCGTGCGCCGTCGTTTCCAAGGGCGGTTAAAATACCGGTGATGACGGTTGAAAAAATCATCATACCGGCGGCGCCAATCAAACGCAGGCTGGCTATGATTGCCCCTAAACCTGTTGTTGGCAGGGCTGGCGCGGGAATTACGAGACCTTTCGAAATGGCTCGACCCCGTGGCGCTCACCGAGGTCGTAGTGACGTGTATAACGTCCCGCGATCAAATCGGTCTTCACAATGATGCAAACATCCGTTGTGTTAAATTGGTGATCAACCACCGCTCCGTTGCCGACAAAGCCACCGACCCGCAAGTACCCCTTTAAGAGCGGCGGGAGGCTGGCAAGGGCGCGCCTCGGATCGATGGCCTCTTTTGGCAGCAAACACATATCCGTGAATCGTTCCGGAATGGCCTGTGTGCGCAAGGCCTCGGGGGCAAGGTGATAGTGGTATAGGTACGAAAGCTGCGTGGCTAACTGGTCGGGATTGGTTCCCGGAAGGCTGGCGCAGCCAAACATAACCTTGATGTCGTGAATATTGGAGTATTCGGCAATGCCGCGCCACAGAAGCTGCATAGTCGCGCGGTCGCGATAGTTCGCATCTACACAGCTTCGGCCTAACTCCATCAGCGCGCCAGGAACAGCTAGAAGCGGGCTGATGTCGTATTCGGCTGCTGTGTAAAACGTGCCGGCCGCGCGTGCATGCTCGCGGCGCATAAAGCGGTAAGTGCCGACCACCTGGTCATTCTTCGAGCGGTTTTGATCTACAACAATGAGGTGATCACAGGTCGCATCATAGCGGTCGAAATCGCGGCGCGCGGATTCCATTTCCGGCAATGGGTGGGCGCCCATCTCATCATAGAACACGCGATACCGCAGGGCCTGGGCCGCATCAATTTCCGCCTTTGAGGTCGCAAGGCGTATGATTTGATTGCCTGCAATCACGGGCTCAAACGCGCGTCCGGGTGAATGTTCCGGGCTTGGAGAGGACGCGGCCGCAGACGCATGGGGTGCGGAGTGAGTTGCCTGCGAAATCCCAAGGCGAGGGTAAAGAGCCGTCATGTTCACTCCGCGTTTGCGCCTATCGTGTATGCGGCGGCCTAACAACTGCAATGTTAACTGGACTGTCGATTTAAGAGTCGATCCGGTGCGTAAGGTGAACGACGCTGTCGATCTCAATGTAGACTTCGTCATGTCCAGAACTGTCACGGAAAACTCCGCCTCACCTCAATACAAGTCAAACCGCGCAGTGCACTGGTCTGGGGAAGTGCACTGTTTCGACATTCGACCGTAAACACTCAGGTGTTTAATGTCGTGTTATGTTTATGTTTCTTTGTTCTTCTCGATGGGGACCACATAAAGTTCAAGTCGGTGGCCCACCAGCTTGTACCCGTGCGCTTCAGCCACTTCTTTT
This sequence comes from Alphaproteobacteria bacterium, assembly GCA_030432435.1. Lineage (GTDB taxonomy): Bacteria > Pseudomonadota > Alphaproteobacteria > Rhodospirillales > Rhodospirillaceae > UBA11612. The sequence goes on from JAUIGX010000085.1 coordinate 2,744, forward strand.
TGTAAGCGCTCGATGTCGTCGTTGCGAAACTCCGTCACTATCCCGGTTCGCATATCGATCAAGTGATCGTGGTGGGTTGTCGGGGTTTCTTCGTAGCGGGCCCGCCCATCGCCGAACTCGTGACGCTTCACGATATCGGCCTCTTCGAATAAACGCATGGTTCGGTAAACCGTCGCAATCGATATGCGGGCGTCTTCGGCCAATGACCGGCGATGAACTTCTTCAACGTCCGGATGGTCGGTGGCTTCCGAGAGCACCCGGGCAATTACCCGGCGCTGTTCGGTCATCTTCATGCCTTTATCGGTGCAAAGCTGCTCGATGTGAGAAACGTTTTGGGTCATGCCTGCCTGACAGTGTTTGTGAGCCCTAACGGCCTCATTGGTTGTGGAATATCATAGTTATGTTGCATTTGCCTTTAAAGGGAAACGCGAAAAAGCCCGTAATGTGAAGGGTATGTCTCCAATTTGCTCGCAATTTTGCCTCGAGTCCGCGCGCAATACTACTTTCGCGGCCCGCCTTTGGTTCCAAGCCCGCTTTTTCTGGCAAGCCTGGAACGGTGACTGGCGTAGTTTGGGGCGACCATGGGATACTGGGCAGATAGGCCCCAACGCTCTCTATATTGCTCAGGGGTCATATCGTAAGCCGTTTTTAAGTGACGCTTGAGCATTTTCAGTTTTTTACCGTCCTCAAGACAGACAATATATTCCGGTGTAATCGATTTTTTGATCGGCACGGCCGGGGTGAGTTGATCATTGGCCTGCCCACCGTCAATATTTGCAAGAGTCTTGTGAACATCCTGGATCAATTTGGGCAGATCAGCGACGGCTACCGAGTTATTCGTCACATGGGCGGCAACAATTTGGGCCGTCAATGCCAATAAATCAGCTTTTTGCCCGTCACTGCTCATAATATTCCTCAGATAAACCCTACTGGTTAATCTCTATAAATGTGCAACTAGGTCGAGGCAACGTTGTTTAGACCCTCTGTTTTCTTAAGTATAATATATGACCGATCGTGAATACTTTATAGACATTACATCGGACGTCTGTCCGTTGACCTTCGTTAAGACGAAGCTTCTGCTGGAAAAAATGCCGCCGGGAGCCCTCGCGACTGTTCGCCTCAAGGGCGTTCAGCCGCTCGACAATGTGCCGCGCTCGGTCAAAGCCCACGGCCATGAGATTGTTTCTCTTGATCCCGAAGCGCCGCAAAGCGCGCCTGATCCAAGGCAACCTCATCTGCTGGTGGTGCGCCGCTGCTGAACACCCGGCGCTAGATACTAAAGTACCTTGGCCATGATGATGGCATCGACCGGTTCTGAGTCTTTTCCACCGCCGTAGTAGGCCGTCCGCATTCCGCGCCGTGCAAAGCCGGATTTTTGATACAGCGTGATCGCCGCTGTGTTTTTGACGGAAACCTCTAAAAATATTTGTTTTGTGCCTGCGGCGCTTAGCGCTTCGCAGGCGGTTTTAAGCAGAAGTGCCCCGATGCCGATTTTTCTCTGCTCCGGGATGACCGCGAGTGTGAGGATTTCCGCCTCGTCCGCCGCCGCACGCACAAGAATGAAGCCTGAGGGTTCGTTGCTTTCGCTGATCCAGGCGGCGACGCCCGGCTGTCCCAGCAAGGCGGCAAACTCTTCGCTACCCCATGGTTTTGAAAAGCCTGTGCCGTGCAGCGTGCTGAGAATATCGCAATGCTCAGAGCCCCCTTGAATAACCCGCATGTCGCTCACGGGTTTGTCATGGACGCAGCCGCCCACCGCCCGTGGGAAGTTTTGCGTCCGGCGCGCGCGCATAAATCGGAAGAGTTTCGGCGCCCTCGTCGCGCGTAGAAGCCAAGCGCGCAAGCACGGCTACATCGGGCAATGGGCTTGCATCTGATAAAGAGGCGTTTGCGCCAAAACCGTTCATTGCAAGAGCGGCGCCGTCTCCGATCAGCATGACGGGGTCCGCACCCGCCCAGGACGGCAGGTCTTCCGGGCTCACAACGCTGACATCGCCGATAGCAGAACGGTCCGGCCCAAACATTTGGACATACAAATCTCCGCGCTTGGTATCCATCACCGCTAAAATCCGCGATCGACTCTCCGGCACGGCGGCGGCCAATACCTCTGTGGTCGTGATGCCGATAACGGGTTTAGAGGCTGCAAGTCCAATGGCGCGTGCCGTTGCGATGCCGACCCGTACGCCGGTAAACGATCCGGGCCCGACGGTCACTGCAATGCGATCAAGTCTCTCATAGTCGATAGCGCATTCACTCAAGAGGCGCTCGATCATGGGAACAAGCGCTTCGGCTTGCCCCTGGGCCATTGCGGCCTGCTCTACTTTTAAAACTTCGCCGTCCCGCCAAAGCGCGGCCGAACATGCGGCGGCAGTTGTGTCGAAGGCGAGGATCAACATAGGTTTGTGCACGCTTGGTAATTGGGAATCATTTGAACCGCAGGATATTCGCTATCATGATGGGACGCCATGGCGTTGCTTTTTCGCCGCCGATAGTCTCCGGTCAGAAAACCCGCAGAGAAATACAGTAAAGTTTTACGTCATGTCTTTGATTGAAATAACGCCTCCTGCCTACGATGTAGATTGGGATATTGCCTACGCAACGCCGGATAATTTCACCGGTAAACCAGTGTATGGACGGCCAGCCTGTTTTCTTCATGCTGATGCAGCGGCATGTTTAACGCGAGCCATCGAAATCGCCCGCCAGCTTGGGCTGAGATTTAAAATCTTCGATGCCTTCCGTCCCTCAGAAGCACAGTGGGTGCTATGGAACCATACGCCCGATCCTGATTTCTTGGCCGACCCGCGCCGCGGCTCGCCGCATTCTATGGGCGCGGCGGTCGATCTGACATTGATTGACGCGGACGGGGCTGACTTAGATATGGGCACGGCCTTCGATGCCTTCACGCCCCTTTCGCATCACGGGGTTCTGGAGATTTCAGCGAATGCTCAGCGCAACCGCGCCATATTGCTAGGCATCATGACGGCCGCAGGGTGGGATTTTTTCCGCAATGAGTGGTGGCACTATCAATTGTTCGATGCGCGCGCGCGTTATCCGGTCCTAAGCGATGCGGCTCTGCCGGTGCCGATGATGCCGCAAGACTGACTCAAGAGTGCGCGAGAAGGTCTCCGGTCGATTTCGGCGGACTCTCTTTGCCCTGCGCGCGCGGCTCGGCGGATAGCGCAAGCTGAAGCCATTCGTTTGCGGCTTCCGTGTCGGCCCGCTCGCGCATTTCTACATCCGCCATCAAACGTGCGGCGCGGGCACGAATGTCGGGCGCCATATCCTCGTTTGTCAGCACCGAAAGTCGGTTGCGGGCTTGCCCCCAAAGCTCTGCGTGCAGCGAGGCATCGGCCACGGCCAGGCGCGTTTCCGGGTGGTCGGCTGCCGCCTTCGCCAGGTTCTCAACACGCTTCGCCCAGTCCAGTGCGGATTCGCCGGGGACCAAAGACCGATAGGCGTTCAGCAAAATGGAATGCGGATTTGCGCGCCACGCTTTCTCGACGGCACCGGCGGCCTTGCGCCCTTTACCCTGGCTTGCCATCGCCTTGGCATAAATGGCTACGGCTTCAGGGTTAAATTCGGAAGCATCCATTGCTTTCTTTGCAGCGCTGGTCGCTGTGTCGGCATCACCGTTTTTGAGGGCGTTCTGCGCTTCTTTTACGTACAGCTTCAGTTTCAGGCGTTGATGAGTCTCGGCGTCGAAAACGGTCTTGCCCAATTTGGTATCCAAGACTGCGAGGGCATCGGACCAAAGCCCCATGCCAATTTGAACATCCAGCACCATGTGCAAAGCCCAAGGCGGAGCATCTTTGCGGGCCAGCGCTTTTTGAGCATGACGCAAGGCACCTACGACATCGCCGTCGGCTAGGGCCTTGTTTGCAAGTGTGCGCAAAGCGGCAAGTTCGGTTTGCGGTCTGCTTAGCAAAGCCATCGCCGCCGCTTGTGCTTCGCGCGGATCGTCGCCGAGATTTGCCGAACCCAGTTTAAGGACCTGCACGGCCGAAGAGGTGCCAAGCAATTTGGAGGCGTCTTTTGAAAGGCGGCTTGCAACTGCGCCCTGCCCGGCTTGCACGGCGGCAAAGCCGTCGCCCAGAGCGACAAGTCCACGTTGAACCCGGCGCTCTCGTTGAGCGGCGGCGAAGGCCTTAACAGTGCCGCTCAATACAGCGATCACGCGCAGAACAAATAAAATAGCAATGACGGCCGCAACCATGGCCGCGACCAACACGCCGACGGAAGTGTCCACATGCCAACCGCGCCAGACAAGCGTAACGCTTCCCGGCTCATTGGCCATCCACACTGCGCCAGCAACAACAGCGGCAATTCCAACGAGAAAAACGATCAGACGAATCATGGTTTTATTCACTCTCGTCTGAGGACGTCGGGTCAGTCGCTGCCGCCGGGGCTTGCGAGTGTTCGTCGACGGCCATCAATGCCATCGTCCGGTTCAAGGTGCTGGTAATGGTCCGGTCGGCGGCAATGCGGGCACGGACGTCCGCGAGCCAAGGTGCGGCGGCTTCAGCAGCCGCCCCCGTCAGCGCAGTCATCTCTACGGCGGCGCCGGTTAAGTCGCCGGCCCCAAGACGATTTCCCGCGCGGGCGAGAACGGCGGATGCGCCGTCGCCCGCGATGTCTCCATCGATGCGGCGGACGGTGACGATGGCCATGAGCCGGTCAAGAGATTGGCGTAGCCAGCCGCTTGCGCCGTCCGGAATCGCCGCCGCGCGCACAACCCGCGCCGCGGTTTCATCAAACCGGCGTTGCAAGGTGATGAGCGAGGGAATGCCGCGCGCGCCGTATGTGGCGAAGCCGTCATCGTTAAGGGGCGTGCCCAGAACGCGCAAGGACAGGGCCTTGGCAGTTTCAAGTTCAAGGGCAAAGGGTTGTCCTCCGGCGATGGCTTCACGCAGTTGTGCGGTGGCCATAAGCAGTGCCACTTCGGCGGTTTGCTCGGCGACGGCCCGGCGGGAGGTGTCCTCTAGCGTCGTTACGCGGTTCGCCAAGGACAAAACGCTGGCAGCATCGGCGCTCTTGCCTTCAAGAACGATGATGCGGTTGTTCAAATCTTCGACGCGCGCGGCATTGCCGATGGCAGCTTCCAATGTAGCGAGGCGCGCACTTACCGCAGCAAGTTGACGCGCCTGGCTGGAAAGGGACTCGCTTATGGAGGTCACTGAGGCATCATCCATACCTCCGCTTTGCTCAAGAGCTTCAAGGCGGTTGTTGAACTCGGCCTGCATGGCGCTCAAGGCTTCGCTGTCCGCGCCGGCCATATTTCTTTCAAGAGCTTCCAGGCGGGTTTGTATGGCGTTTGAACCGGCCGATGGCGTCGGAGGCAGCGTCGGCGCGGTCTCGGGCGCTGGTGTCGTCGGCGCCGGCGGCACAGTCTGTACCTGTTGCACCGGTTCGCTTCCGCCGGACGAGCTTTGCCCCCGGACAAGCTGCGTTGCATGCGGAACCCACCAGGACGCGGTTCCAATAATCGCTGTGGCCGCGACCACCAGTAAAATGAAGAGGGCGACAACCTTGCCGATGCCCCCGGTTGTCTTGGGGGGCGGGGTCTGAATAGAAGAACCCTGATCGGTTGTGCTGGAAGCGGTGGTGTTGGAAGTGGTGTCGGACGATGAATCGCCGATGCCAAAATTCTTGTAGCGTTGTTGCCCGGCCTTTTGGTCGGCGGCATCTTCGGCTCTGAGGCGTTCGGCTCGACCGCCGCCACGTACTGTTGATGGGGCCGGTGATGTGGCTTTTGATGCGGAGGGCGGTGCGGTTGGCGAATCCTTGGGCACAGCAGGGCTGTCGGTCGGTTCTTGCGGCGGTTCTTGTGACACGTTTTGTTCTTCCTGCGATTGCGGCGGCGGTTCGTAAACAGTTGTTAAGTCGGGTGCGGCCGTGGCAACCGGCGGCACTATTGTAACCGATGGGGTCATAATCGCCACATCAGCATTAACATTGGGTTTGCTCGTTTCAGTTTCGGCTGCTGGCTGACCTTGTAATCGGGTGTACATCGGTCCTGTAGACTCGGCAGGACCTCGGCGTGCGCGCCACGCTTTAAATTTTCCGACTAGGCCGGCAGACGGTGTCTCCGCATTTTCAACAGGCGTATTTAAATTGCGCGCAGTCTCTACGGGTGTCTTCTCCCTTTCTGCCCGTGCGGCGGCTTTTGCCTTCTGCCTTTTTTTCTCAGCTTCTTCTTTTTCAATTTTTTTCAGCTGGGCGCGTTCCACCCTCTGCATTTTTGCAGCCTCGCGGGCCGCGCTTCTTGCTGCGCGCCGGTCACGCCCGGCCTGTTCCTTTTCGGCGCGCCTTCGAGCCTTGGCTTCGGTCGCCATGCGTTCCATTTCGGCGCTCTCAGCCTTTTGCCGTTCGCGCTCGGCTTGTTCTTTGGCGAGGCGGTCCTGCTCGGCTTTTGCGTCGTCCGCCCGTTTTTGGGCGGCGGTTTCCGCGGCTAGCCGGTCCTCTTCAGCTTGCGCTCTCTCTTGCCGCTTGGCTTCGGCGTCGTCCGCAGCGCGGCGTTCTTCGTCCGCTTTTTGCTTTTGAGCGTGCGCAGTCATCTCCGTAGCCTCGAGCGCAAGCCGTTCCCGCTCCACTCGTTCTTGGTCGGCGATCTCTTGGGCCAAGCGCTCGTGTTCGGCTCTTTCTTTCGCCGCTTTTTCCTGCGCGGCATTTTCAGCAGCCTTGCGGTCCTCGTCTGCGCGCACGGCCTCTTGTCGCTTACGTTCGGCGTCTTCTGCCGTGCGCCGCGCCTCATTTTGTTTTTCGCGTTCTACACGCGCGTCTTCCGCCTCCTTCGCCGCCTGTTCTTTCAGGGCGCGTGCGCGGTCCGCCTTCACCTGCGCAAGACGTTCTTTTTCTTCCCTCGCCCGGGCCTCTAGGTTCAACTTGGTTTGTCTGCGGGCTTCTTTCTCCTGTGCGGCCTGTTCTTTGGCGAGACGCTTTCGCTCGGCTTTATCCGCCGCCTCTTTTTCCTTTGCGAGCCGCTCTTGTTCGGCCTTGTCGCGTGCGGCTTGGTCACGCTCGGCTTTCTCGGCCGCAGCACGCATTTGTTCCGCGTGTTCCTGTTCTGCCTGTTCCCGTCTTAACCGGTCTTGTTCGGCTTTTTCTTCGGCGCGGCGTTTATCTTCAGCCTCTTGCTGCTCGGCGATCTCGCGCGCGGCCCTCGCCCTTTCATGTTTTTCTTGTTCGACTTTGTCGACGAGTTTTTGATCAAGAACGCCAAAAACAGTTTCCAAATCGCCGGACGGCGGCACAACAACGGCACCAAGTTTTAGGGCACGCAAGGGGGCGGCGACGATTGGATTCGCCGCGATGGTCTTGAGACTCTCGACAAGCGGCTCTAATTTTTCGCGCTGAATCAGGGTGACAAAGGCGCGGGCTTCATCGGCCGAGAGAAACACGGCAGCATCAAGATTGCCGCTTTCTAAGATTTTGTGCATTTCGGGGGAAATGCGCTCGACGCGTTTTGTGCTGTAAAGAGGCAGCGCGCGCAGCGCAAAGCCCATATTGCTCAGCAGTGCTCCAAGTTGAACCGGAGCGGATGTGCTGCAGGCATATATGAAAGCCCCGGCATTCGGGTTCGCGGTTTTCTCTATCAGTCTGGCGAGATCGGCCGAGTCATCCCTTGCGGCCTTTATATTTTTAAATCCGAGGCGCGATAATTCAGAAGCCGTGGTCGCGCTGTCGGCAAAGACAGGGAAGGTGCGGACGCTGATGGTTTCCGCCAGGGCCCGCGCGCCGTCGCGGCTGGTAACGATAAACCCCTGGGCGCCCTCCAGTTTTACCGTTGGTGCAGGGGTGCGTTCGACGGTTATCACCGGCGTCGTGAAAGCATGATGGCCGCGGTCTTGCAGCGCGGCTGCAACGGCAGCGGCATCGGCCACCGGTTGTGTAATCAGAACCCGCATCAGCTTTCCTGGTATCGCCCTTACAAGTGTTGTAGAGGCTGCATTTGCAGGTGAAAAGCCGTTTCTGCAGCGGCCCGTCAAGGTATACGGGTGTCCGGTAACGAGTGTGTCTGAATGATTGTCCTGGGACTAGAAACAAGTTGCGATGAAACCGCCGCCGCCGTTGTTGATGGCGCGGGAAGGATTCTGTCGCAGACGGTTCTTAGTCAGGTGGCTGAACACCGGCCTTACGGCGGCATCGTTCCAGAAATCGCTGCGCGGTCCCATCTCGCGCACTTAGACCGGCTTGTGGCTAAAACCATGGCCGATGCCGGTGCCAGTTACTGCGATCTGGCCGGCGTGGCGGCGACGGCAGGGCCCGGCCTCATTGGGGGTGTCTTGGTGGGCGTAATGACGGCCAAAGCGATCGCGGCGGTTCATAAAATTCCGTTCCTAGCGGTGAACCATCTAGAGGGTCATGCCCTCACCGCGCGCTTCACCGATGGCGTGGAATTCCCCTATTTACTGCTGCTTGTGTCCGGGGGGCATTGTCAGTTGCTGGTGGTCGAGGGGGTAGGATCTTATCGCCGTCTCGGCACAACAGTAGATGATGCTGCGGGCGAGGCCTTCGATAAGGTGGCTAAAATGCTGGGCCTTGGGTATCCCGGGGGTCCGGCTATTGAACGTGCGGCGAAGGGCGGCGATCCTGCTCGTTTCGCGCTGCCCCGGCCCATGAAAGGCCGGCCCGGCTGCGACTTTTCCTTCTCCGGATTAAAAACCGCGGTGCGCCAAGCTGCCGAGACCCTGCCACCGGGCGCGCTGGTTGAAAAAGATGTGTCCGATCTGGCCGCATCGTTTCAAGCGGCGCTGGTTGAAGCGGTCAGCGACCGGGTCGGGCGCGCGCTCGCGTTGTTTCGGGCCGAGTATCCGCAAGGTGGCGCTTTCGTGGTCTCCGGAGGTGTCGCCGCCAACACTGCCCTACGCGCTGCGTTGAGCGAGCGGTGTGCAAACGAAGGACTTTCGTTTGCCGCCCCGCCTGTTGCTTTGTGCACCGACAATGCGGTGATGATCGCTTGGGCCGGGTTGGAACGCCTGAAGTTGGGATTGATCGATCCGCTTGATTTCAAACCGCGGCCGCGATGGCCGCTTGATCCGGATGCTGCGCCGGCGCGCGGCGCGGGCGTGAAGGCCTAGACCTTGTAGTAGTCGCGAAACCACGCGACGGTTTTCTCCAATCCCTCGGCGAGCGAAACTTTCGGTTCATAGTGCACGGCGCGGTGCAAAGCGCTGACGTCGCACCAGGTGCCTTCAACATCACCGGGTTGCATGGGCATGAAATTCAACACCGCTTTCTTGCCGACGTACTTCTCGAGCAAAGCAATAAATTCCATAAGATCTATCGGCTCGCCGCGGCCAATGTTGAAGATGCGGTATGGCGCAACGCCGCTGCTGTTCGGGGCGGGGTTTGCTGCATTCCAGGATTCGTCAGCGATAGGTGTGTGATCGACAACACGAGTTACGCCTTCGACGATGTCGCCGACAAAAGTGAAGTCGCGTTTCATATTGCCGTTGTTATAAACGTCTATGGGATCTCCCGCGCAGATACGCGCGGCAAATTTTTGCGGCGCCATATCGGGCCGTCCCCAAGGTCCATAGACCGTGAAAAACCGAAGGCCGGTTGAAGGAATTTTATAGAGATGCGCATACGAATGCGCGAGCGCTTCGTTGGCGCGTTTGGTTGCGGCGTAGAGGCTGAGTTGGTGATCGGCAGTGTGATGCTCTGCAAAGGGCATGGTGGTGTTCGCGCCGTAAACCGAGCTGGTGGACGCAAATACAAAGTGTTCGACTTTTAGTGCGCGTGCGGCTTCAAGAATATTCATAAAGCCGATCAGGTTGGAGTTCGTGTAGGCCTCGGGGTTCTCGATGCCGTAGCGTACGCCGGCCTGTGCGCCGAGATGTATAATGCGCGTAGGTTCGGTCTCGTCGCAGAATTCGAGTAGCTCGCGCCGGCTAGCGAGATCAACGCGGCGCCCGGTAAATCCGTCGCGATTTTCGAGTTGCGCCCAGCGGGCCTCCTTCAAGCCGACATCGTAATAGGAATTGAAGTTATCAAGCGCGACAACGCGGCGGCCCTGATCCAAGAGCCGCATTGCCGTATGAAATCCAATAAAGCCGGCCGCGCCTGTGATAAGAATAGTCATGGCTAAGGTCTTGGCTTATCCCCCGAATGTTTGCAACGTCCTTATGTGGACATTGGTCGGTCGCACGGGCATAGACAAGATGCAGGACATTAAAACTGTAACTTTTTGAGTGGATCTCATGGCGGACATGCAACGCATCGGTGTTATCGGCGCGGGGGCCTGGGGCACGGCGCTGGCAACGGTTGCGCATCGCGCTGGCCGGGATGTTACCCTTTGGGCGTTGGAGCCGGAGGTGACGACGGCGATCAACCGGACGCATTGCAACACTGTTTTTCTTCCGGACG
>JAUIGX010000086.1 GCA_030432435.1 Alphaproteobacteria bacterium
CCAGTGGCGGCGCCCCCAGCGATATGGACGACGAAATCCCGTTTTAAGGCGATCTATCAGTTTCCTCAGCGAATGCTCTGAGATTCATGCGCGTCGTTATTTTAGGTAATTCCGGCTCTGGAAAGTCAACACTCGCCCGGACGATGGCGAGTGGGAGAATTCCTATGCTCGATCTAGACACAATTTATTGGGAGCCAGAGCAGATTGCAGTGAAGCGCCCTGATGCTGCGGCCGCCAGCGATCTTGATAAATTTTGTTCGAGTAGCAAGCAGTGGATCGTGGAGGGCTGTTACGGAGATCTAGTTCAGGGCACCTTGAAATGGCAGCCTGAGCTTATCTTTGTGAATCCAGGTGAAGAGGTGTGCCTCAATAATTGCCGCAGCCGTCCGTGGGAGCCGCATAAATACGCGTCAAAGCAAGAACAGGATTCCAAGCTAGAATTCCTGCTCCAGTGGGTTTCGGATTACTACTCCCGCGACGGAGATATGTCACTGCGCGCCCACCGCGCAGTGTTCGACGCTTATGACGGCCCGAAAAGAGAAATCACCACGCAGACATAGCGCTAGCCGGCAGCGGCGTATTCCTCTTTCATTCGCGCCACCAAGTCGGCAACAGTCGGGATGTCTTCAATGGCTCCAATGCCTTGACCGGCTGACCACAAATCTTTCCAGGGTTGCGGTCCGGATTTATCCCCGCCGTCAATGCTCAGGCTCCCGCCATCTGGGTTAATGCCGAGGTTGTCGGGGTCATAACCTGCGGCCGCTAACGAAGGCTTCAAGTAGTTCGCGGGCACGCCGCTAAAGTATGGCGTGTGGACGGTATCGGCCGCAGCGGATGAAACGATCATATTTTTGTAGGCGTCAGCCGCGTGGGCCTCGGTCGTCGCGATAAAACGCGTGCCGAGGTATGCGATGTCAGCGCCCATGACGGTCGCGGCCTTTATGTGGCGGCCGGTCGACATGGCGCCGGCGAGAATGATCGTGCCGTCGAATATCTTGCGAACTTCGTGCAAGAACGCGAAGGGCGACAGAAATCCGGCATGGCCACCTGCGCCGGTACAAACAAGAATCAGTCCGTCTACGCCGGCGTCAATTGCTTTTTGAGCGTGCTTGATGGTGGTGACATCATGAAATACGAGGCCGCCGTAGCCGTGGACGTGCTCGACCATCGGCGCGGGACTGCCAACGGATGTGACGACGAACGGCACTTTGTATTTGATGGTGAGTTCGGTGTCCTCCGCCAGGCGCGTATTGGATTTGTGCATGACTAGGTTCACACCAAACGGTGCCGCTTTTGGATCCTCTGCTAACGTTTTGGTGATCCGCGCGAGCCACTCGTCGAGAACTTCCAAAGGCCGCGCGTTGAGTGTTGGGAAGGTGCCCGGGATGCCGGCTTTGCACTGAGCAATCACCAATTCTGGATGGGACACGAGGAACATCGGCGCGCCGATGACAGGCAGTGAGATACGGTCGCGGAACAGATCAGGTAGGGGCATGAGATCTCCAGACTTTAGAATTTATGTGATTTCTATAGCGCGCCCTATTCGGCATGCCTACTGCTTTCCACCGACTTGGCGGTCGGTGAAACGGGCCGTATTGTGCTGTGAAAATGTAACAGGAGCGCGGAATGTCCGAATTGGTGTTGCGGCAAGATAGCGATGGTTTAGCGACCCTCATTCTCAACCGACCGGAAAAGCTGAACGCCCTCAACGTCGAAGTGTTCAAAGAACTCCGCGCGCACGTTGATCTGCTGGCCGAGCAGACGGACACGGTCGGCCTGGTTGTGGTGCGTGGGGCGGGAAAATGTTTCTCGGCAGGTCATGATCTCGCGGACCTAGCTGAAGGGGAGGATCTCCCCACTCCGAATTTTCAGTCAGATACCATTGAGCGTTTAGCCAATCTGCCCCAACCGGTGATTTCTGCGGTTCATGGGCACTGTTACACAGGGGCATTGGAACTGGCGCTGGCTGGAGATCTGATTTTTGCCTCCGAGACGGCCAAATTTGCCGATACGCATGCGAAGTGGGCAGTCACCCCGATCTGGGGCATGAGCCAGCGGTTGCCTAGGCGCGTGGGACTCTCGCGTGCGCGGGAGATGATGCTGACCGGGCGCACCTATGGGGGGCCGGCGGCCCGGGCTATGGGGCTCGTTAATTTCTGTGTGGCAGATGACGCCTTCGACGACGAACTGGCGACGCTGACGGGCGAGATGCTTGCGTTGTCCTGGCATACGCACCGGGCCAACAAACAGCTGCTGTTGGAGACCGATGGGATGGCATTAGGCGAGGGGCTTGCCTACGAGGTCGCGCATACCGCGGGTGTTGGTTCTGATATGGAAGCGCGGATCGCCGCGTTCATGACCAAGGGGAAGTCTCGCTAGACGGGCCCTGGCTGTGCGGTGCAATAAAAACGCTAAAAAGTGGGGCTAAATATCCGCGCTGAGCACCGATTATAAGTCGTCGGTCTTTGCCGTGTTCGGTGCCATGAATTGGCCGAGTCTCGCGCTTTTCGAGTGGCTAGATGTCGTATCTTGTCAGGAACTCCGTTTTCCAATTAAATCGCCCGTTTTCTGCGGCTCATGAGCTGTGAGTGAGTCTGTATAAGTGATTGTTATATAATACTTAAAAAGCCGTTCGGCTGTGGATAACTTTGGTGGGGAAAAGACGTCTGGGGCGCAACGTGAACGTTGTGAATGTTGCATGAAATCTGGTAGATTTTCCTCACGTGCATTTGCTTCTATTCGATCCTGAGTAGGAGCCCTCAGCACAGATTTAGGTAGCTTCAAGTCTCGTTGGTGCACTGCAATATTGCCGGCGGGAAGAGGTTCGTTTTGACGTAATTTTTGAGAGAGACCTAGTGAGCGAAACAACCCCGACCCCGCCTGATTTTGAAATTGCCCCGATAACCATCGAAGACGAAATGCGTAAGAGCTATCTCGATTACGCCATGAGCGTGATCGTCAGCCGTGCGCTGCCTGATGTTCGAGACGGCCTGAAGCCAGTCCATCGCCGCATTCTCTTCGCGATGAAAGAGGGCGGCTACGAATACAATAAGCCCTACAAGAAATCAGCGCGCATCGTCGGTGATGTGATGGGTAAGTACCATCCGCACGGTGATCAAGCGATCTATGACGCGATGGTGCGTATGGCGCAGCCGTTCGCGATGCGCCTGCCGCTTATTGATGGGCAAGGTAACTTTGGTTCCATGGACGGGGACCCTGCTGCGGCTATGCGTTATACCGAGGCGCGGCTCGCAAAAGCAGCACACTCCTTGCTGGATGATATCGACAAGGAGACCGTCGACTTTCAGCCAAACTATGATGAGACGGTGTACGAACCGGTAGTGGTGCCGGCGCGATATCCCAATCTTCTCGTGAACGGGGCGGGCGGCATTGCCGTTGGGATGGCCACAAATATTCCGCCCCACAATCTGGGCGAAGTGATCGATGCGGCCTGTGCCCTGATCGACGATCCGGCCACCACGGACGAGCGCCTGATGGAAATTGTTCCCGGGCCTGATTTTCCGACCGGGGGCATCATTCTCGGGCAATCGGGTAGTCGTTCGGCCCTGATGACGGGGCGCGGTTCGGTCGTTATGCGCGGGCGCTGCGAAATTGAAGATATCGGTAAAGACAGGCAGGCGATCATCGTTACCGAGGTTCCCTATCAGGTGAACAAGGCCTCGATGATCGAAAAAATGGCCGAGTTGGTGCGTGACAAGCGCATCGAAGGAATCGGTGATTTGCGCGATGAATCCGACCGCAATGGAGTGCGCGTTGTCATTGAGATTAAGCGCGATGCCATGGCCGAAGTGGTGTTGAATCAGCTTTACAAATATACGCCGCTGCAAACTAGCTTTGGCGTGAACATGCTGGCCATCAACAGCGGCCGTCCTGAGTTGATGACCCTGAAGCAAATTCTTCAGGCGTTTATCAAATTCCGTGAAGAAGTTATTCGCCGCCGCACAGTTTACGAGCTTGGCCAGGCGCGCAACCGTGCACACGTTTTGGTCGGCTTGGCCATCGCGGTTGCCAATCTTGATGCCGTTATCAAGCTTATCCGCGCCGCGTCAGATCCGACCACAGCCAGAGAGCAATTGATGGCGCAAGATTGGCCGGCGACGGATGTAGAGCCCCTGGTGGCTCTCATCGACGAGCCGGACCGGAAGGTGATTGACGGGAAGTACAAGCTTTCGGAAACCCAGGCGAAGGCCATATTGGATCTGCGCCTACATCGTTTGACGGGTCTTGAGCGCGAAAAAATTCACGGTGAATTGAAAGAACTCGGCGAGAGTATTTCAAACTATTTGGGAATTCTGCGCAGCCGCGAACGGTTGTACTCGATTATGCGAACTGAACTGCAAGAGATGCGGGACGAATACGCGACACCGCGCCGGAGTGTCATCGAGGAGCTGGAATTCGAAACCGATGTTGAAGACCTTATCCAGCGTGAGGATATGGTGGTTACGGTGACAAACGCCGGGTGGATCAAGCGCGTACCACTCTCCACTTACCGCGCCCAACGGCGAGGCGGCAAAGGCCGCGCGGGCATGGCGACCAAGGATGAGGACTTCGTGCAGGCGCTGTATGTCGTCAACACCCATACGCCGCTGCTGTTCTTTTCTACGGCGGGGATGGTCTACAAGCTGAAGGTCTACAAATTACCTGTAGGTACTCCTCAAAGCCGAGGAAAGGCCATGGTGAATTTGCTTCCTCTAAAAGCGGGAGAGACTATTTCGACGGTTATGCCGTTGCCGGAAGACGAAAGCACTTGGGGCGATCTCAACGTGATGTTCGCGACCAGCTCCGGCAACGTTCGGCGGAATGATCTGTCCGATTTTGTGAACATTATGCGCAATGGCAAAATTGCGATGAAGCTAGCGGATGGCGATAGTCTTGTCGGGGTTGCCACATGTAGCGATCAGAACGATGTGCTGCTATCCACGCGACAAGGCAAATGCATTCGCTTTGAAGTGAGCGCGGTCAGAGTCTTTGCAGGCCGTTCTTCTGTCGGGGTGCGCGGCATAAGATTGGCTAAAGACGACGAAGTTATTTCGATGTCGATCTTGAAGCACGTAGAGTTCGATACGGAAAATCGCGATGCGTATCTTAAGATGTCAAGAAAACTGCGCGGCGCGGACGATAACGGCGACGCGACCGACGAGAATGGCGGTGACGACGTCAAAACTTTGACGGAAGAGGAGCATGCGCGCCTTGCTGGGGACGAAGAGTTTATTTTAACCGTTACTCGCCGGGGGTACGGCAAGAGGACGTCTGCCTATGAATACCGCATTACAGGTCGCGGAGGTTCGGGTATCGTGTCGATTGCAACAAGTAAGCGAAATGGTGATGTCGTGGCATCGTTCCCTGTAGCCGATACAGATCAGGTGATGATGATTACAGACTCCGGACGATTGATAAGAACTCCTATTGGCGATGTACGCATAGCAGGGCGTTCAACGCAGGGCGTGACTATGTTCTCTACCGGTGAAGAAGAGCGGGTTACATCTGTTGCTCACCTTCCCTTAGATGAGGCCGAGATCGCCGGAGATCAGGACGAAGAAGCGGAAGCTTGATCCTTTGGAACTCATCACGTCAAATATACGGGGACTGGAATGGTAAAAAAGACGCAGACCAGCGCAGAAAAGAAGACAGGGCGCTACCGGATCGGTGTGTATCCAGGCACTTTTGACCCCATGACCAATGGTCATCTGGATATCATTGGGCGTGCGGCCAAAGTCGTCGATAAGCTAATCGTCGGAGTTGCTGTCAATGTGGGAAAAGGCCCTCTGTTTTCTCTCAAGGAACGGGCCGATATGTGTGAGCGCGAAGTTAAATCGCTGGCCATTACAGCGGATGTGCCAATTGTTATAGAGCCCTTCGATACCCTCCTTATGGATTTTGTCATGAATTTGAACGCGTCGGTCATCATTCGTGGCCTGCGGGCGGTATCGGATTTCGAGTACGAGTTTCAGATGGCTGGAATGAACGCTCGCCTCAATTCAAAAGTCGAAACGATGTTCTTGATGGCTTCGGAACGAAATCAGTTCATTTCATCGCGGTTCGTTAAGGAAATTGCGAGGCTGGACGGCGATATATCAAGTTTTGTGCCAGCCGATGTATGTCGCCGCGTTCAAAAGAAGTACAAGAAGAAGTAACGGCTTTCTCGGAAAACTCGCCATATTACGGACAAATGAGTTTGGAAGAGTGTTGCTTGCGCGGTGAGCCCACGGCAGATATGACTGCCTCGGCGCCGCCACATTACCAATTTAACGGAACCGCTATGTTACATTCATTACGCGCTCAATTGACGTTCTTGCCGCGAGTAGGCTTGCTGCTGGCTCTGGTCCTTGGCTTGAGCTATGTCACGGTGGCGCCTGTTGTTGCTCAGGAAGCGGTGACGATGCCTTCATTGGAGAATCTAGATTTGGAAAATACGCTTTATTTGGACTTGGAATACGGCCGGGTTGTTATTGAGTTAAAGCCTGAGATGGCGCCGAAACACGTCGCTCGCGTCAAGGAACTCGTCCGCGAGGGATTCTACGACGGCATCGTTTTTCATCGGGTTATCGACGGGTTCATGGCACAAACCGGAGATCCCAAGGGTGACGGAACCGGTGGCTCTGGACAGAATATTCCGGCGGAGTTTAACGACGGTGTCCATGTGCGCGGGGCAGTCTCGATGGCGCGCTCAAGCAATATCAACAGCGCCGATAGCCAGTGGTTTATCGTTCTCGACGAATCAGAGTTCCTTAATGGCCAGTACACCTACTGGGGCCAGGTTGTCTCAGGAATGGAATTCGTAGATCAGATCCGCAAGGGCGACCCCAATGATAACGGTTCAGTGCCTTATCCGGATCGTATTATTCAGATGCGTGTGGCCGCTGATGTGAAAGAGGGCGATTAACTGCCCTAATCGACTTGACCCTTGAGGCGCGTCTCCCTAAGTTGTCGCCGCTTCATGGATTGTGCGCGTACGAATTGAGTTTCGCGCACTGGTTGGGCCCGTAGCTCAGTGGTAGAGCATCTGACTTTTAATCAGAGGGTCGATGGTTCGAAACCATCCGGGCTCACCAATTTCTCTATATAATTCATAGAGTTGCATCAAACGCGCTTCGGCGCGTTTTTTGTTGTCCAGATTTTGGAAGTAAATGGAGCACTGATTTCGGGAGAATAAAATTCTATTTGGAATGCCTGTAATCGTGCTCCTGACCCACTACACAGAGTATTGAGTGTAGCGCTACCTCCGTCGATTCTGCACATTGGCAGGCACAAACAAGGGAAGGCGTCTAAAATGAATGTCCTTGGATCTTTAAAAATCACATTGGCGTTGGCGCTGGGTTTGGCATTCGCGATGCCCGCTTTCGCTGAGCCGACGAACATTGTTGTTCGAGTGATCAGCAAGGATGCGAAGTTCATTGGAACAAGCATGGGCGGTGCGCAGATTATTCTGCGTGATGCCAAGACGGGAGAGGTGCTTGCTGAAGGTACAACCGTCGGCGGGACTGGCGATACCGAACTCCTAATGAAACGAAGTCAAACACGTAGGGACGCGCTTTCTTCAGGTGATGCGGCTAATTTCGCAGTTACTCTCGATCTCAACACGCCAAGACTTATTGAAGTGGTCGCGGTCGGCCCTTTAGTGGCACATGACAGCGCGGCCCGTGTTTCGGCAACGCAGTGGGTGATTCCAGGAAGGCATCTCGATGGCGGCGATGGCTGGGTCCTCGAAATTCCGGGATTTTTTGTTGATCTTCACGACATTCCTGCCGAGTTGAAAATGCAGGGCACGGCGCCTCTTGTTGAATTTAGGGCAGATATCAAAATGATGTGCGGCTGCCCGATAGAGCCCAGCGGATTATGGGATGCCGATCAATACGAAATTAGGGCTCAACTTAAAAAGTCCGGAGAAGTGGTGGATGAGATCGCGATGAAATATGCCGGTAGTCCAAGCCAGTTTTCTGGCTCGTTTCGAGCTAGTGAACTCGGAGCTTACGAAGTTGTTGTTTACGCTTACGATGCGCGCAGCGGAAATACTGGGCTGGACACAGCCAAGTTTGAACTCATCGAGGGGTAAGTTGGACGGACAGCAGACATTTTGGTCCAACGTACGCTCCGCTTTATACGGCATGGAACAGGCTCATTGCTTTTAGTCAGAGGGGTGATGGTTCGAAACCATCCGGGCTCACCAATTTCTCTATATAATCCATAGAGTTATATCAAACGCGCTTCGGCGCGCCTTTTGTTGCCCGGATTTTGCAAACGACTGGATCTATCACCCCGTACTGACAAAGAGGCTATGAATAGCGCTGTGGCGTGCACACTACGGAGGGGAATTTCCTCGATTTGAAAAATTCTGACACGCCCAGCGCGACACTAGCGCTTAAGCAGCGTCTTGAGCGGAAGTGCGGCCCCGCAATATTAAGACGTCACATAGCCGCACAAGCGCGCGTTTATGCCCTCTTTTCACTTGGCGGATGAACTTTTAAGACCCTTAGGAGCCGTTCTCCAGAACCCTGAGTGAGCCAAGTAATACGGTGGCCTTCGCCCAAGCCGATAAGCGCGGCTCCTACCGGCGTTAGAACCGATACGCGTGCCTGGGTAATATCTGCTTCGTCCGGATAGACGAGTTGTACGGTGCGGGTATGCCCAGTGGCCTCGTCCCGAAAAGTAACTTCGGACCCGATGCTGACCACATTTTTTGGCATTGCATCGGATGAGACCACTTCGGCGCGCTCGAGCTCGTCCAAGAGGCGATCGGCAACGTCTCTGAACATGCGCATTGCTCCGTAGGCTATTCCTTCAAGCCTTTTGTAGTGTGCTGCATCAACAACAATCGGGGGCTCCGTATAGTTTGAACCATCATTCACTAAACTTGGCTCTTGGTTTGTCGGTGTCATCGTTTTGTCCTTCATATGGCGTGAAGAGTTACCTATGTGGTTTTCCTCACAGTGGAGTGGGGTCGTGAATCAGGAAGCCTGCGCCACAGGTGAGGCGATCGCCTTACCTCGCGGATGGACTGACCAAGGCGATACAGCGCCTCAGCGGTTCAATTTCAGGCCTAGTTTGAGAAGATGTCCCCGGGCGGGGTTTTCGAATACCTACAGCCACGCCCGGGGCGCATGGCCCTCGAGCAAAGATCCTGCGTGTTGCAGAAAGCGACTATGGATTGAATGGCACAACATACCGACAATATGGTGCTGACTATGAGGGATGTCAAACGGTGTCTATGAGCAAGCCGGAGTAACAGACCAGCTAAAAGCTCGCACAGATCATAGATCGCCGATAACAACCTTGGCTTTGGTTTTAGTTCGTTGTGGGAAACTCATCATCGGATAGTCGGGCTTTCCACTCCGCATAACCAAGACAGGTTAGTGTCAGATCACCTTTACTTGCGCATTCATCATAGTCTGGAATGCTGGGGCAAGGCGTTCGCCCCGTTGCAAACTCAATCGTATTCATTGCATTAAAGGCGACGCACTGTTCGGCCGCGTCAAAGGCCGCTGTGCGTCTCCGCTCGTTCGAAATGTTCGAATCTAACGCTGCTGTAAGATAGAGGTGAATCTGTTTGTCCGCATTGAATGCTGCTTCAAAGTCAGGAAATCCAAGACACGCTGGCGACGGGTCCGCGTCGGCTAGGCATTTTTCAAATAATGAAAGGTCTGGGCAACTATCACCATCTTGACCAGCGTACATTTCGCACAGCCGAGCTGCCTCCCGCGCAGCATCCACTTTTTGGTCGGCTTTCAATTTCGTGTCTTGGGCAATAAGGATGTAGTCTTCTATCGCCGAATTGCACCTTCTACATTGCTCTTGTGCATAGGAGACTGTGTTCAATGACAGCGCAAAGCCGATGGCGAAAACAAATTTATACACTGTGAATTACTCCTCCTACCCAAGCCGAGTACTCCACCGATTCAGTTGAATCGGCTCGCACCTAAGTGGGACATTGGCTGCGAAAAAGCGCCTGTCCACAAGCGGTCAACCGCTGCAGGGACAACGGTTTGAATCTCAAAATGTTCCAAGGTCGGGGTGTCGGAGGCGTAAAAATGTCTGACGCTCTAAAAGAGGTGCTCGTTACGCAGCGAAGGCTGGTTTAATCCAGTAGATCGTTGAGAATATATCCAAGACGGACTCCAGCTTGGGATAAGCGGTCTTGGACTACTTCGATATTGCCCTCGTGATAACGCTCGCCCAAAACCACAGAACTGTAACGGGCATATCCAGTGGAGTTGGACATCGCAATATCCAAGGACTCGTTTGCCCATTCTAATGGAGCAGATTGACTCCAGGCTTCTCGCTGTTCCTGGGAAATGGCGTCGTGTAGTTGCGTGCCTAAAACTTCCCAAGGCACGCCGTGTTCAACCAGCAGTTCACTGTCCCAAACATCATGAAGATTGGTCTTGCGGTCTAAGAAAGAGGCCGAGATATCCGAGCCGAAATTTCCCTTTTTCTGCGCAACGTGAAGGGGTTGGTGCAGATCTGCCATAAGGTGAATCAGGAGCTTGAGCGCTTTCGATTTGTCCAAATCGGCGGGTCCGTCGCGAACTAGACCTATGTTGCGTTCGATTTGAATGAGCGCGCAGCTGTCGGGCTCTGCACAATCGCGTTCAATATCGACGCTTCGTCGCCGCGGTCGGACCGGGACATAATGCCAGGATGCGGTGTCCGGGTTCTCGCGCGCGAATTCATCAGCCCAAATGCAAGAGTCGGCGAACTGTTCTTTGGTATCAACGCCAAGAATAATTTTAACGCCGCCCCGTGCTGTGCGGGTTAGCTCCTCCCATGCAATTGCACATGCCGTTTTGTGTCCATCGTCAGACCAAGCGCGGGCTGGGGTAGGCACAAAAAACACGGTGGCAAGAAGCAGGAACGGCCCAACGAATCGTATCATAGGCGAAGAATGCCACAGAGGGCTGAAAGCGTGAAGCGCTTGAATTTCAACTGATCGTTGATGCGTCTATCAGACGGTCAACCGGAAATCCGAGTTGTGAATGAGGGTGTTGCAACTCGAAAAAATTCACCGACATCTAGTACTGGCACTTCCAAGAATTAATGCGGTGGTTGATTCCGAGGTGGCTATGGAGTGAGATATTCGCCTGATTTTCTGAGAATACCTAAAGCAACTTTGACTCTTTTTGTAGCGACAGTCTCGAGGCAAAGAGTTGTCGATTAGTCGCGCCCGCGTGATCTTGCGATCCGTGGGATGTTACCGAGTCTTTCTTGGCTAAGCACGGTGATGCGGCGGTGGTCGTGTGGGAACTCACAACGGAATAATGGATATAAGTTCCTTGAAAGGTTGATTTTTAGCCCCATATCTCGATGGAACCGAGCGGTTTGGCATTTACACAATTGGATTGTGCAATGCGGGAACGTGTAAAATATGTCCGATATCATCTTTAGTGCGGTTTGCTTTATCCAATGACAGCAGGAGGAGCGAAGATGGCTACTCTCACCGGCAGTTCACAAGAGACCTATCATTCTGTTCAAATCCGGAAAATCAATTTTTCGGACGTGTTTGACGCGATCTCTAAGGGCGTTGCAGATTTTCGCGCGAGACCGACGCACTTACTCTTTCTAGCGATCATTTATCCGGCAGCGACATTGGCGGCAGCAATCGTTATGTCGAATCATAGCTTATTGCCTGTTGTCTTTCCTGCGGTCTCCGGATTTTTGCTCATTGGCCCGCTCGTTGCGCTTGGTATGTACGAATTCAGTCGCCGCCGCGAGCAAGGCGAAGACATATCGTGGAGCCAAGGGTTCAATTTTCTAAGATCTCCGGCAATTGGTGAAATTAGTGTGCTAGGCGGGCTGCTGCTTGCCGTTTTCCTTCTTTGGCTCACCGCTGCCATGACGGTTTATGACTCGACCATGGCGCTCGTGCACCCCCATTTCATTTCTGATTTTGTGACGGCACTCTTCACTACAACACAAGGCTGGTCGATGATCGCTATCGGTAACCTAGTGGGTTTGTTCTTTGCACTCACAGTTTTCGGTATTGGAGTAATTTCGTTCCCACTCATTCTTGACCGACATGTCGGCGTGGGTACTGCCGTTGCAACGTCAATTCGTGCAGTTGTTGCGAACCCAGTCGTAATGATGGGATGGGCGGTAATCGTAGTTGGCTCGTTGGTACTGGCGGCTGTGCCGCTGCTGGTAGGCCTGGCTGTTGTGTTCCCAATATTGGGCCACGCGACATGGCACCTTTACCGAAAAGTTGTCGTCTAAAGGAGGTCAGCTAAGCTGCGATCAAGCGCTAGCGGTTAGTAGACGTTTAGGACGAAGTCGAATAACGCCAACTTGCGGCCGTGACGTTCCGATATTTTCATATCAAGAGCGGAGTTGTGAAGAGAATCCTGGCGATTAGCAGGGTCGCTTTCAAAATATAACTGGGTGGTAAGTATGGGATGTCCTGGCGCTTGCACCTTTACGTGGATGTGCCGCGTGCGACCCGGATAATAACCGGGCACGACTGTTTCTAGATGATAGCGGCCTTCGCCATCCACGTATTGATGTCCGCGAAGTTTGAGAGTCTGGTTATCGTACTCACCGTTTCCGTCAGCCTGCCAGAAGTCGATCAACGCCCCGAGAATAGGTTTGCAGTATCCGCTGTAAACAGTGCCCTCGACGATCAGGCGTTCACCCTCAACTCCATCCTCTAAGAGAGACATGCGCTGGGGGGAGGCGGGTTTGAAATAGGGTCCTTCGATTTGCGAACGGGTTATCGGACCATCTTCCACACACGCAGGTGTTTTTCGAGGAGCCGCATGAGCAATGCGCGGCGCAGCCAAGCTGCTCGCCACTCCAAGAAGCGCAGGGCAGGACTGAACGATTTTTCTCCGGGTTAGAAGTGTCATTTCGGTCCTCCCTCATATCCGCGCCACGCTCGATCACCCAAGACCGCCGTACCGCCTTAATAATATTCGAAAATACCCACAATTACCAAGAAAGGAGCAGAACATCCCTAGAAGCGCTCAAGTCCTCCGGTCACGTGATCAATCGCGCCGATGAATCGCAAAGCCACTTTTCCCGTCTGCAATGCCCGGCTTAAGTCGAAACTGCTCGTCATACTCGCCGCCGCCCTGTGGCCTGAACGAGATTGGTTCGTCAGTGA
>JAUIGX010000301.1 GCA_030432435.1 Alphaproteobacteria bacterium
AATACAATGGCGGGCATAGCGTCGCTGGGCGGCGCGCCGGCCTTTATCGGCCGGGTCGGTGACGACAAGTTGGGAGAAATTTTCCGACACGACATCAGCTCGGCCGGTGTTGATTTTCACGGCGGCGAGAGTCGCCCCAGTCAACTGCCGACGGCGACGTGCCTTATATTAGTAACGCCCGACGGTCAGCGTACCATGAACACTTACCTTGGCGCGTGTACCGAACTTAGCCCTGCTGATATTGATGCCGATAAAATTGCAGCCGCGCGCGTTACTTATATCGAAGGATATCAGTGGGACACGCCGCGCGCCAAGCAGGCGATCCGCAAAGCTTGTAAGGCCGCGAAAGATGCGCAGCGCAAAGTGGCGCTATCGTTGTCAGACCCGTTTGTCGTCGACCGTCACCGCGCGGATTTGTTGACGCTGATCAAAGAAGACGTGGACCTTTTGTTCGGCAACGAGGAAGAGATTTTTCATCTCTATGAAGCGAACGATTTAGACACCGCTGTTTCGCGTCTGCGCGCGGCAAACGTTCTGGCGTGTATGACCCGCGGCGCTAACGGCGCGGTGGTTTTTGACGGCGAAACGACCGCGGCCGTTCCGGCCATGGGGGTGGATGAGGTTGTTGATACCACCGGCGCCGGTGATCTGTTCGCAGCGGGTTTCCTATATGGCTATACCCACGGCCGCGATTTGCAAGGCTGTGCGAAGCTTGGGGCCATGGCCGCCGCGGAAATTATTTCGCAAATGGGTGCGCGATCTGAAACGCCATTGCGAACAGTGATGGAGACGCAAAATCTATAGCGCTCTCGTTCCATACAGCGCATTCAATGCGGTGAGATCATAATACCGGAACGCTCCGGGCGTTGGGGTCTATCGGCGCCTCACTCCGGCTAATCCGGTAGAAAAACTTACTTCTAGTCGCATGCTTCGGGCAGCCTTGACCGGCGAGGCAACGTCTTTACAACCATGGTCAGCATCTTTGATCTGCGCGCAGGCGCGTTACTTTTGGGGGGAGCGATCCATGGCGAAAATTTGGTACCAGTCCGCAGCGGAAATGGGCAAGTCGGGCAAGTACTCTGAACAGCTTCAAGAACACTTTACGCGCGTGGTCGACCCGGGCACCGAAGTGCATTTGCACGGGGTGCCCAAAGGCACGTGGATGAATAAGTTGCCGTCCGAGTTGCTGCGCTATCCGGCGGTGTTTCATGCCGCGCTTGGCCCGGTGTTTATCGGTAACGCCATCAAAGCCGAGCGTGAGGGATATGACGCCTTCCACATTGGCACTTATCTCGATGCGTTTTTGCCTGAGATACGCGCGGCGGTGGATATTCCGGTGTCCTCGCATATTGAAACTTCGCTGCTGGTTGGCTGTTCGCTCGGTCAGACGATCTCGGTTATTACGCTCAATCGGCAAATCTTGCGGATCATCAAGCAGAGCATCGCGCGGCATCGGCTCGAAGATCGTATCGGACCATGCTATCCGCTCGACCCGGACTTCACTGAAGAGCAACCCGTGGCGGCTTTTGAAGATCCCAAGGATTATGTCGAGCTGTTCATGGGCCTTGCGCGCAAATGCGTAAAAGAGGGCGCCGACGTGATTATCCCGATGGAGGGCATTCTGGCCGAAGTGCTGGCCACCCAGGGGATTGGCGAAGTCGACGGCGCCGTGATCATGGACGGTATTGGTGTACCGGTCATGGTCGCTGAAATGAACGCCAAAATGTGGAAGCGGACGGGTACGCGGGTTGGTCGTCACTGGACCTACGAACGTCCCTCCGACGACATTCTGCGGCATTATTATCCGTAAATGAGCCGGGCTGCGGCGGAAAATAGCTCGGAAACAGGCGCAAATCGGCAGTTTTGCCAGTAAATCTGCCGGTTTCACGCGCTGCAGCTTGAATCAAAGGGCACTTCTGTATATATAGCCGCCATCAAGGGGGGCCGGGTGCTTGTGTGCGCCCGGCTTTGTTTATGTGGCCCTGATCTTAAAAACCTGAAAATTGGAGTACCGCGCGTAGCCGCGCGGTCATACGCCCATGGACCTTCGCAACATCGCCATCATCGCCCACGTTGACCACGGCAAAACAACGCTTGTGGACAACCTTTTGAAGCAGAGCGGCAGTGTGCGCTCCAACGCGCGGATGCAAGAACGCGCCATGGACTCCAACGATCTGGAACGCGAGCGCGGCATTACTATTCTCGCCAAATGTACTTCGGTGGAATGGCAAGGCACGAAGATCAACATCGTCGACACTCCCGGCCACGCCGATTTCGGAGGTGAGGTAGAACGCATTTTGTCGATGGTCGATGGCGTTGTGCTGCTGGTGGACTCCGCAGAGGGTCCGTTGCCGCAAACCAAATTCGTTTTGTCCAAGGCGCTCGGTCTTGGCCTGCGCCCGATTG
>JAUIGX010000302.1 GCA_030432435.1 Alphaproteobacteria bacterium
CACATCAATGCGCGTGGAGCCGGGGATGTTCTTTGGACCCCGGGAAAAAACCGACCGTAGCGCCATCGGCGAAATTGCCGTTTTTTGGAGTTCGAACACCCGGTCACCAATCCATCGGATTGGCTCGGGATGTATAAAATTAGCCAAGCAGCACGGCGTGACAAAGGGGCGAACTCGTGGACGCCATGTTCCGACATGCTAGAATGACCGGGCATTTGGTGGAGAATGCCTAAGGGGGGAAATTCAATGACCGCACAGGAACAGAAAACCGCAACCGCCGCGAGCCGGCGCACAGTTGTTCAGGGCGCGCTCGGAACAGGCGTACTGGCAAGCAGCAGTGCTTTGGGTAGCGTGTTTACACGCCCCGCCGTGGCGGCGGCTGACGAAGCCGCCATCGGTCCTGATACCATCAACCGTCAGTGGCTGCTGGCCAGTCACGCGGAAAGCAATCTCTCAACCGAAAACTTTAAGTATCAAGAAGTTCCGCTCGGCGAGCTGGACTTGAATGCCGGCGATATACTTGTACGCAACATCATCTTCGCGCCGATGCCCTCGCAGCGCATCAGTATGCATGCCGACACAGGCCTGGGCGACGGCTATATGCCACCCATGAAGCTGGGCAAGGTCGTCAACGGCGTGTCCGGGATTGCGCAGGTGGTGAAGTCAGAAAATCCCAAATATCCGGTGGGCGCGCTCCTGACGGCAAGCGGTCCGTGGGAAGATTACACCCGCATCAGCGGCAGGCAATTGTACCAGCCGCCGCTGCCAGATGGGATCGACCCTGTCGATGCTATCAGCATCTACGGCTACAATGCCCAAACGGCGTATTTCGGGCTGTTGCGGCTTGGCGAAATCAAAGCAGGAGAGACAGTTGTTATCTCCGGGGCATCGGGCTCGGTTGGATCGACCGCGGTGCAGATCGCAAAACTCAAAGGCTGCCGCGTGATCGGTATCGCCGGCGGCAAGGTGAAATGCGACCGACTGATCAACGATTACGGCATTGATGCCGCCATAGACTATAAAAACGAAAATATCTCCGAGCGCGTGCGCGCGCTCGCACCCAAGGGTGTGGATGTTTATTACGACAATGTCGGCGGACCCATTATGCAGGACGTTGTCGATCAGATGGCCAAATTTGGCCGCGTGGTGCTGTGTGGTGCTATCTCGGCCTACGACGACGACAACCCTGCGCCGGGCCCGCGCAATATGCTGCGCCTTGTTGTCTATTCGGTGACCATGCGCGGCTTTTTGGTCAGCGATTTTAATTCCGAGCGCGACCTCGCTTTTGCCGACCTGCGTAAGTGGAAGGACGCTGGCGATCTTGTCTACAAAATCGACTTGCGGACGGGCTTCAAAAACTTGCCTGAAACCTTCCTCGCGTTGTTCAGCGGCGAGAAGGAGGGCTCGCTGCTATTGAAGAACGATCTGGCGTGATTTAGGGAACGGAGAGTAAGCCCGCGCCAATTCTAGAGGTATAACCGGCGACTTTGGTGTTGGGACGCGGTGCAGTAGACAATGCGAACTAAGCGTATTTGAGCCCCCTGCAGTACTCACTGCGGGTAAGGCGTTCCGCTAAACCGATCAGATTTCGCTGAAGCGGCCTTGAGAGGCTGCACCGGCTCCTGGCTCGATTGTCTTCCTTCGGTATGAGAGAGCTATTCATGGGGCAGCCTGTGTGGCTTGTCCGAAGTCTCCCAATACCGCGTGTCGATGCCGACAAAAGCATCCACAATGCCACGACCAGTTCGAACAGGGCGCCCGGCCAAAAAGAACAACAGGACGTGTTCTCTCAGGTCCGGGAATAGAAGAATAGTTGCGGCGAGGCATCCAATAATTGCGGTTGCGTACATCGGGTCAATTGGCGGACGCACCTTTGGTAAAGGGATGGCGACCCATTGATCTCCTTACTCGGCGCGACGAGCCTCACTTGTCGAAGTAGCTTCTTCGACGACTCCGCCCGGCTGCGCCCAGCGGCGGCTGCATTCGGACTAGAGATGAGAGCATCTAGATGACACCGGCGTTCCGTTTCAGCCTGGTATAACTCAAGCGCTGCAGCCCGCATCATGTTGCAGCGCAACATTATTTCGTTTGACAGCCCGATGACGAGGGACTAGTTGTGTTGCCCGTTTTCTGGACCTGATACGTTTGGCGTGCTGGCCTTATGTGTGTGCTGGCATGCCCGTCCATTTCCCTTCAATCCTTTTGGGAGATCGTAGGTTAATCGCATGAAGATCCTCGTCGCCGTTAAAAGAGTGGTCGACTACAACGTCAAAGTACGCGTCAAAGCGGACAAGACGGGCGTAGAACTGTCCAACGTCAAAATGTCTATGAATCCCTTCGACGAAATTGCCGTCGAAGAGGCTGTGCGCCTGAAAGAGGC
>JAUIGX010000303.1 GCA_030432435.1 Alphaproteobacteria bacterium
CGAAGCTCGAAAGCCTTTGCGCAGTTTGATCGGCATGCAGACAAGCCATGAACGGACTTAAACGCCCCTTCGCCTTGGCCGTTGCGCAGCTCGGCCCGATCGCACTGGCCGACAACCGCGCTTCAGTCGTTAAACGCCTGATCACCTTGCTGAAGGAAGCTCATAGCCGCGGCGCGAAGTTCGTGGTTTTTCCCGAACTTGCGCTTACAACTTTTTTTCCGCGCTACTGGATGACGGAAGACGAAGCAACCGAGCGCTTCTTCGAACGCGGTATGCCGAATACGGACACCAAGCCACTATTCGATCTTGCCGCGGAATTGAAGATCGGATTCTACCTTGGTTACGCGGAACTGACACCGGACGGACGACGCTTCAATACATCTATCCTGACCGACGAAAATGCTCAGATCGTTGGGCGCTATCGCAAAATCCATTTACCGGGCCACGCCCATCACATACCGACAGCGCCTTTTCAACATCTGGAAAAGAAGTTCTTTGATGTAGGAAACGAAGGATTCAACGTATGGACAACTCAAGATGTCCGCATTGGCATGTGCATCTGCAATGATCGCCGTTGGGCCGAAACCTACCGAGTGATGGCCTTGCAGAGCGCGGAAATCGTCGTTCTTGGGTACAATACGCCGAGCATGAACATTCATTGGAACGAACCCCCGCACCTGCGCATGTTTCATCACTTGCTGTCACTACAAGGCAACGCTTACCAGAACGGGGTATGGGTTGCCGCGGCCGCCAAATGCGGCGCCGAGGATGGATTTCACATGATCGGGGGATCGGCCATCGTCTCCCCGACCGGCGAGATCGTTGCTCAGGCGCAGAGCGAGGAAGATGAGTTGATATTCGCGAACATCGATCTCGCGATTGGCGAGTCTTTTCGCGAGCACGTCTTTAATTTCGGCAAACACAGACGTCCGGAACACTACGGCCTGATTATCGAACGCACCGGCGCCGGCGCGCCCCTTGGAAAGAAGCCCGACTAAATTGTTGCTCGCAAGTCCAATCGCTCTCCACAACAGAGGTTTGTCATGACTTATATGAAGCTGGTTTTAAGTGTGATCGCGGTCGCCGGACTGGGCACCCTGCCCACGGCCGCCCAGGAACTCAAAACAGCCGTGGATGCAACCTTTGCCCCTCATGCGATGGTCACGTTGGGCGGCGGCGTACAGGGCTTCAACGTTGATCTCGGCCATGCGTTTGCGGACCGTTTGGGCAGGGAAATCGACATAGAAGGCACCGAGTTCTCGGGCATTATTCCAGGCTTGAACGCGGGCAAATACGACTTTGTCCTCGCGCCTGTGACCGCGACCCCCGAGCGCGCCAAGGTCATGCTGTTCACCGAGGGGTACTTGGATACCGATTTCACTTTCATTGAAAAAAATGCGGCACCGGGATTTAAATCGCTCGCGGATCTGAAGAACAAAACGATCGCCTTAAATAAGGGCTCGTCTTACGAAGCATGGGCTCGCGCGAACGCCGAAAAATACGGCTTTAAATTTGACGTCTACGGCACAAACGCCGATGCTGTGCAGGCGGTGCAATCAGGGCGCGCCGACGCCGGCCTTGCGGGCAATGGCGTATCGGGCTGGGTTGCGAAACAGAACCCTGAGATAAAGACGACGCTGACCATTCCGACCGGCCTCGTCTGGTCCATCGCCTTTCGCCTGGATGACCATGAGGGCCGGAACACCTTTTCGATGGTCTTAAAATGCATGAAGAAGGAGGGCGTCGTCGCGGAGCTTGTAGAAAAATGGTTTGGCTTCACGCCTGGGCCTGAGAGCGCCGCCGTAAAGATCGCGCCGGGACACGGCATACCCGGCATGGATGGATACGATCCAACGCCCATCACGCCGGTTTGCTCGTAAGGCCGCCGCGCGTTGCAAGTTCCCTCCCCGATCCTCGAACTCAAAGGACTGCGTAAATCTTACGGTTCTATCGACGTTCTACATGGGGTCGATTTATCCGTCTTTCCCGGCGAACTGGTTTGCGTTGTCGGGCCGTCCGGATCGGGAAAGAGCAGCATGCTGCGCTGCTGCAATCGGCTTGAACAATCGACCGGCGGCCAGGTTCTCGTCGGCGGCGTCGATATCACCCAACCCAACGTGAACATCAATACTGTGCGCCAGCAGATCGGCATGGTGTTCCAGCAGTTTAATCTCTATCCGCACCTAGACACTCTGGGCAACGTAACTTTGGCATTGCGCAAGGTTCAGGGTAAGCCGCGCGGCGAGGCCGATACATTGGGCATGGCCGCGTTGGAGCGAGTGGGACTTGCCGACAAAGCCAAAGCCTACCCGGCGGCACTTTCAGGCGGCCAGCAACAACGCGCCGCCATCGCGCGGGCCATAGTCCTGGAA
>JAUIGX010000087.1 GCA_030432435.1 Alphaproteobacteria bacterium
AAGAGAATCGCCCGCCCGTATCTCGAGGCCGCCGCTGGCAT
Source organism: Alphaproteobacteria bacterium (assembly GCA_030432435.1). GTDB lineage: Bacteria > Pseudomonadota > Alphaproteobacteria > Rhodospirillales > Rhodospirillaceae > UBA11612. Next base: position 42 of record JAUIGX010000087.1, read on the forward strand.
TAAACCCAGCCAGGTTACCGTCCACATTCAGCACCGCTTCTGTAGGCGCGGCGCGCAAAGACAGTTCGGCGGCGCCCGGAGAATCACGGCGCTGCAGATCCAGTGAAAGAAGGACACCCTCCCCTTCAGTAATCGGCAGCAGTGAGGATTGAGCCGTCACCTCGGTTAGCTGACCTAAGACGGGTTCTTCAAGACGCAGCGAGTCCACAAAAGCGCGTTCGACGGTGATGCCGCCTAGGATATCGTGAATGTCCGCCGCCGTAGGCAGAGCTATACCTTCGCTTTCGCCCGGATCTACATCCGACCCCGCGGGCAATCGCCTCACCTGCGCAGCGCTCATTTCCAAATTATCAAGGTGGAGATGGGCGCGAAGCAGGGCGCTTGCCCGCAGCTGAACATCCAGCGTTTCAGCCGTCAGCCACACACCTTCTGCGTCTGCGACCGACACATCTGAGAGTATGAAGCGCGACGGCCACGAGCCGTCCACACGGCCAACAATTATGCGCTGTCCTAGGGCTGTATTCGCGTACTCAAGAACCTCCGACGCAACAAAAGCGCGGCCAGCCGGCAAGGAAATAAGAGCGACCAGGCCGGCACCGATCAGCAACAGCATAGATACAACGGCGATCATGGCGACCGCCGCACCACGGTTCCACACCGAGAGCGCAGCCCACTTGCTTCGGAGACTCGTCATACTTAAAACGCCTGTCCGAAACTGATGTAAAATTGAAAACTATTATCGACACCGGGCCGCCGGTTGAGGGGCACTGCGATGTCTAGCCGTAGCGGCCCGACGGCGGTGTAATACCGCCCCCCTATACCGGCAGCCGTGCGCAGCCTGCCACCGTCGCCCGGAAGGCTCGACAAAGACACAACACCCGCATCGACAAACGGGACTACGCCTATGGTATCGGTAACGCGCAACCGCGCTTCGATCGAAGCTTCAATGACGGAGCGCCCTCCTGTGGGTTCATTTTCGGCATCCAACGGCCCGACCAATTGATACCCGAACCCGCGAATGGAACCACCACCGCCGGCGTAAAATCGCCGGTTTGCCGGGATCTGATCGGTAGCGGAGCCAACCAAACTGCCAACCGCAAGACGCGCTGCAAACACATAGCGACGGCGCTCATCGAACGGCACGTAAATATCACCTTCCGCCTCGGACTTAACAAAAGCAACCGAGCCGTCGAACGCCCCTGCATAAGGGGTGAGTCCAACAGAAACTTTCCAACCGCGCGTAGGGTCCAGCACATCGTCGCTTGCGTCATAAATTGCCGACAGCGGCAGACCTGCAAGATAGGAGGTTCGCGTCACATTATCTTCCGTCAGGGATGCTATCTCCAAGGTCGTGCCGGCCCTAACCGTCCAATGTTCGTCAAGCTTTCGCTCCAAAGCGGCGCTTAAATTTCCGCTCCATTCGCGAAAGGCCTCGGTATCGGCATGCTTGACCTCAGCCCCTAAAATTAGAGTTTGATTGAGCGACAAAAAGTTGGGTTTTCTCAAATCCGCCGTCGCGGTTTGGTCCAGCTGGGTTCCATCCAACGATAGTCGCAGCTTCTCCGCTTCCCCAAATAGGTTGCGGTGCTCCCAGAACACAGAGCCGCCGAAGCCTCTATCACGGCCGTATTTTGCTCCGGCGCCGACCGAACGGTGCGCCGCCTCTGTCAGCGCCACATTGACATCAAGCGATGCTGCGTCCCCGACATCGGCGGCATCATCGGTATCAACACGTACGCTGGTGAAAAGTCCGGAGGTCACAAGCGTCCGGCGATAGTCTTCCAGTTGTCCTGCATTAAAGACCTCGCCCGTTTTCCAGGGGACGAGTTCCTGCAAATAGGACTCTTTCACCGTCTCTAAACCACCGAAGTGTTCGATTCCGAAAGTAGAGAACGGGCCAAGGTTCACCGGCAGCGAGACATTCACAATTTTCTTCTCATGGTCGACGTCGACTTCCCGCTCACCGCGCTCTGCAAACGGAAATCCAGCATTCTGAAGTTCTGCGATACTTGCATCCTCGGCAGCAATTACATCCTCAGCGCGAGCAGGTTCACCCTCAACCTGTCTTAAAGGTGATTCGTAGTGCTTGCTGTCGAGGATCGCGGCATCGCCCGCTTGCTCCCGCTCACCAAAGACAAGCTGGATATATCCAACAGCGTAGCGCGCGCCCGGCGTGACGGAAATTTTGACTAGAGTGCTATCGCCCTGCGCTTCGACGGAACGTTCCACCTGACCTGCATAGTAACCTTCTGATTCTAGAACCTCGCGAAATCGTTCGACATCGCCTTCGATACGACGCGCTAACGCCCGCTGGGTCGCCGGCAAGCGATTGATTAAAGACAGCAACTGCGAGGATGCTCGCATGAGTCTTTCGACGCCGTTTTCCGCGCCTGTAATTTCTACTGTGTACGGAACACCATCAGTGGTCACCTCCGCTGCCATTGCCGCCGGGGCCAGACCCAGCATGAAAATGCAGACAGCGGCCAGCGTATTCAAAGAATAGGGTCGGATCGTCACGTGTATCAGCAACCTTCGTCTGGGCATGACCCTGACCGTATCAGGGGGCAAAACCGCCTTATAGTGCAGCGGTTGCTCGAAATCGCTCCGCCAAACCTATAGTCTCGCGGACACGAGGAACCAATAGCGGAAAAATGAGGCGAAATACGGCAATGACATACTGTCAGGCTCTTTGGTATGCGGCGGCGGACCGCATTGAACTGCGCACAGCCGAGGTTCCACCTCCGAAACCAGGGCATGTGGTCATAAAAACACGCTATTCAGGCATTAGCCGCGGTACCGAACGCCTTGTATACCAGGGGCATGTACCGCATTCCGAGCATCAACGCATGCGATGCCCGTATCAGGAGGGCGAATTTCCGCACCCGGTGAAATACGGCTACGCCTTGACCGGAGAAATTGTGGACGGCCCCCCTAAAAAAATAGGTCAGCGAGTATTTGTCCTCCATCCTCATCAACAGCTTGCATCCGTCGAGGCGGCGCATATTCACGTGATCCCGGATGCCGTTCCGCTCCGGCGTGCGACGTTGTCCGCCAATATGGAAACGGCTGTAAACGTGATGTGGGATGCGGCCCCTGCACCGGGTGAGCGCATCCTCGTTATTGGCGGCGGCGTGCTCGGCCTGTTAATTGCAGGCTTGGCCGCGCAAGCGGGTGAGAACGAGGTTACCCTCGTCGATAAGGACCCCGCTCGCGCGAGCGTTGCTCAGACACTGGGCGCAACATTTGCACTGCCGGACACCGCGCCAAACGAGCAGCACCTGATCATCCATACCAGCGCAACGGAAGCCGGACTAAAGCAGGCGTTGACTCACGCGGCTCCCGACGGCCGGATTATTGAGGCGAGTTGGTTTGGGGACAAGCAAGTAACACTCCCTCTGGGCGAGGCCTTCCACTCTCGCCGTTTACGTATAATCTCTTCACAAGTTGGCGCCATTCCTCCATCCCACCGCGATCAATGGACCTTTGCAAAGCGGATGCAAAAAGCTCTTGCTCACCTTGAGGATGCTAAGTTTGACGCACTTATCACCGGAGAAATAAATTTCACCGAGGCCCCGGCAGCGTTGCCGAAGGTTCTGGCAAATGATAGCTCAGGCTTAATGACCGTATTGCGCTACCCCTGATCTGAAGGACACATTTTATGTACACCGTCGAAGTACGCGATCATGTGATGATCGCCCACAGCATTAAAGGCGAGGTGTTCGGGCCTGCGCAGAACCTGCACGGCGCGACCTATGTTATCGATGTCGGCTTTATGCGCCCGGAATTGGACGAGAACGATATTGTTGTGGATATCGGGCTGGCGACCAACGTTGTAAAAGACACATTGTCCGCCATTAATTACACCAATCTCGACGAGCATCCAGATTTCAAGGGGCGACGCTCGACCACGGAAGCGATCGCGAAATGGGTATTTGATAAAATAAGGGCCGCGATTGGCGATGGCCGTCTGGGGTCAACAGCCTCGGGCCTGACGCGGCTGAAGATTGCATTGCACGAATCCCACACCGCCCTCGCCGCTTATGAAGCCGATGTTTGAATGAGCGCCGCCGGTGCCTGACGTCTGGTTTGCGATTCCCGGAAATATCGAGACGTTAACGGGCGGATACATCTACGCCCGGCGCCTTATAGATGCGCTACCCGGCGCCGGCTGGCAGCCACGGCTTGTGCCGTTGCCCGCCGGCTTTCCCAACCCGACCCCGGCGGACTTGGCTCTCACGCGCCACGTGTTTGAAGACCTGCCCAAGGGAGCGGTTGTATTGGTAGACGGCCTTGCCTTCGGCGCCTTACCTCAAAACATTCTGGACGGCCTAGATCTGAGATTTGTCGCCCTCGTGCATCATCCATTGGCCCTCGAGAGTGGATTATCTGAAGCCGAGACCAAGCGCCTACATGCATCCGAAAAGGCGGCCTTAAAAAGCGCACGCGTAGTTGTGACCACAGGGCCTGACACCGCGCGGACCCTTGTCTCACGTTACGATATCGCCGCCGATAAGATATTTGTCGCCCTTCCAGGCACCGACCCTGCGGACAAATCTCAGGGCCACGGCGATGCGCCTGTCTTACTGACGGTGGCGACATTGACCTACCGCAAAGGCCATGACGTTCTGGTCCGCGCTTTAGCCTCTGTCGCCGATCTACCCTGGACAAGCGCATGGGCCGGAAGCATGACCCGCGAGCCGGAAACGACGACCAATATTCGCGGCATGATTAAATCCCATAATCTTGAAGATCGCATAGACTTGCGCGGCGAAATCTCCGGCGATGCATTGGACGAACTTTACATGCGCTCCGACGCGTTTGTTCTCCCATCTCGCCACGAAGGCTACGGAATGGCCTTTGCCGAAGCCTTGGCACACGGCCTGCCGATTATTGCCTGCTCGGCCGGTGCTGTTCCGGACACGGTTCCCGGCAACGCAGGCTTGCTTGTACCCCCGAATGATCCGGACGCCTTGGCCGCGGCCCTGCGCCACCTTTTAATTGATGGCAACAAACGAGCGGCCCTCGCCAATGCGGCCTGGACGCATGGACAACAATTACCGCGCTGGTCGGACACCGCTGCAACTGTAGCCAAAGCTCTATCGGTGGCACCTTCATGAATCGATTTCCAAGTGCATGGCTCGCTCTGCGCGAGCCGATGGACATAGCATCCCACAACCAAGATGTGTTGGGAGCTTGCGCACACGCCTTCAGCACTCAAGATGCTCTTTCCATATGCGACCTTGGTGCCGGAACCGGCATATCGATCCGCGCCTTCGCACCTTTCTTGCCCAAACGGCAATACTGGACGCTGGTGGACCATGACGCCGAGAATTTAGATACGGCCAAAGATATTCTTGCAGCCTGGGGCAACTCCGCACAGGCGATGGATGACGGACTCGCGCTTGAATATGCGGACAAACACATTGAAGTCCGGTTTTCACAGCGCGATCTTGTCGCAGATACAGCGCCGTGGCCGGCAGGAACCGAACTCGTAACAGCTTCAGCCCTTTTTGACCTTACGTCTGAAGATTGGATTGGGCGCCTCGTCAAAAAACTGACCGGGGACGGATTGTCTATACTCGCCGCGCTTAGTTTCGATGGACGAATACACTTGAACCCCAACGATATACGAAACGAGCGCATATTCAGCGCCTTTTGCGCACATCAACAAACCGACAAGGGATTTGGCACCGCTTCAGGACCGGGGGCCGCAGCCGCCCTCGAAGCACACTTGAAAAAGGCCGGCTATGCGGTGACCAGTGGCGATAGTCCCTGGGAGATGGGGTTTGCATCTCAACAACTGATGCATGAAACATTAAAAGGTATTGCAACCGCGGCCGCTGAAACCGGAGCGGTGACGCAAAACGATGCGGAGAACTGGCTGGATGATCAAATTAGAGGTGCGGAGTCGCTGATTGTTGGACACCGCGACATCTTCGCAAAGCCGCAAGCATAGTCAGCGTTTACCCAGACGCGGCAGCATGCGCCGCAACGTCGCATCCTTACGGATAAAATGATGATGCAAGGCCGCCGCAATATGCAGCGCTAGAACTGCGCATAACGTGAATGCCAGAAGCTTATGCGTAGTCAGCAGCACCATTGCGAGGTCCCGGTTTTGAGACAAAATGGGCGGCAGCTCGAATAATCCAAATACAAAAATGGGCGCGCCAAAAGCCGAGGTCCCCGCCCAGCCCATCAACGGGACCGCAAACAACAAAACGTACAGTGCGTAGTGCGTGCCGCGCGCTGCAAGTTCTTGCCAGCGCGGCAGGCCCTCTAACGCGGGTGGCGGCGGCGCGAACAACCGCCACAACAGGCGCATCGCCGCGATGCCGAGAATCAGCGCTCCAAACGAGCGGTGTAAATCATAGAGTTGGTTTTGTGCGGCCCCAGGCTGGGCATTTGTCATCGCGATTCCCAAGGGCACAACACAAAAGATCGCAGCCGCGGTTAGCCAATGGAAAATCTTGGTTGCGGGGTGAAAGTCAGTGCTTGCTGAGATAACGCTCTCCTTCCTTGGCTCCGCACCCTATGCAGACGGCGCATCGGTAAAATCACAATCAAACAAAACATCCCCGCCCGGAAATACGAAGGTGCTCGTTCGCGGGCGCAGAGCCGCTTCTAAAGAGGAAATTTCCGGAAGCTGCAGACCCATCTTGCCGGAGCCAATGATCATGGGCGCCGTTAGAACATGCAAGCGGTTCAAGCATCCCTCGGCAAGAAACCGTGACAACGTTGCGGCGCCGCCTTCAATGAGCAGGCGCGATAAACCTACCGCCGACAGGGCGGCGATAATACCGGTCGGCGACAAGCCATCGGCGGCAGCGTCTACTTGCACGCATTCGACACCGCTGGGCCGGGCATGGGAGCTCGACTGAACAACCAGACGGCGCACGCCGTCGTCCCGAAAGCATTTTGCATTATTTGGGGCCCGGCCATGTGGATCGATGACGACCCGGGCGGGGTGAGGTCCTTCCGTATGGCGAACTGTCAGTTCAGGATCATCAGCTATTACCGTGCCCACACCGACAATCACCGCATCGGACAGCGCCCGCAAACGGTGGAGGTGAACGCGCGCGGCTTTGCCGTTAATATAGTGAGAGTGATTTGTAACCGTTGCGATTCGCCCATCAAGCGATTGGCCAAGTTGGCCGACGATATGCGGGCGATTATCCGCTATCCTACGAACAAGCGGAGCGTATATAGGCCAGAGCGCGCTTTGCTCGCCAAGTGCGGCATCACAATTATGGGCTGCAGAGAGCACTGCAGACCATTGCGGAGCCCTATGTTCCCAGTCCACAATATCAGTCACTTTCATGACACTGACTTTTTGCAGGTAATTCGTGCCTAAGGAAGATGTAAAACGCGGCCCTTGTGGGGACAGTTCGAACTGGCTGGGCGATCCAGACCGCCTGTCCGTGCAACGCGCCATCGGCGAACTGCGCGCGGGGCGCCCAGTAAGACTGCTCGGCCAGAGCGGAGAAAGTCAGATTGTCGCTGCTGCTGAGATGCTGGGCGGCGAACGGGTCGCGGCCTGGCATGCCACGACAGGCCGTCCAGTTGGCCTTATTCTGCCTGCACCGCGTCTCCTGCACCTCGGCTTTGTCGCCAAGGGCCCTTCTCGCCTAGAATTGGCTGGCCTGACCGATGACGAAATCGATGCCATGCTGTTGACCGTCGGACCCACGGTGCCCGTCGTTCCGCTGCGGCCAGCTTCTGAGGCAGAGGCTACGGCTCTGGAATTGGTGAAGCGCGCCTACTTGCTGCCAGCGGCGGTCGTCTTGCCGGCCGATGCAATGAACAACACCTCGATGATGGAGGTCACTGCGGCAGCTGTAGAGAGTTTTCATGAGCTTGCCGCGCGAGACCTTTCCATCGCCGCCCGCACCAGAGTGCCGCTGGCCGACACCGCCGACGCAGAGTTTGTCGTGTTTCGCGGTGGCGACGGCCTGCACGATCAGCTTGCTATTGTTGTCGGCCAGCCTGAACCTGGAAAGCCTGCCCTTACACGATTGCACTCCGCGTGCCTGACGGGCGATTTGTTCGGCAGCTTGAAATGCGATTGCGGCGATCAACTGCGCCTCGCGGTCAGTGAGATCGCCAACGAAGGCGCTGGCGTGCTTCTATACCTTGATCAAGAAGGGCGCGGCATTGGCCTGTTGAACAAAATGCGCGCCTATGGCTTGCAGGAGCTAGGCCATGACACTGTCGATGCCGATGCCGTGTTGGGCTATGGCCCGGATGAACGGCGCTACGAAGTGGCCGGTGCAATGCTGGCGTTGCTTGGCTTCAAGAAAATCGTCCTGATGACCAATAACCCTGGCAAAATTACCGCGCTAGAGAGTTTCGGCGTGGATGTTGTCGGCCATCGGCGACTGATCGGTCCGGTCAATCCGCACAATCACAACTATCTGACCACCAAAGCTGAACGCGCGGGGCATATGCTGGGCGAGATTGTCCGTCAGGGCGGACGCAAATAGTTAGTCTGCGGCAGGCCACTTCGTAGCTGCCAACTCCGTCAGCACATCGCATAGCCGCTGCGCCGCATGATCGACCATAGCCTCACCCAGGACTGCCTCCGCAAGGTCGGGCCGACCAATCCATCCGCCAGGGGCAAGGTCGCTGCTTTTCCAGCCCCAATTAACAGGCCCCTTCGGAAAAAGACTGGAAGCCGGAGGAGATGGCGGATTCGCAGTCGCGACATCTCGTTTAACAAGATCCGGCGCCAGATGTAGCAGAATGGATGTTTCCACCCATCCGCCGTGGATGTCTTCTTGCACGGAACTCGGTGGGGTCAACGCCCCCGGCAAACCAAAATCTAACCAGTGAACATTGGCTGCGAGCATCTCGAACTCGGTGCGGAGTTTTAAGGCCGCAATGTTGCCAAGCGCGACATTACCCCCGTGCGCATTAAACAGCAGCACACGGCGCACGCCTCGCAACGCCAGCCCCTCACCGATCGATACGATCTGCGCAATGAGAAGTTCGGGCTCAACAGAAAGCGTCCCCGCATAATCCGCATGCTCTGACGATGCGCCCAGCCAAAGGGACGGTAAGCAGTAGACAGGGGCTTTCGTCGTGTCTCGCTCCGCGGCGCGGTCCAGAATCCCCTCGACAATCAAACCATCGGTGGCGAGCGGTAGATGGGGGCCATGCGCCTCCATAGCTGCAAGCGGAATAATAGCGACGCTATTTTCGGCGATACTATCTGCCTGGGTAAGATGACCATAAGGGATAAACACGTGCCCGCTCCTTTTAAGGACCAATGGGCACGGTAGCCTGAGCGCTGTCCGGCGTAAACGACTCTAAGATTCGGTGCCGCATAACGTCCATGCGCCAGACAGGGCTGCTATTGCTTGGAATCATACCGGCCGTCCATTGCCAGTCCGTGATCGCCTCAAACACTTCTGGGTTTCCAGCGATAATATGCACGGGCACATCATAGGCTGCCTGATTACCGCTAACGACGGGAACAGGCTGATGATCGCCTATAATAATCACCACGGTGTTCTCTTTCACTACTTCGGCGACAAAAGACCGGAGCGTTTCCAGTTCATACGTGATGGCCTTGGCGTAGTTTGCCTGCATCTGATCGCTATTGGACAGGTTGGTAGAAGCCCGGGGATGTCTTGCTTCAAAGAATATCTCGCCGTTTTTCACCTCTTCCCACGCGACGAGCTTCGGCAGAGGCGTCCAAGGCAGATGACTTGAGACCAGTGCGAATTCTGCCATCACCGGCGGCCGGTCATTCGGCGCAAGTTCGCGGTCGTGAAAGGTAGCAAGCGTGTACTGATCGGGCATGGTCATGTAGTCGAACCGTGGGCCGCTGTAGTCCATATCCGGTGCGCTATAAATTTTTTCGTACCCGAAATACTTCCCCTCGGGCCACGGAAAGGCAATTTGCGGCATAACTCCGAAGGTGCGCCAACCTGCTCGTGCGAAATCATGAATGAGCGTCTTGCGGTCGCTAACAAAAAGACTTTCGTAACGCCGCTGGTTATCCACCCACAGCCCGGTGACGAAGGTACTGTGCGCAAGCCAGCTTTGGCCACCGAATGTCGGTGATGTGATCCATGCACTTTGAGAGGCAAAGCCGCGCGCGGCCAGCGCCGCATCAAACTCTTGAAGGGCGGGGCGGACCGAAGCCGCAATGCCAGAGTTTTCAAAAGCCACACGGCCGTAAGCTTCGACAAAGATGATTAGAACATCCGCGCCATCCAGCCTGGTCAGAAGGTGTTCACTTGGCAAGTCGGCGTAATTGCCTGCGGCGAGTTCCGCGCGAAACGCCGCGTCATACTGCAGCCCCTCGGTCACCGAGCGAACACGCTCACGCGCAAATCGGCTGGTGTCCCAACTTGCAACGTTCCACCAAGACTGGCCGATTTTGAAATCGGCCAGAGGGACTGCAACCAACAAGGCAACGCCGCTTACAACACCGGTCGCGCGCAACGATAGGGGCGATTGCGCCGGCCGCAGCATACCGACCGCGAACCACAGCAGCGCGGCGACGGACGCCATCACGATCACCGTGGCGAGGATCGCGCCGGCAGCAGCCCACAAGCCCTGCCCGGCGGCAATGGTGTCCAGCGCGGTTGAGACAAGCCCGGGATCGACCAGGATATTAAAAGGCCTCGCATAACCTTCAAACGTAATCAGATTGGCGATTTTTAGAATAATCACCACGGTCAGGACCGCAGCACTCACCGCGCGCAGCCAAGACACTACCCGCACGGGCACGACAGCCATGCCCAGCATCAGCAGCGGTAGTTCGATCGGCAATCTTATGAAGGAATACGAAACAAGGTTGCCGGGCCAATCAGGCAACACCAGCACAAAATATAAAAATGCGATGGCCGCAATGTACTTGAGCGACGAAATCATTGGGCATTCTTCCGCGCCCGCGCGAGCCAAACGACATCGACCCCAAAGGAATAAACAAGAAGGATCAAAGCGATGCCAGCCGCAGCCGTACTTAAGGGTGGTATAATAATCGGCGCCAGGAGCGCAGCAAGAACACCGCCCTGAATGCCTGATATAATTTTCCGACGCCAGGACGCCGGCAAATCACCTCTCAAAGCCGGCCAAAGAGCCGATGCAAAGACAAAGAGGTAGCGAAGTAAGCCGCTCAGCAAAATCCACCACCCTGCCTTGGCGAGAGCAAGCGCAACGACAGATAGCACCAGTATTTGCAGCGCATCCACTTCCATATCAAACCGCGAGCCAAATCTAGAGGCGAGCCCCTCGCGGCGGGCTACCGGGCCGTCCAGACCATCAAGAATCAAACCAATGACCGCAACAATGAGAAAACACCACTCCACAAGCGGCGTAATCCTTACGGTCGCCATGGTGATCTCGACCGCGAAACCCGCGAGGAGACTGGTAATGATCAACCGGCCCAGCGTGATAAGATTCGCAGACCCAAACCGGTCGTGCGGATGATAGGGCGTAATGCGGGCCACAATCACGGCCGCTGCCGGCACATAGACCGCAGCCGCGCTAACGACGAAGAACGTATTAAGTCCTGTGAGCGCGGCCGCACCGGACGCCAGGGCCAACAATACTAGTCCGCCAAGGATGGTTGCCACGGACGCAGAGCGAGCATGGCTTCGGCGTGCAACCGCATCTTGAGATGAGAGGTTCATAGCCCAATATACCCAAACCAAAGGGATGACGTATCATGGGCATACAATGAGGTCCAAATTGGACGAAACGATTTCGAGACAGGAGGCCTAAATGTTTTTCACTAAAACGCGTATGCCCGAGGCCAAGGATGCACCGGTTGGCCGCTCCGAGCCCATGCCAGTTCCTGAAAATCATTATGTAAACGGCAATAGGTTGGTGGCGCCGTTTCCGGAAGGCCTGGAGACCGCCATGTTCGGGCTAGGCTGTTTTTGGGGTGCGGAGAAGCTATTCTGGCAAATACCGGGTGTCTATTCGACCCAAGTTGGTTACGCGGCCGGGTTTACGCCCAATGCTACCTACAAAGAGGTCTGTTCAGGTTTGACCGGACACAACGAGGTGGTGCGCGTAATTTTCGACCCGTCAAAAGTGACGTTCGAGACCTTATTGAAAGCGTTCTGGGAAGGCCATAATCCGACACAAGGCATGCGCCAGGGCAACGATACGGGCACCCAGTACCGCTCGGGCATATATGTTTACAACAATGCGCAACGAGCTGCCGCCGAGACCTCGAAGAGGCTTTATGAAAAAGCCCTAGGCCAGAGTGGCTACGGCACTATTACAACAGAAATTATCGAAGCACCGGAATTTTACTACGCCGAAGATTACCACCAGCAGTATCTTGCAAAAAACCCCGGCGGCTATTGTGGCCTCGGCGGCACGCAAGTCGCCTGCCCAGCACTACCTGCCGAGAGGTAACGGGCCGATTGTATACTCCGCATGTGCGCTACCAATCGAGAACCGTGCCGTCCTGAATGATCGGGTGGCTGGCGTTCTCGAGAGTCATCCCGTCAATAATTTTAATGAAGCTGGCGATGGCATCGGCCGCAGTGGTTTTGTCTCCGGCGTAACCCAATTCTGTCAACATGTCGGTGTCGACGGCGTTCGGAGCAATAAGGCCGACAATAATGCCCGCGCCGCGCACCTGGTTGCGGATCTTTTGCATCGCAAGATTCACGGCCACCTTGCTGAGTCCGTAATAAAACCCGCCGCCTTCCGCAACCTCAACATCACGCTCGACCGGCTTAGCTTCTTTGCCGGGCGCCGGTAGCCCTGCCATTTTGCCGT
>JAUIGX010000088.1 GCA_030432435.1 Alphaproteobacteria bacterium
CTCCATCCAGAGTGTACGCCCCGGAGAAGTTCAGAGTGATGCGTTCGGCTGTACGCACGGTGCGCCCTGGGCCCGGCTCAACGCGGCGGGTGATGAGGCTGGTGGCCGCGCGAAGAGCAGTAGAGGCGCCAGCGCGAAGGCTGAGATATGTTAAGGGACCGTTCGCTGAGGCAGTAGTGTCCGGTACAGGCCGAAGACCGAGTAAGAGCTGATCGAGCGCAGTCACCGCGACGACAAAAAACTGACCGTTTTCCGCCAGGTCGTTGGCGCCAGCGACCTTGATGCGGCTGTTTGCGCGCCGCGCGAATAAACTTCGCCACAACAGAATGCTAATGGCAGCCGTGTGGCTCAAGGCGTTGGGCATATTGAGGGGGTAGATATGGCGGCGGCAGAACTGAATGCCGTCCACCACTTCTGCGGCGCCGAAGAAGGCGCCGTATAACGGAGGCTGCGCGCCGCCGCGATGAACGCCGAGTACCGGGCGTTCGACGATGTACTCGGAAAGAGAGCCGGCGCGCCGTCGATCGAGAAGGGCGCGCAATGCATCTTCAGGGTCGCCCGTCAAACTCCACCCAGCGGCCGTCATGTTGGTTTTGCCGGCGGGAAGCAGGGCCAGCGCCGGGAGGCTTGAATACGGGTTGTGATTAAGCAATCCGGCAAAGACCAAGTCGGCAGTGCCGTCTCCGCCATTTACTACAATTGTTTCCGCGCCCATTGCGGCGCAACGGCCGAGGATGTCGGGGATATCCTCTATCTGCTCCATTTGGAAATGGACCACGCCTGTTTCGGGCTCCAAAAGTGGCTCAATCCAGGCGCCCCGCCGTCTATTGCCGGTGCTCATGGAATTGGTGATGACAGCTAGGGGCTGGGTCACGGATAGGGGGCCTTGAAGTCGCCGGAGTGCGGGATCGATAGGTCTAAGGATGGCGATATTGGTTCGTACAGGGTCATTTGGTGAGTTTTCCGCATTTCGGGAACTTTGTAACTAATTGAAAAACCTTAACTCTAGCCTTATGACAGGCGTCTCGCGTAAACTCAGACCTAGACGGCAGCGCGCTGGACCGGTAAGGGCGGCGCACATTATCGGGTAGGATATCACAAGGGTACGGATGCTCCGCCATATTGGTGGTGGCTGTACCTGGCGGTAAACCATGATCAAGTCCATAGACTTCTATCTATTGCGCCAAATCGCGCCGGTTCTTGCCGTCACGCTTTTCATTGCGGCGGTCATCTTGTGCATGGAACGCCTTATGCGCCTGCTCGATATTGCGGTGGGTAACGGTGTGTCGACCTTGGTCGTTTTCCAAATGCTGTTCTACCTCATTCCGCATTACATAGGGCTTGCCTTGCCGGTTGCGCTGTTTCTGGGCGTGCTACTGGCCTTTCGCCGGATGTCGTTGCAGTCGGAATTGGATGCTATCCACTCTTGCGGCATCGGGATCGGTCGGTTTATTCGATCCGCAGTTGTTTTGGCCGGCATTATGATGGCGATCAATCTCGCGCTGACGGGTTATATCCAGCCCTATACGCGCTACGCCTTTCGCGTCATCGAATTCAACATCACCTCGGGTGTCATCGAGCAGGGCATCGGCGAGGGCGTGTTCATGGAATTGCCGAACGGCTACACTTTGCGCGTCGAACAATCGCGCGGCGCCGGGCGCGAACTTTACGGTGTATTCGCACATCGGCAAGAAGAGAGCGGACACATCACCACACTGGCGGCAAAACGCGGCGAGCTTTTGCCGGGAGCCTTGGACGGCACAGTATCGCTGCGTCTATATGACGGCAATCGCACCGAATGGGATCCGGAAACGAAGCGAAATAAGACACTGCAGTTCCAGGTGTTTGACTGGCCGCTTAACCTCGCGGACCTCGTGCGCTTTCGAGGTCGCGGCGGCGACGAGCGTGAACTCACGATCATGGAGTTGCTGCGAACGTATAGTGCAAACCTTGCCGCCGGAATTAGTAATTTAACCACAGCTCGGGACACAGCATCCGATGCCGAGCCTGAAGATATGGTTCCACCCTCTGCAGTGGCGTCCGAGTTTCACTTTCGTGTCGTGTTCTCGTTGTCGATGCTTTTCCTGCCCTTGCTCGCAGCGCCCTTCGGTATCATGGCGCATCGGTCGAGTAAGTCCTTTGGTCTAGTCGCCGGCCTCTTGACGTTGGTGAGTTATCACAAGGTCCTCGAATTCACCGAGGCCTATGCCCACAATACGGGAGCGCCGGCCGGCCTTCTGTTATGGTCGATCTTCGGGCTTTTCGCTTTCGCAACCACCTATTTGTTTGTGCGAACCGGCTTGCAAGCCGGGGCTCCTCCTGTGCAGCGTCTCGAGGCCCATTGGAGCGCGCTCATGGACCGCATCGCATCCCTCTTTCGCTTTAACCGGCGTGCACCGAGCCCGCGTGCTTCATGATCTTGTCCCGATACCTCATGAAAGCGTTTTTGGTGCGCTTCACGGCGCTGCTGGTCGGGCTCGTCTTGTTTCTGCAAACTCTCGATCTGCTCGCGGTCGCGAACGAGATCATGGCCGGCGGCGGCGCGCCGATAGAATCGCTCAGTCGCTATGTCATGCTGCGCATGCCGTCTCTGGTTGAGACCGTCGCGCCGTTGGCTGGATTGCTGGGGGCGCTGACAGCCTTGGTTGTTATGGCAATGAACAGCGAAATTCTCGCCATGCGCGCGGCGGGGCGTTCTGTGCTGGGTTTGATGGGCGGCCTGGTGGGCGTGGGGATGGCGCTGTCCATCCTGTTGTTTGTGTTCTCCGAGTTTGTGGTGGTTAGCGCCAATGCAGAGTTGGAAGACTGGCGCGGCTCCGGATATGGCGCCGGGACTGAGGAAGTGACAGGCGAGAACAGCTGGGTGATGGAAGGCAACACCATCATTCGCGTGGGTCACGTTATGCGCGGCGGCACGGTTTTGCACGATGTGCGGTTATTTAGACAAGGCGATAGCAGCAACGTTACCGATATTATCAATATCCGCTTGGCGATTTGGGAAAACGACAAGTGGACCACTGTCGAGATGCGGCGAGTGGGCGGCAACGAGGGAGAGGACGAACCTCTCGTCTGGAACACCCACCTGATGCCCGAGCATTTTGTGAGATTTGCCAATCACCCCAACGAGTTGTCGTTGAACGCTCTTCAGCAGTATATCGGCAACGTGGCGATCGGCTCCCGCCCGGTTTATTTCTACGATACGTGGTTACAGCAAAAAATTGCCGGACCTATTGTGCTGGCGCTGATGCCGTTGCTGGCCGGAATCGCGGCTTTTGCCCACCATCGTCAGGGGGGCTCGGTCATGACGATTGTTTGGGGAATAAGTGTTGGTTTCGCGTTCATTATTGTGGACAATATTTTGATCGCCATGGGGCAATTCGGCTCTCTGCCGCCGCTGATGGCGGCTTGGTTGCCACTGGCTTTGTTTGGAACCATCGGCGTGTGGATTATCTTTAATTTTGAACACACTGGTGTCCGCACCTAAGCGGGCCTATATAGCGACATTGTGGGCGGCTTAGGCCGTGCCGAACGCCGAAAATGGGGTAAGTATCCGTGAGTCTTTCGTCACCAAAACTCGGATTTTGGAGCGACCGGGAATACCACCTGGACCGTATGGACCTCGCAGGTCTGACGGCGGCGTATTTTCAGTATTACGCCATTGCGGCCTATATTGTTGTCGCACTTCTGTCCGGCGGCGTGGCCATTTTCGCCCTTGCTCAAGGGGCCGCGGCTATCTTGCCGGTGGCCGCCTCGGTCGTTGCGACCATCTTTATCTATCCGGTGGTCTGGTATCTGCTTCATCGCTATATCCTGCATAGTCGCTGGATGTGGAAATCACCGCTGACGGCGGGCACGTGGAAGCGCATTCACTACGACCATCACAGCGACCCGAACAACCTGAAGGTTCTATTCGGCGCGTTGTATACGACGTTGCCCACCGTTGCCCTGGCGACGGTTCCTGTCGGCTACGCTTTAGCCGGTTGGGTCGGCGCGCTGGCCGCCCTGTGCACCGGTGTTATCCAGACATGCCTTTATGAGTATTTTCACTGCATCCAACACTTGGGCTATGTGCCGAAATGGGGCTGGGTACGCCAGATTAAGAAATTTCACATGGCGCACCACTTTCATAATGAATCAGGCAATTACGGCATTACGAATTTGTGGTGGGACAAGGTGCTTGGAACTTTTTACGAAGGCCCCAAGGACCGGCCGCGCTCGCCGACGGTTTTTAATCTTGGCTACGATGAAGAGGTCGCGAAGAGCTACCCTTATGTCGCACGCCTGACGCCGAACTGGCCTTACAACACCAATCCCGTGCACCGGAAACGCGAAGAGGCTGCGGTTAATGCGGCCGCCAACTCGGCCTCCGCCGGCTAAGCCAGGGCATGGCAGATTTCATAATTCGCCGCGTTGCCTCGGGCGCTGATTTTAATCGCTTCATCGATGCCGCCCGCGTCTGCCAGGGCGACGACCCCCATTGGATTGCCCCGATGCGCTTTATGGAGCGCGATCGATTAAACCCAAAAAAAAATCCCTGGTTCGACCACGGCGAAGCGGCATTTTGGGTTGCCGAACGTGACGGAGAACTCGTTGGGCGCATCTCCGCGCAAGTCGATCACAGTCATATTGAGCTGCGCAAAGACGCTACCGGGTTTTTCGGATTTTTCGAATGTACCGACGATCAAGAAGCTGCGGATCATCTGTTTGCCGCAGCGACCGCATGGCTGAGAGAAAAGGGCATGCGCCGGTGCCTCGGTCCGTTCAGTCTTAATATCAACGATGAATCGGGCCTGTTGATCGAAGGGTTCAATTGTCCGCCGCGCATGTTGATGGGGCACGCGCAGCCGTACTACGGCGGGCTGGTGGAAGCCGCCGGCTTTACCAAATCGGTCGATATGTTTGCTTTTCTGACGCCGATGGATACAGGTCTGCCGTTCAAACAGATTAAATGGCTGAAACGCGCGCTGAGCAGGGATCCGCGGTTGGCTGTGCGGCCGCTCGACACGCGCCGTATCGACGAAGAGATCGCCACCATTGTGCGCATTTTTAACGCGGCCTGGGTCGAGAACTGGGGATTTATTCCACTGTCCGAGGCCGATGTGGCGCACATGGCTGCCGAAATGAAGCTTATCTTGATCCCAGAGTTGGTGTCGTTCGCGACGGTGGACGGCGAGCCGAAAGCCATGTGCGTGGCGCTCCCTGATCTCAACGAAATGATACGTGACCTTGACGGAAAGCTTTGGCCTACGGGATGGGCCAAGCTGGCGTGGCGAATGCTGACGCGTCGCACGTATGCGTCGGGGACGCGGGTGCCTTTCATGGGCGTGATGCCGGAGTACAAGAACAAGCCCATGGGCTCTATTCTCGCGTTGCTAACTGTAGGAGCCGTACGCGATGCGTCCCTCAAGCTCCGCATGCCGGTCTGCGAAATGAGCTGGGTGCTGGAGAGTAATACGCAAACCCGCCATTCGATCGAGGATATCGGCGGCCGACCTTATAAAACTTATCGCATGTATGAGAAGTCTATCTGATGCTTGGACTCTTTATTCGCCTTTTTATCGCCGCCATGATTCTGGCGGGCGTGGTACTGTTGTTCGCCGTGTCTTTCGTGGCGGCGATTCTAATCGCACCCATTATTTTTCTGCTGGTTTACTTTTTTGGACGCCGCGCCGGACTCCAGGTGTGGACTGTACGAACGGGCCCGGCGCAGCGCGGGGGCGAAGCCTCGCGGCAAGGTCCGGTCATCGACCATGACCCCAATGATTTACCCTTGGATAATTCGGCGAGCGAGCGTCGAGACGACTAAAGGCAAGCGCTGTCGTTATACGGCGCGCGCCTCGGTGTTGTGCTCAACTTCAATCGTGACATGACTTAGGGCGATGATATCGCCCAATAGATTTTTGTAATGGGCCGGCGGGCGTGGTTCGCCGGTCACGACGGTTATCATCGCGGCCAGATGTCCCGGCCCCACGCGCCAGATATGCAAATCAGCAATGCGATTATCCGCATCACTTTCAATGGCGGCGCGTACAGCAGCGGTTATGCGTCCGGGTGGATCTGCATCCAGCAAAATCCGGCTTGTGGACAGCGCAAGGCCCCAAGCCCAGCGTAAAATAATAATCGCGCCGACAAAACCCATGGCCGGGTCCATCCAGGCCGCCCCCCAGAACTTTCCGGCAAGCAAGGCTACGATGGCCAACACTGACGTCAGCGCATCGGTCAGTACATGAATGTAAGCGGCACGAAGATTGTGGTCGTAAGAATGGCCATGATCATGGTATTGGTGGCCATCCTTGAGAAGCCATGCGCTCATAAGATTCACAAGCAATCCGAGCACGGCGACAATCAACGCCTCGTCAAAGGCAATGTTGACGGGACTCATCAGTCGTTCGGTGGATTCAACCACCATCAGACCTGCGACCATCGCCAAAAAAAGAGCGCTGGCGAAACCCGCGAGATCGCCTACCTTGCCTGTGCCGAAGGTGTAAACCCCACTATGGGCGTGCCGTCGCGCATAGGCATATGCGAAGACCGCAATGCCCATTGCGGCGGCGTGACTGCCCATGTGCCATCCGTCGGCCAATAGAGCCATCGAACCATATATGGTTCCGGCAACGATCTCGGCGGCCATCGTTACAAGCGTCAAGACAAGCACCGCCTGGGTCCGCCGCATGTTGGTTCCGTGACTATCTGCCAAAAAGCCGTGGGACTTATGCCAGGGGCTTAGATCATCCTGCATGGTCACTCCACTTCGCTGGTCCGCTCAACCGAATATAGGGCGTAGTTTTGCCGCCGCTACCCGCGAATCCCGATTTTTGCGCTGGAGGTCGCGGACCCTTACATAGGGGGGTCGGCCTATTCTATGCTGATGGTAGGTTGGTTTCGGAAGGGCGTTCTCATGCACTTAATGTTGCGATCAATTGTGGCGGCGGTCGTTTTGGTTTCTGCAGGCGCGGCGGCGGCGCAGGACGGCTACACGAATATCGCGCAGTCGTTCGATGGAATCGGTAAGGCCTACATGGGCCGCGAGATCGCGAGCTTCATGAGCCACGAAGGCGCTCCGTGGCTTGAACGGCCGGGACGAGAACAACAAGAGCGCACCGACAAGCTGGTTGAACTTCTGGATATCAAGCCAACCGACTACGTGGCAGATATCGGCGCCGGTTCGGGGTACTTTTCGTTTCGTTTAAGCAAACGCGTGCCCAAAGGGTATGTCTTCGCGGTGGACATCCAAGAGGAAATGCTAGCTCTCATCAAAGACAAAATCGCGACCGGCGAGGGCGATAATGTCATCCCCGTCCACGGCAGTACGGCCGGTCCGAAATTGAAGGAAAACACCATCGACCTCATGCTGCTGGTGGATGCCTACCACGAATTTTCTCTGCCCCGGGAAATGGGTCAGGCGATGTATAAGAGTTTGAAGCCCGGCGGGCACTTGGCTTTGGTCGAGTATCGGGCCGAGGATGCTTCGGTACCGATCAAGGAACTTCACAAAATGACCGAAGCTCAGGCAAAGCTGGAAATGGCTGCTGTCGGTCTCGAATGGGTCAGCACAGACAGCACTAGTCTGCCGTGGCAACATTTAATTATCTTTCGCAAGCCCTCGGCCGAATAAACCAGCCGGCCATTGACACACCCTAAGTCGAGGATTACCAAACCCGCAGCAACGGTGCCAAGGCGCTCGAAAGAGCGCTGCGGCTAATAGGGAATCCGGTTTAAATCCGGAACTGCCCCCGCAACTGTCAGCGGTGAGCAGCCTATCCAACAAAGCCACTGGGACCCCGCAACGGGATCTGGGAAGGCGGATAGGCCGCATAGACCCGCAAGTCAGGAGACCTGCCGTCGCGAGCGTCACCTATCCATTGGCCGGGGTGAGCCAGTGGTACGGCCAATCTGTTCGCGGTGACGCGCGTTTCGCACATCGCGACGGATTGGGCCCGCATCTTTTCCGCATGTCCATTCGTCATTGTCACAACCGGCGCCGTGCTACGCCTGTGCGGCTGGCGGCGCCTTGAAGGAGATGGACATGTTCTGTTCACCGGCACGCACATTGATGCGTGCAACCTTGATTACAACGACTTTACTTACCCCCGCCGCTTTAGCCATGGCTGCGGACGGCAGCCCCGTTTTATCCCTTGAAGAAATTGTTATTACCGCTAGCCGGACGAATCAGCCGTTAAAATCAGTTGGCAGTGCGATCGATATCTTCACTGCTGACGACATCGCGGCGCGTCCGCGGTTTGAGGTTTCCGACCTATTGCGCGAACTGCCCGGTGTATCGGTCAATCGGTCCGGCCAGTTAGGCGCGCAAACACAAGTGCGTCTGCGCGGGGCCGAGGCCAATCATACTTTGGTGCTGATCAACGGCGTTGAAGTGGGCGATCCTGTTACCGGCGGCGAGTTCGATTTTGCGAACTTGTTGACGGACGGGGTTGAGCGTATCGAAGTGCTGCGCGGTCCGCAAAGCGCGCTTTACGGCGCGCAAGCCATCGGCGGCGTGATCAATATCGTTACCACGCAGGGCGAGGGTCCGCCGGTCTATCAGGCGAAGGCCGAAGGCGGGTCGTTTGGCACTTACAACCTATCGGCTTCGGCCAGCGGCGGCGGACAAGGGTATGGGGTCTCCGGCTCGGTCAGCTATTTGGACAGCGCGGGAATATCCCAGGCCATCGGCGGGGCTGAGAAGGATGGGCACCACAACCTCACCCTCAACACCAGTGCTCGTGCCGATCTGAACGATCTTTTCAAAGTGTCGGCAGCGCTGCGCTATGTGGACGCCTTTGTGGAAAGTGATAGTCAGGATTTCGGCTTTGGTTCGCCCACCGAAGGTCTGGTTATCGATTCAGATGATACGCAGAAGTCCGAATCTTTTTACGGAAAGGCCACGGGCACTCTTGCGCTATTTGACGGTGCCTGGGAGCACATCGCGGCGGCTGCTCTTACGGACGTGACGAAGAATAGTTTCTCCGGTGGCGCATTCTCATTCGGCTCCTATGGCCAAAAAATCGATTTGTCATATCAGACTAATCTGACTCTGGCGCCGGAAGGTAGCGACGTTGCCCATACCCTGACCGGTTATATCCAGTTCAAAGATGAAACGTTTGAGAACCGCAGCGCATTTCCCGGCCCGCAGAATCACCGCAAGTCGACTCAAGACGTTGGGTATGTTGCCGAGTACCGGATGGATATCGCAAATCAGGTCTTTCTGTCCGGCGCGCTGCGCTATGACGACAATGATCTTTTCAAGAACGACACCACATATCGCGCTTCGGCGGCCTGGCAAGTTCCAGACACGGGTTTAAAGCTCAGGGCTAGCTACGGCACCGGCGTTTCCAAACCCGGATTCTTCGAGTTGTTCGGGTTTGACCCGACAAGCTTTGTCGGTAATTCCAATCTCACACCCGAAAAGTCCGAAGGGTGGGATATCGGCGCGGATGTTGTCTTCAACGACGATCGTGCGTCCTTGTCGCTGACCTACTTCTCGGCGGACCTGACCGATGAGATTTATACCGACTTCGGTGTGTTCCCTTTCACCGCCCGTAACCGGATCGGTAAAAGCACGCGCGAAGGGGTTGAGGTGTCCGGGCGCTACGCTCCAACAGATGCGCTCAACTTTGCGGCCAGCTATACCTATACAGCGGCGAAAGATGATGCAGGATTGCAAGAAGTCCGCCGGCCTAAACACATAGCGAGCCTATCCGGCTTCTATCGCTTCATGGCAGGGCGAGCAAACGTGGGTCTTAGTTTGGACTACAACGGCGAAAGCGAAGATGTCGTGTTTACCCCGACTATTCCATCGGGCATGGCGACCCTCGACGACTACCTATTGGTCACGGCCTCGGCATCGTATGATGTAACCGACCGCATCGAGGTCTTCGGCCGTATCGAAAACCTGCTTGATGAGCGTTATCAGGAGGTCTTTTCCTATAACACCATGGGAATCGGAGCCTATGCTGGGCTGCGGGTCCGCCTGGGGGGTTAAGCTGACGTGACGCGTTCATGGGCACGAGGTGTACTAGCTCTTCTGCTGTTTGCGGCGTCGTCCGCTATGGCCGAGGGTCCAAAGCGCATCGTGTCCATGAATCTTTGTACCGACCAGATGGCCTTGATGCTTGCAGGGCCGGACCGCATGGTGTCCGTTAGCTTCCTCGGCGCCGACCCGGCCGAATCACCTCTTGCGGATATGGCCGAAGGTATTCCGGTTAACCACGGTCTAGCCGAAGAAATTATTGCGGCAAAACCCGACCTCGTTCTTGCAGGCCGATATACCACAAGCTTTGCCAAGGCGATGTTGCGGCGATTGGGATACAAGGTGGTCGAAGTGGATAGTCCCGACACGATCGCGGGCATCCACGAAACTTTTACTCAGGTTGGCGAAGCGGTCGGACAGCCCGAGCGTGCGGCAGCCTTGCTGGCCGATATGGACAGGCGGCTGGAGGCCGTCGCGGCTGAAGCACGCGATCGTCCGCGCCGCTCGGCCATTATTTATGATGCAAACGGGTTTACTGTGGGCCGCCCCGGCCTGGCGGATGACGTTATGACACTCAGCGGTCTCATCAATAAGGCCCCCGAATTAGGAATCGATGCTTACGGTCAGGTGCCGCTGGAAAGCATGCTGGCGGTAAAGCCCGAGATCATCGTGCATCTTTTGTACCGGACGGGGGTTCCCTCGATTGCCAGCATGTCCATGCAGCACCCGGCGCTGCGGGTCATGTTGAATGGAAAGGCGCCGGTGTCTGTGCCGGGTCGATTGTTTACCTGCGGGACGCCGCTGATCGCCGAAGCTGCGGAATCGATGGCAAAAGCTTTGCAGCAAAGTGGGGCCTGGTGATGAACGGGGGAACAGCGGTAACTGCAATTGGCGCCCGCCGGAGTCGCCGCGAAATTAATCCCGTTGTGCTTATGGGGGGCCTTACGGCGCTTCTGCTCGCCCTTGTCGTCCTGTCCTTGTTCACCGGGCGCGGTACAGTCACCGGCGGCTTGGGGGATCTTTTTTCATTGTGGCAACAAGACCCTGAAACAGCTTGGCTGATTCTCAGTCAGGTTCGCTTGCCGCGTACGCTGCTTGCTGTTCTGGTGGGCGCTTCCCTCGGTCTTTCTGGGGCGGTGCTGCAGGGGTTGCTGCGCAATCCGTTAGCTGAACCCGCCCTGCTGGGTGCATCCAGTTCTGCCGCCCTTGGAGCCGTTACCGTCTTTTATTTCGGCGTCGGCGGGATGTCCTATCTGCTGCCCTTCGGTGGTATGGCCGGTACTTTAATTGCCACAGCGCTTCTTCTTGTTCTCGGCGGCCGTTCACAGGATACGCTGACGTTGATCCTTGCCGGGGTCGCCATCAACAGCCTCACCGCTGCGCTCACATCTCTGGCGCTTAATTTTGCGCCAAGCCCGTATGCCGCGCTCGAGATTGTTTTTTGGATACTGGGCTCGTTTGCGGACCGTACACTCGACCACGTCTATATGTCAGCGCCGCTGATGATTATAGGTTGGGGTCTGTTGATCTCCACGAGCCGCGCTCTTGAAGCTTTAACGTTGGGCGAAGACACCGCTGCGACCATGGGCTTCAATCTATTGTCGGTGAAACTGCGTGCAATTGTCGGCACGGCCTTCTGTGTCGGTGCGGCGGTCGCTGTCACCGGTGTCGTCAGCTTTGTCGGTTTGGTCGTGCCGCATATTCTGCGCCCCTTGGTCGGGTATCGCCCCGGCCGGCTACTGCTGCCCAGCACACTCGGCGGGGCGGCACTGATGCTGGCGGCTGATATAGGTGTGCGCGCAATCTCTACATCGCTTGAGCTGAAAGTCGGGGTCGTCACCGCCTTGATCGGCGCGCCGTTCTTTCTGCATCTGCTCGTGGTGTTACGGCGGACGCGGCCATGACCCAGATCATGCCTTCTAAGCTTCATGTCGAGAATCTCACGGTCCGCTACGACAGTAGCGATGTGGTCTCGAACGTATCCTTGGACCTCGCGCCAGGAGTGCTTGTCGGGCTTATTGGTGCGAACGGTGCCGGTAAAACGACTTTGCTGCGCGCCGTTGCCGGGCTCACGCCGCTTGAATCTGGCGAGGTGCGGCTCGACGGCAAGCCATCAAGTAGCTGGCCGCGTGCGGTTCGTGCGCGCGCTCTGGGGTATTTGGCTCAGGACCGTTCGGTGCTCTGGCCCTTGACGGTCGAGCGGCTTGTTGCCCTCGGTCGTCTGCCGCATCTTGGCCCCTGGGATACGCCCGGCCTCGAAGACGCAGAAATAGTTCGGCGCGCGCTTGTCGATGCCGACGTTGTTCATTTGGCGAACCGGGCCGTCACCGGTTTGTCCGGCGGCGAGTTGACTCGGGTGCTGATCGCCCGGTTGCTTGCGGGTGTGCCGTCGATTTTGCTGGCCGACGAGCCGGTGTCGGGGCTTGATCCGGCGCACCGCCTGCAGGTTCTTCAGATATTTCAGAAGTTAGCGCATTCGGGCCGCACGGTCGTTGTGGTAATGCACGATCTCACTCTTGCGGCACGCTTCTGTGATCGGCTCGTACTTATGGCCGAAGGGCGTGTCGTTGCCGACGGCGCACCGCGCGAAGTTCTGACCCCCGAGACTCTGTCTCGATACTACGGTG
>JAUIGX010000089.1 GCA_030432435.1 Alphaproteobacteria bacterium
TATGATCAAAGCGAAACCCGCCTGCGGTTCGGCATCTCGATTATTAGGTAGAGAAAGGTTGGTGCCCGCTGCCGGACTTGAACCGGCACGACCCTTTCGGGTCAACGGATTTTAAGTCCGTTGCGTCTACCAAATTCCGCCAAGCGGGCACGGGTCCGAGCGCGCGTGCACCCTAAAGCAGGTTGTTGAAAACACGGAAATGTTTTCAAGTCTGGTGCGCGTGGACCCAGGGGTTATACACATCGCGCCCGGCCCGACAAACGACAAATCGTCCGATTTGTGCGTCATTGTTATGTGCGCCCAAGGAGATTGTGGGCGTGCCTAGCCTCTATGTAGCTTGATTAAAGGCGGGGCATAGGGCAGCACAGAGTTTATGCCGAACCCAGCCACTACACCATTGTCCGCAGAGGACATCCAAGCCCGCGTGCTTTATCGCGACAGTTTGGTGATCGCGCTCAATAAACCGAGTGGCCTGCCGGTGCATGCCGGATTTGGCGGCGGGGCAAATCTCGAAGAGTCCTTTGTGCATCTGACCTTTGGATTGCCGCGCGCGCCGTCTCTTGGACACCGTTTGGACCGCGACACCTCCGGCTGTCTGATACTTGGGCGGCACCGCAAGGCGCTGCAAAAACTCAGCAAGATGTTTGCCGGCGGGCGTGTGCGTAAAACCTACTGGGCGATTGTTCACGGGGCGCCGAAGCGCAATGAAGGCCGGATTGAACTCGCTCTTAAGAAAATCGGGCGTGGTCCGGGCTGGAAAATGAAAGGCGACCGATCAGGCCAGGAAGCCGTGACGGAGTACAAAGTACGCGGTGTCTTCAAAGGCCCGGGCGGGATTAAAACTTGGTTGGAATTCCAGCCTCACACGGGTCGTACGCATCAGTTGCGGGTGCATAGCGCGGCACTTGGATGTCCGATTGTCGGCGATCACGTCTATGGCAAGACGCCGCCGCGTCCCGGCGAAACGCTGATGCTTCATGCGCGTGCGATTTCCTTGCCGCTTTATCCGAGCCGAAAACCCATTGAGATTATCGCGCCGCCGCCTGAGCATATGCTTGAAGCCTTGCGCACCTGCGGTTTTGCAGAAGAGGGCATCGCGCCCAAATCTTCACCCTAACGGCGGACGTGTCGGCTCGGCGCCTTTAAGACGCATGGCATCCGCCACCTCGTTCAGTACGGCGCTGATCGCGCCCTGGTCCGTGGACCGTGCGACAACGCTGGTGCAGAATTTATCATCCCGCAAGGATGGATAGCTGCCGATGCTTACCTGTGGATACCTGAGTTGAATCGCTGAGAGTTCGGCGGCAATCTCGCTTTCGCGCACAAAGGCATCGACATGGCTTGAGTGCACCGGGTCGCCGCCCTGCAACGTTGGCGCAACCGCTTCGAACATCGCCTGGGCGATGTTGGGAATTCCGGCCAGCACATAGACGTTCTCGATTCGGTAGCCGGGCGCTGCAGTGACGCGGTTATTGATCAACTCCACGTCCGGGCCATCGGGCACTTCGGTCATTTTTAAGCGGGCGTCGTTGGCGCGCTCGCCGTAGTACGCCATGAGCGTTTTGACGGCTTCGGGATCGCGCACCACATTCCGGCCAAAGGCCTTGGCGACGCAGGTGGTGGTGATGTCGTCGTGAGTCGGCCCAATGCCGCCGGTTGTGAAAATGTAGGTGTAGCGCGCGCGACAAGTATTTATGGCTTCTACGATGGCGTCGGGCACGTCGGGGATGACGCGGGCTTCCTGAAGGCGAATCCCCATCTCGGCCATGCGCCCACCGATAAATTTCAGGTTGGCATCTTGCGTGCGCCCGGAAAGGATCTCATCGCCGATAATAAGCAGGCAGGCGGTTGGTGCAGCGCTCATGAACATTCCACTCTTGCAGTACGGCGCTAGAGTCTAAGGGCGCCTGGGCGCGGGATCAACGGCAGGAGACCGCTTGTCTTAAGGAGCGTGTCTTAAAGCCAGTCTCGAAGGATCGGAATGAGGGGCTCGTCCGCAGGGGGCATGGGGTAGTCTCGGAGCCTCTCGGCCCTGACCCAGGCCAGCTCCTGTCCTTCTTTGGCGATGAGTTTGCCGCGCCATTGGCGGCACACATAAAGCGGCATTAAAAGATGAAAGTCGTCATAGGAGTGGGAGGCGAACGCCAGGGGTGCGAGGCAGCTGGTGCGAATATCAACACCCAGTTCTTCGTGAAGTTCGCGCACAAGAGCGACTTCAGGTGTTTCTCCAGCCTCGATTTTGCCGCCGGGGAACTCCCACAACCCGGCCATTTTCTTCCCTGCCGGTCGCTGTGCCAGAAGGATGCGGTTATCCGCATCCAACAGCGCGACCGCCACAACGGTAATAATAGGTAAGCCGGTGCGCGGCGCCGGTAAATCGGCGGACCAACAACCGTCCTCGCTGTCTGCGGAGGGTGGGATGTTAAGTTCTGTAGGAGCCATTGATATCGATGTAGCCGTGAGTGAGATCGCAGGTCCAGACAGTGGCGACGCCGATGCCGATGCCGACATCCACGTCGATCAGAATTTCGCGGCCCTTCATGTGAGTGACCACCGGAGTCTCGTCATAGCCTTCCACGGGCTCGCCGTTTTTGGCGATAACCACGCCGCCGACGGCGATTGAAAGTTTGTCGCGGCTCGCCCGTTCGCCGGCCTTGCCCACGGCCATAACGATCCGGCCCCAGTTCGCGTCTTCACCGGCAATGGCGGTCTTGACCAGCGGTGAGTTGGCGATGGACATGGCAATGCGCCGCGCTGCTTTGTTGTCGGCGGCGCCCTTTAGCCGAATCTCCACAAATTTGGTCGCCCCCTCGCCGTCGCGCGCTAGTTGTTTGGCCAGATCAATGGCGAGGTCGTCGAGTTTTTCGGCAAAGTCCCGAAGCCTAGGGTCGGTCGGTGCGGCGATCAGCCGGTGGGCCGCCTGGCCGGTGGCGAACATCAGCGTGGTGTCTGAGGTGGAGGTGTCGCCGTCCACGGTGACGCAGTTAAAGCTCTTATTTGCGGCAGCCGACAGCAACGCCTGCACCACTGGCGCGCTCAGCACGGCGTCCGTGAAAATGTAGGCAAGCATTGTTGCCATGTCCGGGGCGATCATCCCCGAGCCCTTGCAGATGCCGTTGAGGGTTACCGTGACGCCGTCGATTTTGGCTGTGCGGGTCGCCACCTTGGGGAAGGTGTCGGTGGTCATGATCGCGGCGGCTGCGTCTGCCCAGGCGTCGTCGCTCAGTTTTGCCTGTGCAGCCGGAACCGCGTCCACCAGCTTGTCCATCGGTGGGGGTTCGCCGATGACGCCCGTGGACGATATGAACACTTCGTCCGGGGCGCAGCTAAATGCTTGCGCTGCGGCATTTACCGTAGCCTCGACGACAGCAGCACCCTTACGCCCGGTAAAAGTGTTGGAATTGCCCGAATTGACGACCAAAACCCGTGCCCGGCCCTTTTTAAGGTGGGTCCGGCATATCTCCACCGGGGCGCCGGCGGTCAGCGATTGGGTCAAAACCCCGCCGACCGTGGTCGAGGGGGCGAGTTCGGCTAGAAAAACGTCGGTGCGCTCTTTGTAACGGATTCCGGCGGCATGGCTTGCGATCCGGACGCCTTTTATGGCCGGAAGCGTGGGAAACGATGTGGGAGCGAGGGGAGAGACAGCAAGAGCCATCGGCGAGAGCCTTAAATCAGAGCGTTAAAAAAATCAGTAGGCTTCAATGGCATACCCGACTTTCGCCGACAAGCGCTCGCGCGGCTCTAATCTGTCCGCCCCGGAGGCCGCGTGGACTCGGACGTGAGGTTTCCAGGGCCCAAAGTGAAGAAATATCAATGTAATGCGTGGAATTTCCGGTGTTTTTCGGGCCGTGTCGTTGACTTCACCCCGGCGGACTTCTATCTGTTTCGCCATAAGCAGCCCCCTGACGGGCACACGCTGACCGCGTGCCCCTTTTTCCTCCGAGGTCTCGATGATCGGCGCTATCGCCAAACGCCTCTTTGGGTCGAGCAACGACCGTTTCATCAAATCACTGGCCCCGATTGTCAGTGCCATCAACGCCAAAGAGGCGGAGGTACAAGATCTGGAGGATTCGGCGCTGCGGGACCGCACCGCCTGGCTGCGCCAGCGGCTGGCCGCAGGTGAAACCCTAGACGACATCTTGCCGGATGCCTTTGCCACCGTTCGGGAAGCAGCAAAGCGAACACTTGGACAGCGCCATTTCGATGTGCAGCTCATGGGCGGCATTGTTTTGCACCGGGGCAAAATCTCGGAGATGGGGACCGGTGAAGGTAAAACGCTGGTCGCCACACTACCCGTTTATTTGAACGCCCTGTCCGCCAAGGGCGTTCACGTGGTTACGGTGAACGACTACCTGGCCAAGCGCGACGCCGAGTGGATGGGGCAGGTATACCGGTTTCTCGGGCTTACCGTAGGCTGCATTCAAGGCGGCCTTAGCGACGTGGATCGCCGCGCGGCTTATGCCTGTGACGTGACCTACAGTACGAATAACGAACTTGGATTCGATTACCTGCGCGACAACATGAAGTACTCGATGGAAGATATGGTCCATCGCGACTTCAACTACGCGATTGTCGATGAAGTGGACTCGATCCTTATCGACGAAGCGCGTACGCCGCTGATCATCTCCGGCCAGGGTCAGGACCGCACAGATCTTTATGACCGTGTGGACAAGATTATTCCGAGCCTCAAAGAAGAACATTACGAAAAAGACGAAAAGCAGCGGTCCATCACCTTTACCGACGCAGGCACCGAATACGCTGAAGAGTTGCTGCGGGAGCACGGTATTCTGTCCGAGGGTGCCCTGTACGACCTGCACAACATCTCGCTGGTTCACCATCTCAATCAGGCTTTGCGGGCTCATCATCTTTTTACCCGTGACGTTCAGTACCTGGTCAAGGACGGCCGGGTTCAATTGATCGATGAATTTACCGGGCGCGTCATGGAAGGGCGGCGTCTGTCGGAAGGTCTGCATCAAGCGATTGAGGCCAAAGAGGGCGTCGACGTTCAAAACGAGAACCAGACCCTCGCCTCGATCACGTTCCAGAACTATTTCCGCATGTATCCCAAGCTGGCCGGCATGACCGGGACGGCCATGACGGAAGAAGAAGAGTTTGGACAGATTTACGGCCTCGAAGTCATCGAGGTGCCGCCGAACGTGCCGCGCAAACGTATTGACGGGCATGATGAGGTTTATCGCACAGCCGAAGAAAAATACGACGCGATCGCCGAGTTGATCGCCGAATGCCACGCGCGCAATCAGCCGGTTCTTGTTGGCACGGTTTCTATTGAGAAATCTGAGACCCTTGCCGAGACCTTGCGCAAAAAGAAAAAGATCAAGCCGCAGGTGCTGAACGCCAAGTATCACGAGCAAGAGGCTTACATTATTGCTCAGGCCGGTACGCCGGGGGCGATTACCATCGCGACCAATATGGCTGGACGCGGCACGGATATTCAGCTGGGCGGTAACGCGGACTATCGGATTGATCAGGAAGAAAAGACCAAGGACCGCGTTCTGTCCGAGGACGAAAAGGCCGCCATTCGCGAAGATGTGAAAGAAAAGAAGCGCATCGCGCTTGAAGCGGGCGGCCTTTACGTTGTGGCGACTGAACGGCACGAAAGCCGCCGGATCGACAACCAGCTGCGGGGCCGTTCGGGCCGTCAGGGCGATCCCGGCGCATCGCAATTTTATCTGTCGTTGCAAGATGACCTTATGCGTATCTTCGGCTCCGACCGCATGGACTCGGTCTTGCAACGTCTGGGTCTGCGGCCGGGCGAGCCCATCAGTCATCCCTGGGTCAACAAGGCTATCGAAAAGGCACAGCAGAAAGTCGAGGCGCGCAACTTCGATATTCGCAAAACATTGCTGCAATACGATGACGTGATGAATGATCAGCGGCGTGTGATTTTTGATCAACGCCGCGATGTTATGCAGGCCGAGGACGTTTCTGACCTCGTCACCGACATGCGGCATGACGTCATTCACGAACTGATTGCCAAGTTCATTCCCGAAAACGCGATGCACGAACAATGGGATATTCCAGGGTTACACGAGGAATGTCTGCGTTTGCTCGACCTTGATTTACCGCTCACCGCCTGGGCGGCTGAAGAGGGCATTGCCGACGAGGAAATTCGCGACCGGATTATGGAAGCGTCGAATGCCAAGATTGATGCGAAGCGCGCCGCGATCGGCAATGATGTAATGCGCCGCGTTGAAAAAAGCATCGTGCTACAGATGATTGACCAGGCTTGGCGCGATCACTTGGCGCAGCTCGATATGCTGCGGCAGGCGGTCAATCTGCGGGCCTTCGGCCAAAAGACGCCGCTTTTGGAATATCAGCGCGAATCATTTGATATGTTCGAAGCTCTGCTGACGGGACTGCGCGAGCGCGTTACGGGTGTCCTGTCTCGTGTCGAGCTCAGGCGTGAACCGGCCCCTGAAGACTTGGCGCCCAAAACACCGTCGCGGATGCAAACAGTTAAGGAAGATGCGCAGCAAAGTATTGGTGCGAGCAAGTCGGCGCGTGAAGCGGCGCAGCGTTCGTTGCCGCGGGTCGATCCGGGTGCACGTGACCCGAATGATCCTTCATCGTGGGGCAAGGTTTCGCGTAACGAAGCGTGTCCCTGCGGGTCCGGTAAAAAGTTCAAGCATTGTCACGGTGCCGTCGAGGAGGTCGCTTAACTTTATAAGCGGATCTCAACGCATATGCCGTCTGTCACTGCTATTCGTCACGTCGCCTTTGAAGACCTTGGAACGCTCGACGATATTTTCAGCGAGCGTAAGTGGGCTGTCGAATACGTAGAGGCGGCTACCTTAGACTGGGCGCGTTTCGACCCGCTCGCGTCGGATCTACTGGTTGTTCTCGGTGGGCCGATCGGCGCAAACGACGAAAAATCCTACCCTTTTCTCAGCGCCGAAATCGCGGCGGTCAAACAGCGTCTTGCGGCTGATCGACCGACTCTCGGCATTTGTCTCGGCGCCCAGCTTATTGCGCGCGCGCTTGGAGCTAAGGTGTTCGCGGCGGGCGAGAAGGAAATAGGCTGGAAGCCGCTATTGCTTTCAGCGGCCGCTCAATCGTCGCCGGTGCGCCATCTGAGCGCGGAGCAGTGCTTCATGTTCCATTGGCATGGCGATTCGTTTGATTTGCCGAATGGTGCGGTCTTGCTGGCCGGCACCGAGGCGTGTCTCCACCAATCTTTCAGTTGGGGGCGCGGCACTTTAGCCTTTCAATGTCACCCAGAGGTTCGGGCGCGTGATCTTGAAAAATGGTTTGTCGGTCATGCCGTTGAGATCGGCGCGGCGTCTGGCACCAATGTGCCGCAACTGCGGTCCGATACGCAGCGATATGCCGCTGATCTCGAGCGCAGCGGTCGGTTATGTTTTGCGGGCTGGCTCGATCAGCTAGGCCTGTAAAGTGACAGTGATTTTTCTTTAATCTTCCAGGCCCATGAGCCCGCGGGCGAAGCTGCGTGCGGTAAAGGGTCGCAGGTCATCGGCACCCTCGCCAACACCGACATAGTGTACGGGCAACTTGAATTTCTCTGCCAAGGCCACCACGACGCCGCCTTTGGCCGTGCCGTCCAGTTTTGTCATCACCAAACCCGTAACGCCGGCAGTTTCTTTAAACACCTCGACTTGAGAATGAGCATTTTGCCCGACAGTCGCGTCTAAAACCAATAGGGTCGCATGGGGGGCGGCAGGATCGACTTTCTTGATAACCCGGACAATTTTCTGCAGCTCTTCCATAAGCGCGCCTTTGTTCTGCAGGCGCCCGGCTGTGTCCACCAGCAATACATCGTCGCCGCGTTTACGTGCTTCGGTCAGGGCTTCAAAAGCAAGGCCGGCTGCATCCGCGCCGGTTTCCCGGGCCATCACCGGGCTACCAGTGCGTTGGCCCCAGACTTTTAGCTGTTCGACGGCGGCGGCGCGAAAGGTGTCGCCGGCTGCCAGGGATACGCTGAGCCCTTCGCGCCGAAAGTTCTGCGCCAGCTTCCCAATGGTGGTGGTCTTGCCTGCTCCGTTGACGCCGATCATCAGCACAACAAAAGGTTTGTGCGCCGGGTCAATCGACAAAGGCAGAGTGACAGGCTCAAGGGTCTTTGTGATCTCCGTTGCCAACGCCTCGCGTATTTCTTCACCCGACACTTCCTTGCCAAAGCGGCTCGCAGCCAGCGTCGCGGTCAGCTTCGCGGCAGTGGCCCCACCGAGGTCGGCGGTTATAAGCAGGTCTTCGAGTTCAGTAAGGACGCCGTCATCCAATTTGCGCTTGGTGACAATATCGGAAATGCCGCTGACCAATCGCGAAGAAGATTTGCTTAGGCCCTGAGTAAGACGTGCAAACCATCCGGACGACTTTGCCGGTTCGTTGCGCGGTAAGTGATCTCGCAATGTAGACATCAGGAAATAATTTCACCGGTCAGAGTTTGATTGGTCGATCCGGTGAGGCGGGCGGTTACGACGCTGCCCGCTTCCCCCGGGGTATTGAAAGTGACCGGCGCAAAATGTGTGCAGCGTCCCAGATCAGGGCGTTCCATCAATACTTCGCTAACCATTCCGATACGTGTGCGGAGAAAGGCGCTTAACGCGGCCTCTCCTTTTTGCCGGAGCCGCGTGGCGCGAGTCTTAATTTTCGCGCCGTCGACTTGGGGCATGTTGGCTGCGGGTGTGCCGGTCCGGATGGAATACGGAAACACATGCAGGTATGTCAGACCTGCATCATCGACAAGGTCCAGGGTGTTTTCGAACATTGTCTCGGTCTCCGTTGGAAAACCGGCGATCAGGTCGGCTCCGAATACCGCGTCCGGTCGCAATGCACGCACGCGCTCGCAGAAAGACAGAATGTCGGCCCGCAAATGCCGGCGTTTCATGCGTTTCAGAATCATATCGTCGCCGGCCTGGGCCGATATGTGGAAATGCGGCAGCACGCGCGGTTCATCGGCAATGAGGCGCAGCAGGTCTTCATCGACCTCTGCCGGGTCTAGGGAGGACAGGCGCAGACGCGGCAGGTCCGGCACTGCCATCAGAACACGGCGCAGCATCTGGCCGAGGCTCGGCGTGCCCGGCAAGTCGCCGCCATAACCGGTGATGTCTACGCCGGTAACGACAACTTCTTTATATCCGGCGTCCACAAGCCCGCGCACTTCCTGGGCAATGCGGCCCATAGGCACGCTGCGGTTATTGCCGCGGGCAAATGGAATAATGCAAAACGTGCAGCGGTGATCGCAGCCTTGCTGGACTTGAACAAAAGCTCTCGCCCGGCCGTCGAAGCCTTCCACCAAGTGTTCCGCAGTTTCGCGCACGGCCATGATGTCGCTGACAAGAACGGCATCTTCCAGTTCGGGTAGAAAGCTTTCGGCCTTCATCTTGTGCTCGTTGCCGAGAACCCGGTTGACTTCGGGCATGGCGGCGTAGCGCTCGGGGTGGAGTTGCACGGCGCAACCGGTGGCAACAATATGCGCGTTCGGGTTTTCCCGGCGCAGGCGGCGCAATGTTTGCCGCCCTTGCCGCTCGGCTTCCTTGGTGACCGCGCAGGTGTTGACGATCACAGCTTCATTGAGTCCGGCGGCGCGCGCGTGCCCGCGCATTACTTCAGACTCGTAAGTGTTCAGGCGGCATCCCAGGCTAACCACCCGCGGGCCTTGATCTGAGGGTTTGATCGCGGTCACGACAGCAAACTCCGATCCATCGTGCCGATGAATGTTTCCACCGCGGGTCCGGCCATAATAACGTGCCCGTCGGCGCGCCATTCAATTTCCAGATCGCCGCCATCGAGCGTGACGACGGCTTTGCGCTCGGTCAGTCCGCGGCGAACGGCCGCAACCAAAGTTGCACAGGCGCCGGTGCCGCAGGCGTGAGTGATGCCTACGCCGCGTTCCCACACCCGCATGCGCAGGTGTGTTCTATCCAAAAGTTGAACGGCTTCTACATTGGTGCGTTCGGGATACAAAGCGTGGTGTTCTAGTTTCGGGCCCAGGGCAGAAAGATCAACGGCTTCGGCATCATCAACAAAGAACACCATGTGCGGATTGCCGACTCCGACGCCGACGGGGTCATGGAGCGGCCCCTCACTTATCGGCAGATGTAAGGTGTCTACGTCTTGGGACAGGGGAATATCCTGCCAAGTGTCATAAGCTGGGCCCATATCAACGGCAATCAATCCGCCCGGCAGGGCCGTGGCGACCACCGGTCCGGCGCCGGTCTCCAGCACAACTTCGTTCTTGCCGGTTTCGTCGAGCAATAGACGGGCCACGCAGCGGCTGCCATTGCCGCAACTGGCAACCGCGCTGCCGTCGGCGTTTCGGATGGCCATGAAGGCATCACCGCCGTTCCGGGGGGGCTCGATAATCAGAATCTGGTCGCAGCCAATGCCTGTGCGGCGATCGGCAATGGCCTTGGCCGAATCCTGGGTTAACGTCAGGGCAGCCGAACGGGCGTCCAGGACAACGAAATCGTTGCCAAGGCCGTGCATTTTGCGGAATGAAATGCCGCCAGCATTATCCTGGGCCATCATGCGCGGGTTATAGGTGTGCGTTTCTGACCTGTCCAGAGGCCGCCCCGACCAGCTTTGTCTACCAATTTGAAAACAAAGAAGGTTTTTCGTCAGGCCCTGGAACCCAGCCCGGTCTTTGTCAGAGGCGCGTAACGCTGGGTGGCGTCTCCTTCAAAAGGATAGGGGCCGACATGGGTCAGCTTGCTCTCCAGATCGATCCAAATGTCTCCGCCCAACTGCCGCCAACGCCTGCAAAAGGAATAATCCTCGCTGAGATAATGGCCTGTCTCAGGATCGATGATGCAGTCGAACAACGCATACAGGTTATTGGTCGGCGGCCGTTCCACCGGAAAACCGTGCACCGCCTCGAACTTTGTCTCCGGATAGGCTTTGATCATCTGTTCCAGGACATGCCGTTTGATCAACAGGCAGCCCGTGGCCGCGTATTCAGCCGTGGCAAACCCAGATTCGGTTTTGAGGTGAATTCCTTTGCAGTGCTCGGCGGCATACACGAGGCCAGCCCGTTGCAAAGGCTCGCCAGCTTGCGCACGGGCGGGCATATTTGCCCAGTCAAAGGACTTCACAGGATACATGGCAGCCGTTACGTCTTTGTCGAAGGCGAGAAGCCGCTCGATTTGTTCGGGCGCGAAGGTAATGTCAGCATCAATGAATAGAAGATGTGTCGCCTTGGGGTTGTCCAGGACTCCGGCGACAATAGTGCTTCTCGCTCGGGTGATAAGGGCATCGCTTGGAATGAAGTTGACGGCCACGCCGACATCTTTTTGTTGGGCATGGAGGACGAATTGGAGCAGCGAGGTCGTATAGCCGTGTGTTACGACGCCACCGAAGCAGGGTGTGCCGATCACTACAAGTTGTGACATGGGCTAGATCCGCAATTATTGGGGCCAAAGGGCAGTCTTTAGCAGTCTCGGAAAAAAACCCCAAGGATAGAACGGTTTGCGATGAAATCGGCGTTATTGCGCCGAAGTCTGCTGAGCCGCTTGCCTTGACTCTTGATCTATCCCCCAGTACACCCAGCCCGCTTCTCAGCCGTTTTTGATGGGTTGAGAGGTATGATCACGATGTTCTAAGGCCTTCCGCTCCCAAGGGAGTCCGCCAGTCCGCGAATATACGCGCACTGGCGCGAACCGCGTTTGGCCCACGAGGACAGAGAGAACACAGCACGAATTGGATACGACAAGAGCCGATGTTTGATACTTTAACAGATAAGCTTGGCGCCGTTCTCGGCAAGCTCACTCGCCGCGGCGCGTTGTCCGAGGCAGATGTGAGCGCAGCCATGCGCGAAGTACGCATCGCTCTACTTGAAGCCGATGTGGCTTTGCCGGTGGTGAAGGACTTCATCGCCAAGGTTAGCGAACAGGCCGTCGGCGAACAGGTGGTCAAGTCCGTTACGCCCGGTCAGATGGTCGTCAAGATCGTCAACGACGAACTGGTCGCCATGCTCGGCGGCGAGGATGCCCCTCAGGGCCTAGATCTTGCCGCGCCTGCGCCGGTCGGCGTTCTCATGGTCGGTCTGCAGGGTTCGGGTAAAACGACCACGACCGCTAAAATCGCCCACCGCCTGCAAAGCAAAGATAAGAAGCGCGTGCTGATGGTGTCGCTCGACACCTACCGGCCGGCGGCGCAGGAACAACTCGCGATTCTTGGCAAGCAGGTGGGGGTTGTCACCTTGCCGATCGTGGCCGGAGAGCAGCCGCTGGATATTGCGAAGCGGGGCCTTCGTGAAGCGCGCACGGGCGTTTTTGACGTCGTGCTGTTCGATACTGCGGGCCGCCTTACCATCGACGATGCGATGATGGCCGAGGTGTCGGCTGTGCGCGATGCGGTT
>JAUIGX010000090.1 GCA_030432435.1 Alphaproteobacteria bacterium
TAGAGACTGGTGCGAGCAAGGCTGGAACGTTATCAACAATCCGGCCTATACCCCCGGCAGCGGATTGCCCGAGCGTCTCGTGCTGTCCCAAACAGCGCCAAGCAATCAGACGCCGGGAGGCATTATTACCGCAGGCCCGCTTGCTGGAATTGCATTCGGACCTGGTGGCGAACCTTATCAGTTTAACTATGGGTCGCTACGTCGCGATCCGTGGATGCAAGGCGGTGACTGGCGTGCCAATGATGTCCACCACACTATCAGTCTGGACCCCAGTGCTACGCGGCAAAATGCTTTCGGGCGTCTAAGCTATGAAGTTACTGACGATATTGAGGTGTTCGCTGAATGGAATTGGGCGTTTAATAAAAGCCGGACCGTGACGGCCACTCATTTTAGTCCGGGAAATATTACGATTCAGGGAGACAACGCTTTTATCCCCGATGAAATCCGAACTCAGATGCAGACGCTTGGCCTGACAACATTGCAGATGGGATCTTACAGCAGCGACCTGGAGTCCATTCAAGGTGAAAACGAACGGACGGTGAGGCGTTACGTTGCCGGTGCTACCGGAAACTTCGATGCATTCGATAGTAGTTGGAACTGGGATGTTTATTACCAGTACGGCAAGGCGGGAGCCCGCAAGAGTTTCTATGATCGTATTAGAACTCCATTCAACAACGCTATTGATGCTGTTCGCGATTCGAACGGTGCTATCGTTTGCCGGACGACCCTTACAGATCCCGGCAATGGTTGTGTGCCGTGGAATGTTTTTGGTACCGGTGTAAACTCGGAGTCTGCTATCGATTACGTAGCCGACTGGTCGTATGCCTTCGAGACCAATAAGCAAGAGGTGATTGCCGGAACGGTCACCGGAGAGCCGCTTTCAACCTGGGCAGGGCCGGTTTCGTTGGCGATGGGCGTGGAGCACCGCAAAGAGAGCGGCGGCGGAATCGAAAGCGCTATAAACGCTGCCAATCAGTCCTGGGTCGGCAATCAAGCACCAACCTTCGGTTCGTATAGCGTCACCGAGGGTTTCCTGGAAACCGTCGTCCCTCTTGCCAATGATTTGCCCTGGGCCAAGTCTCTTGAGTTCAACGGCGCGGTGCGTATGACGAGTTACAGCACTTCCGGTTACGTTACGACCTGGAAGGCTGGCGCGACGTATTCACCCGTTGATGACATCACATTCCGCGCTACCCGTTCGCGCGATATTAGGGCTCCGCATCGCCAGGAATTGTTTGCGGCCGGTATTTTCACGGGAAACGTGATTGTTGACCCTTTCCGGGGCAACGTTCTTACCGATGTTCAATCACTGCTTTCGGGTAATATCAACCTCAATCCGGAGAAGGCCGACACAACAGGAGTTGGCGCTATTTATCAGCCTTCGTGGGCGCCAGGATTGAGCGCATCGGTCGATTTCTACAACATCAAAATTAACAATGCTATTGGAACGGTCGGCCGCCAAGAAACGGTTGATCGCTGCTTTCGCGGCGAACAAATTTTCTGTGATAATCTTGAATATGATGCAAACAACGTAATCTCAATTGTAAAAATTCAACCGACCAACTTCGTGAAGCAAATTGCACGGGGGCTGGATATTGAGGCTAGCTATGATATGCCGTTGGATAACCTTGTCTCTAGCTGGCAAGGCGACTTAACCTTCCGAGTGCTGGCGACGCGCTATCTTAAGAACTACGAAGATACAGGCAGTAGCCCGCCTACCGACACGGTTGGGGCCAATGGTGGAAGCGGTCCGCCAAAATGGCGCTACAGGTTGTCGGCTACCTATACCAACGATCCTGTGCGCGTGACTTTGACGGGACGCGGAATTAGTGCGGGCGTTTATGCCAACACCAATATCGAGTGCACGGCTTCGTGCCCTGACTCTTCCAGTCTGAATAGAACGGTCAACGATAATCACGTTCCTGGCGCACTTTATTTGGATGCAGCCCTGACGTACAAAATATTAGACATAGATCAGGATGGCGCTGGCGTAGACGCGTACTTGAATGTCCGAAATCTTATGAACAAAGATCCAGCTCTTGTTGCGCAAGGTCCGGGTGGGGTTGCATTCTCTACGCCACCGTCTAACCCGCTCTACTACGACAGCTTGGGGCGGATGTTCCGTGCTGGCGTTAGATTTAGAATGTGAGGGTGCGGTCTAGTCGGAGGCAATTGTGCCTCCGACATTTCCGTCTACATACTCTCTGTCAGCGCTGTTGCCGCGGTGTGATGGTCGAATAGGCGAGCATTCCATATCAGCCCAAGGAGTACGCAATGTACTTGAAGAGTGTTGAGTTCATTCCTGATGCAGCGATGTTTACGCCGCCGGTAATTAGAAAACTAGTCATCGGCCTTGCGATAACGTGCCTGTGTGCGGTTCTAGTCTCATGTGATTCTGGCCAACAAGAGGCCGAGAATACGAGTCCGGCAGCTTCGGTAGGACAGATAGACCCGTTGGCTATCGAGCAATGGGCGGACAATACCTTTGGAAAAGTACTTGCTGAACGCCGGGTTTCAGCGCTGGCTATCTCCGTAACAAATGGAGATGAGGTTATATTTAAGAAAGGGTATGGCTACGCGGACTGGGCACAAAAAAAGCCGGTAGACCCTGACACATCTCAATTCCGTATTGGTTCGCTCACAAAAACGTTTTTTGGAACGGCGATCGCCCAGCTTTTGGAACGAGGTCAAATTGAGTCTCTTGATGACCCGGTAAACAAGTATCTGAAGCGGGTTCAACTGGAAAATCCGTTTGGTGATGAAATCACGATTTGGGACATGCTGACGCATCAGGGCGGCCTGGAACCGGTACGCACCATTTGGTCGGATGCAGAAACCGCAAGGCCCGCACCGCTGCTATCTGCGAGCTATATCGCCGAGCATACCCCGCCGGTGGTTCGCCAGCCGGGCACGTTGTCGCTTTATTGTAATCCGTGTAGCGCGACGCTGGGTTTCATGGTGGAGGATATTACCGGACAAACCTTGGAAAACTATTTGCGGGAGAATATTTATCAGCCTCTCGGAATGACTCACACGACGTTGACTAATGCTCTTGAAGCACCGCCGAATATTGTGACCCAGTATTCTTTTGTGGATGGTCAGTCGCCGGTGGAACTGCGCTATCCGGCGATTACTCCCTATATTTCCTATGCTGGAGATATGAATTCTACAGCCGCCGATATGGCGAAGTGGATTAAAGCTCATATTATGGAGGGGCAAGGTAGCGGGCCAGCTCTTTTGCAGCCGGAGACCTTTAAGCTGATGCACACGCGTAAGCGCGGGAATCATCCCGATGCTAGCGGCTTTGGTATGCAGTTCTTCACATATGACTATAATGGCGAACCCGTGATTGAGCACTACGGCAGCATCAATTTCCGATCCATGGAAATTATGATGCTCGACAAAAAAGTCGGTGTGTTCGTTACGATGGGTGGAGGCGGAGAGCCGGGTGCGGACGCCCTCACAGAGTCCGCAGCATCCCTTGAACCGGTTGAAGGGCCGGTGTTGCCTCAATTGTCTCACAGTGGCGTGCGCGCCATGGTGTTGGAATATTTTCTAGGGCCGCTTCCTATGTCTAAAGACGCGGAAGTTGATGTGAGCCAGTACGTGGGTACCTATCACTATATTCCAGCCAATCAATCTCAAGAGAATGTAGGCGAAGGCATTATTGTAAAATCTAGTGGGGATGGAGGGCTGATTGTCGACGGTCGCGGTGTTTATTACCCGTCCGGACCCGGTACGTTCGTTCTAGAGGGTGAACTTCCTCCTGAAGCGGGATTTCGAGACTCTAATAGATATGTATTTGCTCCAGCAGAGAGTGGGACAATGCGTATGTTCGCACATATTAATGCCGGTGGCTTTGAGAAAGCACCCGATCAGTAGAGGTGCGAGCTTACTAAAAGTGAGTTGAAGTGTGGACGTTAAATGGGAGTAGGACTCGATCAGATCAACGTGAGTATCCTGAATATTTTGCAGGAGGATGCCACGCTTTCGACGCGCGATTTGGCTCAAAAGGTTGGGATTTCGCAAGCGTCCTGCAGTCGACGCGTTAACAGGTTAAGGTGTGACGGTTACATCCTCAGGACGGTTGCCATTCTCGACCCAAGAAAGCTTAGCTTCAGAAGCGAGTTTTTTATCGAGCTGAAGGCTGATCGAATTGATAATTTGAACATATCTTCGTTGTCTCGATCGCTTCGTTCTTTCCCTGAAGTCATAGAGTGCCATGTGGTGCTAGGGGATTTTGATTTCTTTCTTAGAGTTGTTGCGAGGGATGTTGAATCATTTAAAGAATTTGCACATGGCCGACTCTCCAAGCTCCCGGGTATTCTGACAGTTGTGTACTATCCTGTTGTTTCAGAAGTAAAGGCTACTAAAAGCTTGCCATTGCTTACGAGCGTTGCTGAAGCTGCGTCAGCCTAAAATCGATGTGACGCGTAGACTTACTTGTTGTGCACGTGGTGGACTTTTTACGGCCTTAAATTCCATGCACTTATAGTTTGCTCACTGCTTATTTGAGGAGAGGGGATAATGAATTCCATTATGTCGCGGATAGTTACGGCGTTGCTATTTGTCCAAGTACTGTCGAGTCCTGCTTTTGCCCAGAGTGGGGCGGACACCTCTGACTCAGAAAAATCCAATTTAACGCGTCTTCTGGAGGCAGAGCTTTCGCGGTTTCCCGCAAAGTCTGGGATATACATCAAACATTTGAAGCTTGGGGAAGAGGCCGGCGTTCTGGCAGATGAGCATTTTGAAAGTGCGAGTACGATTAAAATCGCAACTATGGTGCTTGCCTACCGTATGGCAGATGCTGGGCAATTGAACCTTGATGACCGCGTAAAAATTGAGCTTTCAGACATGCGTGGGGGGTCCGGCATATTCAGATACAAAGATGTTGGACTGAGCCCAACAATCAGAGATTTAATTACAGAGATGATCATTACCAGCGACAATACGGCGACCGATATGATGATCGCCAAAGTTGGGGGAAAGGACAAGGTAAACGAATTTCTTAGGCAATCTGGATTCAATGTACTGAACCAAACTCAGACAACCTACGAGTTTTTTCGCCAGAGGTATGTGGCTGTTGACTCAAAGTACAGTTCACTTAGTCCCGAAGACGTATTCTCTCTTTGCTGCACAACGATAAAGAAGGACTCTCAACTTGAGGAGCGCAGAGCCATTTTACGGGAGCAAATCGCCCAAGATTCCGCATCTGTGGATATGACTGGAATAGCAGCTGAACTCGCGTCCAATGAGCAAAGCTGGTTCGGCGCGGCAACGCCCCGAGAGATGGGCCTACTTCTTGAGGGCATTGAGCAAGGTACAATTGCTTCGCAAGAAAGCTGCAAGGAAATGACACGAATTCTGCGTGCGCAAAAATCCGGAGAGCTAAAAATTCCCCACTACCTTCAAGTCCCTGTTGGCCATAAAACCGGCGAAACCGGCGGCGTCACAAATGATGTTGGCATAATCTATGCTAACTCGGGGCCGATTATTATCTCTTTTTACAATATGGACTTAACCGGCCCGCGCGCGGAAACCGAAGACGGTATGGGCCGCGTTGCGCGGCTCATAGTCGAATATTTTGACGGCGTGAATTAGCTTTCTTCTTTTCCGTGCGTGTTGGGATCTGCGTTTGAAAGCTCTGAATGAAATAATTGTATGATTGGTCCGTTGCTGTGGGGCGTGTTCGCAATGAGTCCTAGAGCAATCAAAAGCGATAACGTTGGTATGATTAAATCAGGCGTGGGAGGCGGCGTGATGTATTTAGGAGTAAAATCGAGTGTAGTGACAGGTTTGTTGATTGTTTTTGCCCTTACAGTTTCCGACGCTTTCGCGGCAGATAGCAAGAACGACAGGCACGAGTACGCGGTGGATGCCGATTGGCCTCAGCTGCCGTTGCCAAACAACTGGGTCATAGGCGAAGTTGGCGGCATATGGGTCGATGAGCAGGATCACGTGTGGATCGTACATCGTCCATCAACGCTGGTGTCTTACGAACTAGGAGCGGCGGCAACGCCTCCTCGCTCGGTTTGCTGTGTAGCTGCACCACCTGTTATTGAATTTGATCCTTCCGGTAAGATTGTACGGGCCTGGGGCGGGCCGGGTGAGGGGTATGATTGGCCCTCGACCGAGCATGGAATTACAGTTGATCATAAGGGAAATGTTTGGATTGGC
The DNA here is from genome assembly GCA_030432435.1 of Alphaproteobacteria bacterium. Lineage (GTDB taxonomy): Bacteria > Pseudomonadota > Alphaproteobacteria > Rhodospirillales > Rhodospirillaceae > UBA11612. The sequence continues at coordinate 6,178 of JAUIGX010000090.1, forward strand.
GGAAGCGCCACGCGCCAGAGAAACGATGGCGCCCCCGCCGACGGGATGGTTTTGAAATTTACGCGCGACGGCAAGTTTTTACTGCAGATAGGCCATGCCGGCCCCTCCAAGGGAAGCCTCGATACGACACAACTTTCCGGCGCTGCTGATATATATGTCGATCCAACAGAAAACGAGGCCTATATCGCGGACGGCTACGGAAATCACCGCGTCATCGTTTTTGATGCCGACAGCGGTGAGTTCAAGCGCATGTGGGGGGCATACGGTAAGCCACCTACCGACAATGCGGTGTCTCGTGATGGTCCGAGAGATGATCACCCCCAGCAGTTTCGTAATGTGCATTGCGTAGAAGTCGCACGCGATGGATTGGTCTATGTCTGTGACCGCGATAACAATCGTATGCAAATTTTTGAAAAAGATGGAACTTTTGTAGCCGAGCACTTCTATCTGAAGGATACGCAGGGGGCAGGTACCGTTGGAAATATCAGCCTGTGGCCGGATCCTGAGCAGAGCATCATCGCGATTGCCGATATCGGAAACTTCCTAGTTCGACTCGTTAATCGCGAGGGCGGCGATGTCATTACCACCTTTGGCCACTATGGAAATTATGCGGGCCAAATGAACCGACTTCATCAAGCCGCATTCGACTCGCACGGAAACCTCTTTACCTCTGAAGCTGCGGGGAAACGTGTACAGAAGTTTATGCTTCGAGGAAACGATCCCTAATGCGTTGAAGCTGGTAGGATGAAAGAGTTGGGAACCGTCTGAATAATTCGATGACATTGGGGGGCGGAGGTCGGCGGCAAAGTCATGGTAAGATATAAGCCACTGAGCGGGTCGTTTGGCGTTGAAATCTGTGATTTTTCAACTGCGGACCATGACCACGAGGTGATGAGTGCGTTGCTAGAAACGTTCTACCGTCATCAATTCATGGTGATACCTAGTCAGGAACTGAGTGTTGGTCAGTTCAACACATTTTGCTCATGGTTCGGAGCGCCTGAGCCGCATTTTCTCGATCATTTGCGGCTACCGGGTTATCCCGCTGTGCTTACGCTGTCCAATATGACAAAAAATGGTCGACAAATCGGCGTGCATGAGGGGGCGTCCTTTTGGCACACTGATGTTGCTTATCGAGACCCGCCCAATTCCACAACCATCACATTTTCTGTTATAGCGCCAACAGATCCAGTAGAACTCGAGATTTCGGATATGGCGAAGGCTTACGAAGAATTGCCGGAAAGTCTTAAGAAGGAGATCGATGGCCTTAAAGTCCTACATCATTACGGCAACCGTGCAGATATGGACGAGAACTCACCCTATTCCGCGGAAAGACTGACTGATGAACAAAAGAGAAAGGTGGCGAACGTTTATCAGCCTTTGGTTATGAAGCATCCTGTTACCGGTCGAAAAGCGCTCTATGCTGTGGCGGGTAGTTCATTTGGAATTATGGGTATGAACGATCAAACGGCGTTAAGCCTTCTCGATGAGTTAAAGGACCACGCTATTCAGCCGAAATTTGTTCAAAAATATCCTTATAAAAAAGGAGATATTGTTGCTTGGGATACGCTAGCGACAATGCATAAAGGGCCGTTGACGCGCCTGACAAATGATCCTGGCGAGTCTCGCCTTTTATGGCGAATCAGTGTTACCGGCCATAACCCGATGAGTTTGCCAATTATTTGAGAGTTCGCGGACTTATGTGCTTAACGCGCCGTCCGGACTTGGGTTTCCAGGAGCAATTTAAGACAGTTGCGTGTCCCCGCAACCAAAAAAGCCCGTTAACTCAATGAGTTAGCGGGCTTTGCCTTTTCTGGATTTTGCCAATCCGCCGGTGGTGTATCACCGCGGCATCACTCGAAGGGTATTTTTCTTTCTCAAATCAGTCCCGCACTGGTCGGGCGGGTCGCAACACCCTTAATCGGTGGGTCTGAGGTTCGCCCCTTGGCGTTGCGTACTAGCGCGCCAATCCCCTCCATACGCGTATCGTCTTGGTGTTTCGCAGATTCAATTGGCGCGCGTCCTGCTCTTCAAAAAATAGTCTCACGAAATGCCATCGAGAAGCCTTTGGAATGGTTTTGTCGTTCTATACAGCGCCGGTAGATAATCTATACATCAATGTGGGCCAGCTTTGGCTTGGCCGGACGGGCTGGTACGTTAGAATTGGTGGAAAATTAGTTGCGCAACGCTGAACATGTCGGTGGCTGTTGGGTCCCGTCAAGGTATGGAGGGCGCCATCGACAACGCGAAACCAAACCGCAAAACCGGAGCTTTGCCGACTGACACTATAAACACCGTCAATGAGCATTGGGCTTCCGATACCTGCGGGTTTATCGAGTACTGGGCCTCCTTAAGGGGCGTTCAATTAATGCCCAGCTTTGAGTATCTATCTGCACATATGCATCCCAAGTTTCTGCCGAGCTGCTACATAGTTGCTATTGAGGGTGAGCGGGTCGTTACAAAGTTTATGGGCACAGAACTGGCAGATCGATGGAAATTCGACCGTCCTCTTGGCACTGATTTTCTTGGCCTGTTTGCCGGCGAGGTTAAGAAGAAATGTTTTGGCAACTTCCAAACGGTCGTCCGTCATCCCTGCGGATATATGACGAAATCAGCGCTGATGACGTCAACTGGACAGGAAGTATACTCAGACGTTGTCCAATTGCCATTAAGCGACGGGCCAGAGCGTCCGCAGCGCGTTATCGGATTCTCGGTTCGCGATACGACCCGACGCTTTGGAGGCTATACAGTCACGTTGTATGAGTCGAAGGGTGCATCATGGCTCGACATTGGCGCGGGTGTTTCTAGCCAAAAGCCCTTTGACATCAAAGCCTGAGCGATTTGTCCTGGCGTCCCTTGTTTGACTACGTTCAAATGCGGTGGAGTGGGGAGCCCTTAAGGACCCGGACCGCGAAAATTAGGCGGATTTTGATCATTCTTCCCTGGGGCGCCGGGCACCCCGCCGTTAACTTTTCAGGTTTGTTGAGCAAGTCAGTACGCCTGTTTGGGCTGCATGTTGCGTCTGGAATTGCCGGAGTCACTTTAGCGTTTGGCTTTAGAATCGTTGATACTAAGTTGTGTGACTATGTAGGCTTAGTCGCAGGCGGGCAATAAAGCCTCGCGCCATGCGCATTCGAGCCGTTGCCTTTTGATGAACTTGAAAAGATTAGAAAACTCGTCATGCAGTTAACCAGATTTCCACGTGTTCGATTGGCACACCTTCCTACCCCATTGGAGCCCATGCCTAGGCTTACGGAATACCTCGGAGGTCCAAGACTCTGGGTCAAAAGAGATGATTGTACCGGTCTAGGGACTGGCGGAAACAAGACCCGTAAACTCGAGTTTTTGATGGCCGATGCCATTGAGTCGGGCTCAGATGCCGTTATCACCCAAGGTGCGACTCAGTCGAACCACGCGCGGCAAACAGCCGCCGCCGCGGCGAAGCTTGGTCTGGACTGTCACATCGTTTTAGAGGACCGGACAGGTTTTTCAGACGCGGCCTATCAATCTAACGGGAATGTGCTGCTTGACGTTATCTTCGGCGCGACCATTACCACTTGCGTTGGCGGTTCCGACATGAACGCCGAGATGGAAAAGGTTGCAGACATTCTAAAGATACAAGGAAAGAAGCCCTACGTTATCCCCGGGGGCGGATCCAATCCGGTTGGGGCGCTTGGTTATGTCAACGCAGCCTTTGAGTTGATTTCCCAGGCTAATGACCTGGGTCTCAAGATCGCTCACCTCGTTACGGCTACAGGCAGCGCGGGAACACACGCGGGACTGGTTGCAGGTATGGCGGCCATGAACTGCACCGTTCCAGTGCTTGGCATCGGTGTGCGCGCCCCGAAGGAGAAGCAAGAAAATGCCGTCTTTGATTTAGCCGAGCGCACTGTTGCTTACATGGACCTTCCTGGAATTGTGAAACGAGAGAGCGTTGTTGCGAATACGGACTATGTCGGGCCGGGCTATGGATTGCCGACCGAGGGCATGATTGAAGCCGTGAAGATACTTGCTCAGTTTGAGGGTATTCTGCTCGACCCAGTTTACAGCGGAAAGGCGATGGACGGGTTCATTCAGCTCATCCGCGCTGGTTTCTTCGCGAAAGACTCTGACGTCGTGTTTTTGCATACAGGAGGTGCGGCCGGATTGTTCGCTTATCCAACGTCCTTCCAGCCTTAAAGCGGCGCCGATCAAAGGCGTTATTTTACCATCATATTCTTATGCTCTAGTCGGCTCAGCAATCTTACAAGCGGCCACAGTACGGCAAGATAAATCAGCGCAGCTAGAACAATGGGAGAGGGGTTGTACAGAAGCGCTTGTGCGTCACGCGCAACCCGCAACAATTCCGGCAGCGCTACAACACTCGCCAATGTCGTCAGCTTGACCACCTCAATGCTGTTGCTAAGCAGGTCGGGGAGTACATTGCGCACGGCCAGCGGGACGATGACGTGAACCAGGGCTTGACGGCGCGTAAGGCCCGTCGATCTTGCAGCCTCCATCTGGCCTCGCGGTACGCTCTGCAGACCCGCCCTGAAGATTTCGCCATAGTAGGCAGCATTGTTCAGTAGGAAGCCCAATGCCACGGCCATCAATTTGGGCAGATCGATGTTCAAAAACGGAAATCCGAAATAGATGAAAATCAACAGCACCAGCGGCGGCAGCGCACGAAACACGTCAACATAGACGGCAATGAGAGTTCGCACGGTTCGGCTTGAACTTTGTGTTGCAAGCAGGGCTACGGCGAGGCCGCCAATGAGTCCGACAGGAATGACAAGCGCGGACAAGCCGATGGTCACCGTCAGTCCGCGTAACAAAAAAGGAAAAACTTGCTGGAATATCTCTATGTTGAAGAAATTGTTCAGCAGCGCGTCCATATTACACCTGCCACTTCAACCGGTTTTCGAGGCGGCGCGCCCCGAACATCACCGGAATAAAGATCACGAGGTAAGCAAGAGCCGCCATCGTCAGGGGGGTCGGGTTGCCGGCGTTACTGGTCGCCGACTGCGCATTGTTCAAAACCTCGCTCAACGCAACGACCGAGCCAAGCGCCACGTTCTTGCTGACGGAGATGACGCGATTGGTCAGCGGCGGCAAGGCGATGCGAACCGCTTGCGGTAAAACCACGCTCGTCATGGTTTGCCACCACGTTAAACCGGTCGATCTAGCCGCTTCCGATTGACCACGGGGCAAACTAAGAATGCCACCCCAAACACTTTCCTCGGCATATGCTGCCAGCACGAGTGAAAGAGAAAGCCACGTCGCGGTGAAGGCCGACATGGAAATCCCGATCAGCGGAAAGGCGAAAAAGAAAATGATGAGGATTACAAGGGGGGGCAAGGCCCGCATCACATCGACGAAGGCGATGATCGGCAAAGAAAGCCAAGTACGCTGCAGCGCGCGCAGGAGCGCCAGAGCAAGTCCGAGTGCGAGGCCGGTTATCGCAACAACAATGCTTAACCCGATTGTGATTCCGGCGCCGCTAAGAATGTCAGGCCAATAACGTGCGGCGATCTCTAAGTTAAAGAAGGTCTGTAAAAAGAGATCGAGGCTTTCCATCACGCCCCGCCGGTGTAACGCGCCAAGAAAGCTCGGGTACGTTCGTGCTTCGGCGCGCCGAAGACCTCTTCCGGAGGGCCTTCTTCTACGATAGAGCCCGCATCCATAAAGATCACCCGGTTCGCCGCCGCGCGGGCAAAACCCATTTCGTGGGTCACAACAAGCATGGTCATCCCGGACTCGCGAAGTTCTTGCATCACTTTCAGAACCTCGCCGACCGTTTCCGGATCAAGCGCGCTCGTCGGCTCGTCAAACAGAAGTAGATTCGGTTCCAGGACTATGGCCCGCGCGATGGCGGCGCGTTGTTGCTGGCCGCCTGAAAGTGCCGCCGGGTAGGCTTTGGCTTTGTCGGCAAGTCCCACTCGCTCCAACGCGGCCATGCCCAATGTATCGGCTTCGCTGCGTGGCTTACCCT
>JAUIGX010000091.1 GCA_030432435.1 Alphaproteobacteria bacterium
GAGAAACGTTTCCTCAAAAGTACCCGTCCGTTATGCCTTCGGCGGCGGTTCGCTTTTGACCACCGAGGCCACTGGACACCTTTGGCCGTCGACCAGCACGGTACTGAACTTATCAAAACTTCCAACGGGGCCGGTATCGAACCCTATCGAGTTCACGAAATCCAGGCCGTTACACCTGAAACTCAAGTCGGCATAGTACCATTGCCGGTGATTGGCTCTGATCCACAATCCGCGCTCACCGTCCGGCTGCCAGTCTCTGATCGCGCCGCGATTGACGAAATGTATGCGCGCTTGCTCGCTTTTGCCTACCGCTTCTTGGGCGCTCGTTTCTTGTGCACTTGCCAGCACTGAAGGCATCATCAGGCACACCGCCAATCCGTAAACCCAACCGCTTTTCATCGTCTTATCCTTTCTCCAATCTGCCCATCGCTAAAGGCGCAACAGGCAATTACATAGGAGAAAGGTAGTCAGTGATTATGTCGCGGGCGTGGCGCAATTTAAGCAACATTGAGAGCCGCAGGCTCGAAACCACTCTCGCCGCGACTACCCGCCGAAAACGACATTGTGCATAGTGCGACCGGGCAAGAACGCCAGCGCCCCGGCAATAATTAGTCCGCCGATAAATAATCCAACGAACTCTCTGCCGTGGCCCTTCAAAGTCGGCCCGCCCCTTACAATGAGCAATACACCCGTAGTGATCGCGTAAATTCCGAGGACGGTGAACAGATGGATAAATCCAAAGTGGCCGAATAACGGATCGCTCGGGCCAATATTATTGCCGATAAAGGCTGATGTCGCGACCACCGCGACCATCAACACCACCCACATAGAGCCAATGACCTTGTGCGGTCCTGATCCCTTCGGGCCGAGAATTTGGACCATGCCCAATATGAATGCCGCCATCGCCGCCAAGGCGTGAATTTGAATATGCACCGGCGCGGCAAACAGCGGAGAGAGCGACATGACCGTCATCCCAATTCAGTTGTGTCGAAACCTGTGGGTCCAACTAAGAGGACCGCAAGTCCTCATGAAACAGCACGCCCACCACAGTTTCAAGCCGCTATCAATCAGGAGTCCTTGCGATTACCGCCCGGTCTTAACCTGGTTCTTTAGGCGCTAAATTCGCTCTCCGAGAACGTCATCTACTCGATCCGACCAAACCTAATCGCCCGAAAACATGTGTATGGAAGTTCGCAACAGCGGTGCGCCTCACTTATTCTGGACGATCGCTCGTTGTTCGGCCACCTTCAGGCCATAGCCTTCCAGACCCACAATCACCTTCGACGTATTTGTCAGCAAAATCATGTTCTGCACGCCCAGATCGACCAGGATCTGCGCGCCGACGCCGTAATCCATAAGGCGTTTTGTGTGCTCTTCGCCCCGCGCTTTGGCGCGAATACGCTCTGTCAGGCCGCCCGGAGCCTCGCGGAAAAAAACAATCACACCGCGGCCATAGTCGGAAATCATATGCATGGCGCCTTGCATTTCCCCGGTGCGTTCCGATTGGGAATCCGCAAGCACGTCAGGGAGCAAATTGAAATGATGCATCCGCACCATCGCCGGCTCCGGTCCGTCCACCTTACCTTTGATCAGCACGAGGAGTTCGTCGCCCGTGATGTTGTCCTTGTACACACGGGACAACCATTGCCCCCCAAGCTCCGATCTGAACGGCGCTTCGGCTTCCATGCGCACCAACCGTTCTTTCGTCCGGCGGTAGGCAATTAAATCGGCAATGGTCGCAATCTTAATGCCGTGATACTGCGCGAACTTGATCAAGTCGGGCATCCGCGCCATCGACCCGTCATCGTTCATGATCTCGCAGATTACACCTGCGGGAATAAGCCCGGCGAGTTTGGCCACATCCACCGCCGCTTCCGTATGACCTGCACGCACCAGAACGCCGCCGTCCTTCGCCATCAGCGGAAACACGTGGCCGGGCGTGGCAAGATCGTGGGGACCAGAGGCCGGGTCGATGGCCACAGCAATGGTGCGCGCGCGGTCGGCTGCCGAAATTCCGGTCGTCACCCCTTCCCTGGCCTCGATCGACAAGGTGAAGGCCGTTGATAGGCGCGATTGGTTGTGGGCAGGCAACAGCGGCAAATTCAGTTTTTCCACCCGCGCGCGCGGCAACGACAGGCAAATGAGTCCGCGCCCGTGCTTGGCCATGAAGTTGACCGCATCGGGCGTGGCCATCTGAGCCGGAATTACCAGGTCGCCCTCGTTCTCCCGGTCCTGGTCATCCACCAGAATGAACATGCGCCCGTTGCGGGCATCGTCCACAATCTCTTCGATAGGCGACAGAAATTCCGAGAAGTCCTGGTGAGTAGGTTCGGTTGCCTCGGGCATGTTGGCCTCGATCTTATTTTAAGGGTGGCATCAAGCGCGCAACATAGCGCGCCAGCAGGTCGATTTCCACGTTAAGGGCACTGCCTACAGCCAGCGCGCCAAAGGTGGTCACGCCTTGGGTGTGCGGAATGATATTGACCCCAAATGTGCCGGATTCTACCTCGTTAACGGTCAACGATACCCCGTCTAGGGTCACCGAACCTTTGGGGGCAATGAACTTCATGAGGTCCGACGGTGGGGCAATCGTATAACGCTTTGAACCTGCTTCTTCGCGGATCGCGGTGATCTGGCCCACTCCATCCACGTGGCCGGACACCAGATGGCCGCCCAACTCGTCGCCGAATTTTAGCGCCCGCTCCAGATTGATTTTCGCACCGCTGGTCCACGCGCCAAGGGTGGTTTTGTCCAATGTCTCCTTCGAGGCATCGACCGCGAACCAATCGGCCCCCTTCTCGGTGACGGTCAGGCAACATCCATTGCAGGCTATGGAAGCCCCCATATCGATGGTATCCGTTGCGTAGTTGGTGGCAATTTTGAACCGCGCCGCGGCTTCACCCGACGAGATTTCGGTGATCGTTCCAAGGTCGGTGATTATTCCGGTGAACATGCGTCTTTAACCAAACAAATAGCGGCTGAAACCGTGCACACAGTGCACAAAACTCGGTGAGTCTAAGCGCAAAACCCGTGTTCGAGTGCGCAGGACCATGCCGTTAAGTGCGTGCGCGGTCCAGAAAATCCAGCGTATCTGAGCCAAAAACAAGGCGTTCGCGGTACTTAAACGCCGGAATGTCGCTTATTTTCTCAAGGCCGAGCGCCCCAATCGCCGCTGTTCCGTCCGCCCCGATCAGTTTTGGCGCCCGAAACCACGCGATTTCGTCGATTAAATCAGCTTTTAAGAAGGCCGCAGCCACGGTGCCGCCGCCCTCGACCATGACCCTCGTAAGTCCCCGGTTTGCGAGTTCTTTGGCTGCGTTTATCGCGAACTCGGCATCGCTTTTACCGGCCGCCGTTACGATGATATTTGCGCCCTGGTGGGCTAAAGCCGTGCAATCTGAACCTTTCGTTGTGACGATCCACGTCGGAATATCGCGCGCGCTGGTCGCAATTTTTGAGTTTGGCGGCGTCCGGCCGCGCCGATCCAGCACAATTCGCACTTTCGGCCGCCCAGAATAGCCCTGTAAACGGCAGGTGAGCGCCGGATCATCCGCCAGAACGGTGTTTGAGCCCACCAAAATCGCATCGTACCGTGCGCGAAGACCCTGTACTGCGCCGCGCGCCGCCTCGCCCGTAATCCATTTGCTTTCTCCGGACGCAAGCGCAATGCGCCCATCGAGGGTGGTCGCCGTTTTAAGCGCGAACAGCGGCCTGTTCTGCTGGATACTCAGGAAAAACCCGGCGTTGATGCGGCTTGCTTCGCCCTCGCAAAGCCCGGTTTCAACGGCAATTCCGGCATCTTGAAGCTTCTTGAGGCCTCCGCCGTATACATTTGGGTTCTTATCGATGGTTGCGACCACGACCCGTGCAACGCCCGCGGCAATCAGCGCATCCGCGCAGGGCGGCGTCTTGCCCTGATGACTGCATGGCTCAAGGGTAGCGTAAACATCCGCGCCTTTGGCGGCGCTTCCCGCGCGGCGAAGCGCTTCGGTTTCCGCATGGGGCCGGCCGCCGGATTGAGTCCAGCCGCGCCCAACCACCGCACCGTCTTTAACAATCACGCATCCAACCGAGGGATTTGGCCAAGTATCGCCGAGATTACGCGCCGCCAGAGAAAGCGCACCGATCATAAACTCGCGGTCGGCACCGGCCACCGCGTTCACTCGTTCGGATCGGTGACGCCGGGTCCAGCCAGAGTCTCAACAAAGTTCTCGAAGTCTTTGGCTTCACGGAAGTTTTTATACACGGAGGCGAAGCGTACATAGGCGACTTTGTCGAGATTTTGCAAAGCTTCCATGACCATTTCGCCAATGATGTTCGACGGAATATCGGCTTCGCCCATGCTTTCAAGGCGGCGTTGGATCGAGTTCACCACCCGCTCGATGCGATCTTCCTCGACCGGTCGCTTGCGGCAGGCGGTAATAATCGACCGGGCCAGTTTATCCCGCTCGAACGGCGTGCGCTGGCCGTTCTTTTTGACCACAGTCAATTCACGCAGTTGAATGCGCTCGAAGGTCGTAAACCGCGCCCCGCAGCCCGGGCAAGAGCGCCGGCGGCGGATGGCCGCGTTATCTTCCGTCGGACGGGAATCTTTGACCTGGGTATCCAGGCTCCCGCAATAGGGACACCGCATCTTGTACTCTCCCCTCGTCGAAATTCACCTGGGCTGGGTGCGCTCAAATGCCCGCTCGACTCTTGTGACCCCAATTTATTGATAAATTGGAAACCGCCGACACAATTCCTGGACTTTTTCGCCTACCGACTTTTCGACCGCGGCTGTATCACCCGGTGTCGCCGCTTGTGCATCTAGCACCTCGCAGATCAACTCACCGACATATTTGAACTCTTCCGTTCCAAACCCGCGCGTTGTGCACGCCGGGGTGCCAAGGCGTACGCCGGAGGTTACCATCGGCTTTTCGGGATCGAACGGAATGCCGTTCTTATTACAAGTGATTCCAGAGCGCTCGAGGAGCTCCTCGACGACGTTACCGGTCAGTTTTTTGGGACGCAGATCCACCAGCATCAGGTGCGTATCTGTACCGCCTGCGACAATTTCAAGGCCGCCCTTGCGTAGAGTCTCGGCCAGAACTTGTGCATTATCTACAACGCTTTGGGCGTAAGTCTTGAACTCAGGCTTTAAGGCTTCTGCAAACGCGACGGCCTTACCGGCAATGACGTGCATGAGCGGCCCGCCTTGGAGCCCCGGGAAGATCGCCGAATTGATCTTTTTGCCGATTTCCTCGTTGTTGGACAGGATCATGCCGCCGCGCGGCCCGCGCAGGGTTTTGTGGGTCGTGGTTGTTACCACATCGGCATATGGCAGCGGGCTCGGATGAATCCCGGCAGCCACCAGACCCGCGAAATGGGCCATGTCCACCATGAACAACGCGCCGACACTGTCTGCAATTTCGCGGAATTTCTTGAAATCAATGATACGGGAATAGGCCGACCCGCCCGCTATAATCAGTTTCGGCTTGGTTTCTTTTGCCAAGCTTTCAACCTGATCAAAGTCAATGAGCCCGTCCTGCTGGCGAACGCCGTACTGAACAGCATTAAACCACTTACCCGAAATGTTCGGTTTTGCACCATGTGTAAGGTGTCCGCCCGCGGCAAGACCCATTCCCATTACGGTTTCACCCGGCTTAAGCAGCGCCAAAAATACACCTTCGTTGGCCTGAGCACCGGCATGGGGCTGCACATTGGCATAGGCACAATTGAATAACTTCTTTGCCCGCTCGATCGCCAATTCCTCGGCAATATCCACATATTCGCAACCGCCGTAATAGCGTTTGCCGGGATAGCCTTCGGCATATTTATTGGTAAGGACGCTGCCCACCGCCTCTAGGACCGCATTGCTCACGATATTTTCCGAAGCAATCAGTTCGATCTGGTTTTGCTGGCGCTCCAATTCGCGGGTTACGGAATTCATAACCTCCGGATCGGCTTCAGCTAGACCTTTGGTGAAATATGCGGGGGGAACGGCGCGATCCATTTTCTCTTACGTCCTCTGTTTCTTATTTTTGCTCTGGCTAGGCTTAGCCTAGTTTTTCAACGCGGCGCGCGTGGCGGCCGCCCTCGAATTCAGTCGAGAAGAAAGTCTTTAATAGGCCGCGGGCGGCCTCTTCACCTACCGTGCGCGCGCCTAACGCCAAGATGTTGGCATCGTTATGTTCGCGCGACATCTTCGCGGTGAAGTCGTCATGCACCAAAGCCGCCCGTGCACCGGCGTGGCGGTTGGCCGCAATGGAAATACCGATACCTGTTCCGCAAACCACAACCCCTGCCGAGGCTTGCCCGCCGGTCACGGCTTTGGCCAAGGCGTGTCCAAAATCCGGGTAATCCACGGAGGTTTCATCATTTGTGCCAAGGTCGAGCACCTTGAAGCCCATGCTCTCCAAATCTTTGGAGAGCATAGTTTTCAAAGCAATTCCTGCATGGTCGCTAGCGACAGCAACAGTGTCGCCCGCCCGAGCTATCAATTTTTCAGACATATAAAATTAATATGATCCTGTGGTCAGCCCGCTCACTTCGCAGCAAAACAGTAGAAATAGCCGTTGCCGCCGGTAGCAACCAAGTTTTCCTGACTACAACCGCGTGAGCCGTGCGATGCGTTCCAAGAGGTAGGATTGTCGCCACCGCCCGTACGATCATGGTGCCCGACTTGGGCGCTGCCTTCGCCGTGGCTTGTCCAATTCTTACATGTACGGTCTTCCCCGGCTGGAAAGGCAGTGCCGTCCTCTTGTGTGCCGGTTAGAATATCGTGCTGATTGGGCGTATCACCGCGTCCGTTGACCACCTGCCCCTTTTCGGTGAGCTGCGTCTCCTTGGTAAGATTGTTCTCGCCGTGCAGCTCGGCCACATTGGCGGCAATCTGAACACCCTTTGCATTAAACCAGGGGCCAGACCCGATCCGATCCTTCGCATTCACGGCAGGTTGTCCACCCGCAGCCTGGACGCTGAGATACGCTTGCCATGTCTTACCACCGGCACCTACGGCACTTGCCAACTTCTGACAATGTGCATCAGCGCCCGCCAGCCCACCAAGGTCCGCGCCGTTACCCGACCCCACACTGGTGATGAAGAAGCTCATATTGTCGGCGGGAGCGCTTTGCGCCATAGCCGGACTAGTTCCTAAAACGAATACCGCCGCAGCGCCTGCAATCCAAACCGTTTTGCTCATATTGGCCTCCCAGCCAGATGCTTAGATGAATAAAGAACGCTGGAGGGAATACCATATATTGGCCGAGCCTGCCAATGCGGCACAACACGTTGGCTATCAATGAAAAAACCGAGAAACCATCAGCCGCTGCCGCGTTTCCGCACAGCTGCTTCGAGCTTGCGCAAGGCATTCATCTTTAAAGTGTAGGGACTCATATGAGCTGATCCGACAACACTGACTTCAATATTGGTCGTTGGGTCGATAGCGGACACCTTCACCGAGTTCCCGACAGCGACAGCTTCGAACAGAACCTCTGTGAGGTGGGTATCTGTTGTGATTTGAGATTTCGGACTGTCGTCCTCCTTCTGTGCGCTACGGGGAGCATCACGACGCAAGGGGCGATTGCCGAGGTATGATTTGAAGTCGGGCATGGTTGTGGTCAATGTTGTTTTCTCAAAATACCATAGGTTAGCCGTCGATGGGTATAGGCTTTAAACAGGGGACAAATGATAATGACAAAGATCAGGACAAAGATCGGTCGGGTCTTATTGTCCACTATTGCCGCCGTCGTAATTCTGACCGGGGGCTGGGTAACTTATCTTTGGATTTCAGCGCATAGCGCGATTCCGAATGTCGATGGCGAACACATCGTAGAGGGCTTATCAGGACCTGTAAGCATCTATCGAGACGCGCACGGCATCCCGATGATCTCGGCGGACTCTGAAAGCGACGCCTATTTTGGGCTTGGCTATGCCCACGCGCAGGACCGGCTGTTCGCCATGGAGTTGATGCGCAGACAGGGCCAAGGCCGGCTGGCCGAGATCATCGGTCCACTGGCAGTCGGCGCAGACAAATATACCAGAACGCTAGGGCTCTATCGGCGCGCGCAAGAAGACCTGAAAGGGTTTCACCCCGACGTAATCAGGGTCGCCGAAAGTTATGCCGCTGGTGTCAACGCCTGGATCAGCAGCGGCCACGCATTACCCGTAGAATATAAAGTTTTGTGGTTTGAGCCTGAGCCATGGCAACCGGCAGACTCAATGGTTTGGCAGAAAATCATGGGGTTGCAGCTTTCGGGCAACTGGGATGAAGAGCTAGTTGATGCTCTGCTTATCCAAAAACTGGGGCCTGAAAAGGCTCAGGAACTCTGGCCAGTCCAACGGTCCGAAGATGAGACAACGCTGAAACAGCACGCTGCCGATTACGGCGAGATCCCATTCGCACAGTTGCTAGATGATTTGTCCGCCGTGCTCAAACCGACACTGGCATCGAATGTGTGGGCATTAGACGGTGAACGAACCGCGAGCGGTTCTCCAATTTTGGCCAGCGACCCTCATCTCGGATTCCAAGCGCCAAATCTTTGGTACCTCGCAGGTGTTAGCTATCCTGGCCACCAGATTTTCGGGGCAACTGTTCCCGGTGTCCCGTTCCATCTTATTGGCCAAAATGAACATGTCGCTTGGGGAATAACGACTACCCATAGTGACACCGGCGACCTTTTCATCGAAAAGGTATCGGCCGACGGAATGAGTTATGAAACGCCGGACGGCCCCGCGCCCTTTGACACACGCGTAGAAACTATAAATGTCCGGTTTGGCGACCCAGTATCATTATCGGTTCGCGAGACACGCCACGGCCCTATCGTGAGCGATGTCCTGTCCGTCGAACGTAGCGTGCCCGAACTCACAGATGAAAATAGGGCTGTCGCCCTTGCGGTGAACGTCCTTCAGCCAAATGATAGAACGCCGGAAGGTGTTTATCGCATGGCAAGAGCAACAGATGTTTATGCGTTTAAACAATCCCTTCGAATGTTCCACGCACCCCAACAAAACGTTGTATTTGCAGACACCAATGGCGAGATCGGCTTCATGGCACCAGGCCGCGTTCCAATACGCAAAGCCGGAGATGGCACTGTGCCCGTGCCCGGGTGGAGTGGTGAGTACGACTGGATGGGTTGGATTCCGTTCGAGGAACTTCCACAAACACTCAATCCAGCCTCGGGGGCATTAATCAACGCAAACAACAAAATCGTCAGTGACGATTACCCCCATCTCATTGCTGCCCGTTGGCGCGCACCTTTTCGCGCTAATCGCATCGCTGAATTGCTAAACCGGACAGAGTACGCCGACCTTGAGACCATGACAGAGACACAATTAGATCAGGTGTCGCTTATGGCGCGCGAGATGGGGCCACTGCTGCTCAGTTTTGTGCCCGCGAATACTCGCGCGGCGGACCCGTTACTGAGGATGCTTGAAAATTGGGATGGAACAATGGACCGACAGAGGTCCGAGCCACTTTTACTGATTTTATGGGTGGAGAAATTAAAGGCCGCGATCGCTAAAGACGAACTTGATGAAGTCTTTCCGTATCTCAGCGGTGTGCAGGCTGAGTTCCTCAGGACCGTTCTGACTGAGAACAGGCATTGGTGCGACGATATTAAAACCCCCACCTCCGAAACCTGCAACCGCCAAGTGATGACGGCGTGGAACGACGTGAGGGAGTGGATTGATGCCACTGGCGTATCGGACCCCGCAGCTCTGACTTGGGGAGAATATCATTCGGCGACCTTCGATCATTTGCTCTTTGGCCGATTGCCGCTGATCTCGGGTATCGGGAAAATGAGAGTGCCCAACGGCGGTGACAACTACACCATCAATGTCGGATCACATGCTTCATCCACCGCGCGTGTTCCCTTTCGCCAAGGGCATGGCCCCGCCGTTCGGGCCGTATTCGACCTGGGTGATCGCGCTCGATCTCGCTTTGCCATGGCGGGTGGGCAATCCGGGCATTTGGCCTCGCCGCACTATGACGATTTGCTTATTTCTTGGCGGGATGGCGAGTATTTCGAGGCTCCAACCAAAGAAAAGGCCGTAAACCACCTAATTTTAGTCCCCCGCTGGTAGGGAATATTTTACTATGTCCGGGCAATGCTTGTGCCTGGAATGCTGAAAGTTTACATATTGTTCCAATAGCTTGGACATAATTCAGGCATAGAGATGGTTGAGCCCACTGTTATCGTAATAGGAAGCTAACGACCCATGGCAGATCGGCCCGATTTTGGTGGCGCCGCAGGCGTAGGCGGCGGCGGCATTACAATCATCAAACGCGTCAAAAAAGGCGGTCATGGACATCATGGCGGCGCCTGGAAAGTTGCGTATGCCGATTTCGTCACCGCGATGATGGCGTTCTTCTTGTTGCTTTGGCTTTTGAATGCGGTGACCGAACAGCAACTGAACGGTGTTGCCGAATACTTTACTCCTATTGCTGCCTCTACTCGTGAAAGCGGCGCCGGCGGAATGCTCGGCGGACAAGCTGTCGGTGAAGGTGCTCAGGAAAGTATGACCGGCTCCACCGCTGCGGTCGTCCTGCCCCCACCCTCCATCGGCGCGGGTGGTCAGGAAATGACCGACCCCAACGAAGCCTCTGATGCGGGGGAGGACGAGATTCTGGCGGCACAGGAAGCGAAAGAACAACAAGAGTTCGAACAAGTTGCCCAGGAGCTGCGTGAAAGAATAAGCGGTGTCCCCGATTTGGCACCCCTCGCAAATAGCTTACTGATCGACAGCACGCCGGAAGGGCTTCGGATTCAGATCGCCGATCAAGACAAAGTTGATATGTTCGCGCCCGGCAGCGCGCAGTTCTATCCGCGCACGCGCGATTTGCTCATTCAAGTCGCGAGCGTCATTCGCAAGATGCCTAATAAGCTCAGCATTTCCGGTCATACCGACCCTTCGACCGCTATTGATCCGTCGGGCTATACCAATTGGGAACTATCGTCAGATCGCGCGCTGGCGACACGGCGCGTCTTGCTTCAGGGCGGCGTGGACGACCGCCAGGTCGGAAAAGTTGTCGGGCTGGCCGACCGCGAGCCTCTCGACAGCTCGGAGTTGCGTTCACCTCGTAATAGACGGGTTTCGATTGTTCTCTTGCGGGGGGATAATCTTTCCGGCGACGAATTCAATAGGTTGCCGAACTTTCTTGAGCGCAGCACGTTACCGGAGCCTTTGATTCCGGCGCAAGGCGAGACTTTCGGCAACACCGGGGCGCAAAACTAAGGCCTAATTTGGCCCTGCACCGGCCATCGCGCCACTTGCAACACCGGCCCCCGCCCGTCATTCTATCAGCCTGCGCACGGTTTCAGCCGTTGGCGCCATATCGTCTGAAGAATACCTAGGGTAAATGGACCAGACACCACTTAAGCGGCCCCAGTTTTTTTTCACCACGGCACCCCTGCCGTGTCCCTACCTGCCTGACCGGTTGGAGCGGAAGCTGGTCACCGAACTTTCGGGCTCCGTTGCCGACAGCGCTCATGAAAGTTTAGCGCGTTCGGGTTTTCGCCGCAGTCATTCCATTGCTTATGCTCCAGCATGTCCTGGATGCCAAGCCTGTGTTCCGGTTCGCGTTGTCGCTAGTGATTTTCAACGACGGCGTTCGTTGGCGCGTATCTGGCGCCAAAACAATGACCTTGTCGCAGTCAGGGTTCCCGCGCGCGCATCGACAGAGCAATACGAATTGTTTGCGCGCTATCAACAATCGCGCCATTCGGGGAGCGATATGGCGCTTATGGGATTTTATGAATACAGCGCGATGATTGAAGACAGTCCCATAGACACCTTCCTCGTCGAGTATCGCGACCGTACGGGCGACCTTTGCGCTGTTTGCCTGACAGACCGAACCAGCGACGGACTTTCCGCTGTTTATAGCTTTTTCGAAACGGGCGGTGCGCGCGACGGGCTGGGGAACTATGTCGTTCTCTGGCTCATCGACCAAGCCCAGCGTTTGAATTTGCCATACGTGTATCTTGGCTATTGGATCGAGAATTCACCAAAGATGGCTTATAAAGCGCGCTTTCAACCCCTAGAACACTTGCGTGAAAACCGGTGGGAGCGCTTTTCTCCAAAGGCGAGTTCCCAGGATTAACAGGCCGATTTACGCGGGCGTTAGCCCGAAAATGGCCGTTCTTCA
>JAUIGX010000304.1 GCA_030432435.1 Alphaproteobacteria bacterium
CCAACTTCAATCGTGCCTTTCCGTCCAGAAAGTCCGTACATGGACGCATGGTTGGTCGCCGTGAGCGCAACAAATTCGTGAATGGATATCCTGTTGTTCATGACGCCTTCAGAGAACAGTAGCGGCATACGCAATTCCAAGCCCGGCACGCCATTGGCCATCTCTTTAAAAGTTGTCGCATTGCCTCTCGGAATTTTACCGCTTGCATCGAATCGATAAGGCGCGTGGTCCGATGAATAGATCGGCAATGTTCCGTCTTTCAAGCCGGCCCAAACAGCCTCTTGAGACTCTTTGTCACGCGGCGGCGGGGAACAGCAGTACATTGCGCCTTCCACACCTTCGCGGTCTAAATCTTCCGCCGTGAGAAACAAATATTGTGGGCAGGTTTCGGCAAAAATCGCCGCGCCGTGTTTTTTAGCGTTCCGGATGGTGTGAATAGCTTCCTGTCCCGAGACATGCACGATCAAAATTGGCACGCCGAGAAGGCGGGAAAGCGAAATGGCGCGATTGGTCGCCTCACTTTCGGAGATGGGATCGTGCGCTACGGCATGGTATTTCGGCGCCGTATGCGCCCGTTCAACCAGTCTCTGCGCGATCCATCGGATCATGTCATGATTTTCTGCGTGCACCATGACCAAAGCCTGCTCGCGTGTTGCCACCTCCAAGATGTCGAGGAGCTGATGGTCGTTCAGCTGTAGTTTTTCGTAGGTCATATAGACCTTGAGCGAGGTAATGCCTTCGCGAATGGCCGCCGGTAAATCTGTGGTTAGCGCGGCATCGTCGGGATTGGCTAAAATCAGGTGAAACCCATAATCGATCACGGCTTTTTCGCGTGCCCGTTTGGCGTAGTCCGCCACAACTTCGGGAATTTTCATTTCACGGTGTTGTGCGGCGAAGGGAATGATTGTGGTGGTGCCGCCGAAGGCTGCGGATACGGTTGCGGAGTAGAAGTCGTCCGCGCACATCATACCCATGCCGGAGAGTTGCTCTACATGGCAGTGACTATCGACCCCGCCGGGCAGAACCCAACGCCCGCCGGCGTCAATTTCTCTTGCGCCCTTCCCGAGGTTTTTGCCGACGGCGGCAATCAGGCCGTCTTTTACGCCGACATCCGCGTCAAAGGTCTCTTTCGCCGTTGCGACCTGGCCATTGCGTACTACTAGATCAAATTCTTCCATACGGCTCACTCAATATGGGACATTTGGCTCGTCCCCGGCTAATGTCTTAGGTGCACTGCAATAATGCACCAAAAATCGGCCCGGTCCACAATGCCGCGTTGAAGATGTCGGGAAAATATCGGTACCTCTCGCTTTTGGGGGCTGATATCGCCCAAGACTCCTGGGAACAAGCTGTGACTAAGAGCATTATCGTTATTAACCCAAACTCAAACGAGGCAGTTACAGCTGGCATAGATGCGGCAATGGAGCCCCTTCGAATGCAGGGCGGGCCAAGTATTCGGTGCCTGACTCTGAAGGAAGGCCCGCCCGGTGTGCAGACCCAGCATGACGTCGAATCTGTGACCCTTCCGTTAGTTAGGCTTGCCAAATCATTGGAAGAGGAGGCCGGCGCCTTCGTCATCGCCTGTTTCAGCGATCCGGGCCTGTATGCCGTGCGTGAAGCGGTCGCGCGGCCCGTACTCGGTATTGCCGAGTGCGGCGTTCTAACCGCGCTGACCATGGGCCAAACATTCGGCGTTATTGCCATTCTCAAGGGGTCGATCTCCCGCCACTTGCGGATATGGAATGCTATGGGCGTTGCAAATCGCCTCGCAGGTGAACTGGCAATTGAGTTGACCGTCGCTGAACTTGCGGACCGCGAGCACACGTTGGCCCGGATGATCGAGGTCGGCAAACGGCTTCGAGATGAGCGCGAGGCAGACACCATCGTTATGGGGTGTGCCGGTATGTCGCCGTTCCGCGCGCCGTTGCAGGAAGCACTCGGCATACCGGTCATTGAGCCAACTCAGGCGGCGGGTGCCATGGCGCTCGGCCGCATACAGTTCGGCTGGTAGGATCATATGGATATTGCCGCCGCTGATTTGTCGCCCGACCGGATATACAAGCTTCTGGTCAGCACCGTATTGCCGCGTCCAATTGCGCTGATTTCGACTCTGAATGCGGACGGCGGACTTAATGCCGCGCCTTTCAGTTTTTTCAATGTGTTCAGTAATGCGCCCCCGCTGCTTGTGATCGGCATAGAGGGAAACAAGCGCGGCGATGG
>JAUIGX010000092.1 GCA_030432435.1 Alphaproteobacteria bacterium
CTCGCCGCCGTAAGCAGCCGAGACAACGGCCGAGGTCGCCCCGCGCGCCAGCGCCGCAATCGCCTCGACGCAGGCCACCTTCATTTCCTCGTTGATCACCGTTGCGCCCACATCCAGCGCGCCCCGGAAGATGTAGGGAAAACACAAGACGTTGTTCACCTGGTTGGGGTAATCGCTGCGCCCGGTCGCAATCACCGCATCGGGGGCAACTTCCTTGGCCAGCTCGGGCAGAATTTCCGGCGTCGGGTTGGCCAGCGCCATGATGAACGGCGCCTTGGCCATGGTCTTCACCATGTCCTGGGTCAAAATGCCGGGCGCGGACAGACCGAGGAAAACATCGGCGCCCTTGATCGCCTCGGCCAATGTGCGCGCCTTGGTGTCGGCGGCGTACCCGGCCTTCTCGTCGGTCATCTCCTCGGTGCGGCCCTTGAACACAACACCCTTATGATCGCAAAGCGTCACGTTCTCGCGCTTCAGGCCCAGCGCGACCAGCTGATTAAGGCAGGCAATGCCGGCCGCGCCGCCGCCGGTGGAACACACTTTTACTTTGGCAATATCTTTGCGCAGAAGTTTAAGGCCGTTGATGACGGCGGCAGCCACCACAATCGCGGTGCCGTGCTGATCGTCGTGAAACACGGGAATGTTCATACGCTCGCGCAGCGCGCGCTCGACGATGAAACAATCGGGCGCCTTGATGTCTTCCAGATTGATCGCGCCGAAGGTCGGCTCCAGCGCGGCGATAATCTCAACCAGCTTGTGCGGGTCTTGCTCGGCGATCTCGATGTCGAACACATCGACACCGGCGAACTTTTTAAACAGCACCGCCTTGCCTTCCATCACCGGCTTGGCCGCCAGCGGGCCGATGGCGCCAAGGCCCAGCACCGCCGTGCCGTTGGTCACCACGGCCACCAGGTTCGCGCGGCTGGTGACGGTGGCCGCCTCCGCCGGGTTTTCAACAATCGCCTCGCAGGCGGCGGCAACGCCCGGCGAATACGCCAGCGCCAGATCGCGCTGATTGGCCAGCTGCTTGGTCGGCGTCACCGAAATTTTTCCAGGCGTCGGAAAGCGGTGATAGTGCAGCGCGGCGGCCTTCAAATCGGCCGAGGCGTTGCTCGCTGTCTCGTCTTTATCTTTTGGCGTTCCCGAATCCGGCATCTGACGTTCCTCGTTTTGTCCGCCACGGTATCACGGCGACTTTGTTTTCTTTTATACGCTCGTTTGCGTGCCCATCTGTTTAATCGCGTGCTGCGCCACCTTGCGCATCAGGCTCGGCAGTCCGGCCGCGCCGATTTTATCTATGGGGGTCCAGATCGCCTCCGGCCCGTCCAGCTTTTTCGCCTGGGCGGGGGTCAGAGTCGCGCTCACCACCGTCAGTTCCAGATGAAAATGCGTAAAAGTATGCGAAACCGTGCCGGGAATCTGACTCCAGCGTGCTTTTAGCGGTGTTTTAAGTGCAATTTCCGCATTTAAGAGCGCAAAAGGCGCATTTTGGCGCGCAAAAGCGGTGTTTGAAGGCACCCCTGGGGATACAACAGAGGCCTTAGACTCCCATTCCGAGCACGGAATTTCCATCATTCCGCCAAGCAAACCGCGGCTTGGGCGGCGCCGCAGCAGCACGCAGCCGTCCTTTCTGACCATCCAGAAGGCCTGCCCTGCGCGCACCGGGCGTGCGGTTTTCGGCAGTTTTCGGGGCAAAGTCTCGGCAATGCCCTCGGCCAGCCCGGCGCAAGTCTTGGCCCACGGGCAAAGGCTACAGCGCGGCGATTTGGGCGTACAAACCGTCGCCCCTAGGTCCATAACCGCCTGTGCGTAATCGCCGGAGCGCGCTTTTGGCGTCAATTTTGCGGCCAAATCGGTCAGTTTTGGCTTCGATTTGGGCAGCGGATCGGTGATCGCAAACACCCTGGCCATCACCCGCTCGACGTTGCCGTCCACCACAACCGCGCGTTTTTGGAACGCAATCGCGGCAATTGCGGCCGCCGTATACGGCCCGATGCCGGGCAAAGTGCGCAGCTCGGCCTCTGTTTCGGGGAATTTTCCGCCGTGCTCGCGCGCCACCACGCCCGCGCATTTGTGCAAATTGCGCGCCCGTGCGTAGTACCCGAGCCCCGCCCAGGCGCTCATGACCGTCTCGACCCTGGCCGCCGCCAGATTTTCCACGCGCGGCCAGCGGCTTAGG
This sequence comes from Alphaproteobacteria bacterium, assembly GCA_030432435.1. Lineage (GTDB taxonomy): Bacteria > Pseudomonadota > Alphaproteobacteria > Rhodospirillales > Rhodospirillaceae > UBA11612. The sequence goes on from JAUIGX010000092.1 coordinate 2,180, forward strand.
AAGTCTTCGAAATACGGCTTAACCGCCGCAACCGTGGTTTGCTGCAGCATGATTTCGCTCAGCCACACCGCGTACGGGTCTGCGGTTTTGCCCGGCGGACTGCGCCACGGCAAACGCCGCCGGTGCTTGTCGTACCAGGCCAGCAGCGCTGCGGGGTTTGGGGCGGGGACGGATGTCTTGCGCGGCATGTTACTTTATAACGTCTGGCATTTTGATCACATTGCGCAGGCTTTCGTGCGGATTCAAGAAGTTACAACTAAGCGGGGCTTGCGGGCGTATGCGGGCTGGAGCATCCTGCGCGCATAAATTTTGCGCGTCACGATGGGGGCGTCCATGTCTCAGGCAAAAAGCACGACTAAAATTACCGCGGCAGACCGCGGCCGGCGGCTTGCGCGCGGCCCCGTTACCATCGGCGCGCTGACCGAGCGCGTGGCCAAGCCGGCCCTTGGAAAGCGCGGGTTTGCGGGCGGCGAAATTCTCAAACGCTGGCCCGAAATTGTCGGCAGCGACCTCGCGACTTTTGCCGTTCCGCTGGAGGTGAAGTTTCCGCGCGGGAAAAATGCAGGCGCGACCTTGCTGCTGCGCATTGCCAGCGGCGCGGCGGCGGCCATGCTTCAGCTCAAAACGCCGCTGATCTTAGAGCGCGTGAACGGCTTTTTCGGCTACGCCGCCATCGACAAAGTGCAGGCCGCGCAAGGCCCCCTGCCGCGCGCCAAGAAGCCGCCAAAGCCCTTGAAAACTGCGCCTCCCAGCCCCTCCACGGTGGCCGAGGCGCTGGAGCGATTAGGAGAGGCGGTGCAACAACGCGCAGCCTCAGGCGTTAACGTGACCTACAGGTTTAGGTGATTCGAACATGAAAACAGCCCACGCTTTCGCCGCCGCTTTTATTTTGTTTTTTACCGCAGCCGCGATGCCCGGCGCTGTCCGCGCGCAGAACTTTGAGCAGTTCGCCGGCTCGATCACGGAAAGTTTTCAAGACGCCATCGACCTATTACCCCGCGACGTCACCTCTATCCGCATCGGCGCCGGGCCTGCGGTCTTGCCCGTGTACATGGGCGATGATCGCTACAAAATCCGCGCCGTACCCGTGATCTCGTTTCGCTACCGCGACCTGTTTGAAATCGACAACAACGAGTTGAAAATCACCGGCCTCAGCAAGCTGGTGAACGCGAAGGCCAGCGTCGGCAGCGGCAGGCTTCGTTTCGGCCCGCTTGTCAGCGTCGACTTTGGCCGTAAAGAAAAACGCAGCAACGATCTCATCGGGCTCGGCAATGTCGGCACCAGCATCGAGTTGGGCGCTTTCCTCGGCTATTCCTTCGGGCCGGTGCGCGCCAGTATCCGCGCCCGCCACGATGTGGCCGGCGGGCACTCCGGGGCGCTGGCGAAAGGCAACCTGTCGCTTGCCATCTACCGCGATAAAAAACTGGCGATTGGTTCGAGCCTCTCCACCACCTGGGCGTCGTCTAATTATATGAACGCCTACTTTGGTATAGATGCCGGGCAGTCGGCGGCCTCGGGCTTGCCCGCGTATCGACCCGGCGCGGGCTTTCGCGACGTCGCCCTCGGGATCAGCACCAACTACACCATCAGCCAGCACTTTAGTGTGATCTCAAACGTCAGGTATTCCCGCTTGCTCGGCGGCGCAAAGAGCAGCCCGCTGGTTCAACAGCGCGGCTCGGTCAATCAGGTCAACTTCAGCACCTACGTTATATATTCCTTCTAAGATGGGCTGGACGGCGAACCTCTGCCCTATAATCGCCCAAATCAGAATGCATATATAAGGTGTGCCGAATCAGGCGAAGTGCCGCCGTTTCGTGCATCTGGTCGCTTCGCGCATCTATAAAATGACAGCGGAAACGGCTGTTGCGGCACCGTGGGGGATGCCAAGCAACACTTCGAGGAATTGCCGAGGATTTGAATGAGACGCTTGCCGATCAAAGCCGCCTTGATGTTTGCGACCATCATCGCCGCCGCTTGGGGATTAACCGTCACCAGCGCTAGCGCGCAGGACACACCAAACGAAGCGGTCGAGACTGCGCCGAAATCACCAAACGATCCGGGGTACGTGCTGGAAAACCGGCCGGGCCGATACCCGCCGGGGGCCAATCAATGCATTTTCTTCCGCACTCTTTACGACTGGAAACCGTTAAACGATTCCAACCTTATTGTTTGGGCCCCTTCGCGGAATAACCCTTATCTTATTCAGCTAGACCGCCGCTGTTCGGCCCTGCGTTTTACCCTGTCACTCGGATTCTACTCGCGCGACTCGAACCTCTGTCCCCTTGGCGGTGATTCCGTCGTTGTAGACGGCGGTGGAGGCCGCGCAGAGCGATGCGGCATCGGCGGCATCACCAAGCTAACCGAGGAGTCGCTACAATCTTTGCTGGATCAGGCGTCTTCACGCCGCCGCGGGGCCAAAAACGACACCCAGAAAGACGAAGCCGAAACCGATTAAATCGCCACGAACCGGCGGTTTTCCTGGGCATTTGCGCGCCCCGCCCTTCATGCTGTTTTTGATCGTCTAAAAATCTCCACAAATGGTGCAGATGTTGGTAATGAACCACATCATCTAGGGAGGATTACCGGTGAACGCATTTCGTAAAACTGCTGTCTTGATTGCCGCACTCGCCATCGGCGGATATAGCGCCGCGAGCGCCCTTGCGGCCGATGAGGCGGCCCCGGCCACCGGCGCGTCCGAAGTGACATACAAAGAATTCGTTGAGGGTAACCCCGATGCAAAGGTCACTGTGGTCGAATACGCTTCGCTCACCTGCTCGCATTGCGCCAATTTCTACATCAACAGCTATCCGAAGCTGAAAGAGCAGTACATCGACACCGGCAAGATCCGCTTTGTATTCCGCGATTTCCCGACCGCGCCGCAACAACTGGCGACAGCGGCAGCGATGGTGGCGCGCTGCGCCCCGGCAGGCCGCGGCAAAACCATCATCGGGTTGATTTTCAAGAATCAGGGCGAGTTCTTCTCGAACCCCAATGACGCCATGCGCGGCTACGCCCAACTCGCGGGCATGACATCGGAAGAAGTGGATGCTTGCCTGAAGAACAAGGCGGTCTTCGACGAGATTGAGCGGGTAGCCACCACCGCCGTGAATGTCTACAAAGTCCGCGCAACACCGACATTTTTCGTCAACGATCAAATCGTCGAGGGCGAAGTGTGGGATACTCTCCAATCCGCAATCGATGATGCCCTCGACGACTAAAGCCGTGCTTAGAGGCAACGACGAGGCGAACTCTACTTTCTATTCGGGCAACAAGAACCGCGCATAAAAGCCGCGGCACTACTTTCGGAGCACTTTTTACTTGGTCGCGTTCTCAAAAATCCGGTTGTCCGGCTTCAAGTCCTTCGTCGATGCGACGGAACTTATCATTCAGCCGGGCCTGACCGGCATCGTCGGCCCCAACGGCTGCGGCAAATCCAATGTCGTTGAAGCCTTGCGCTGGGTGATGGGCGAGACATCAGCCAAACAACTGCGCGGCGGCGAGATGAACGAAGTCATCTTTGGCGGCACCCGCGATAGACCCGCGCGAAATATCGCCGAGGTTTCGCTGCTTCTCGACAATCAGACCCGCAACGCGTCGGCCCAGTTCAACGACAGCGACGAGATTGAAGTTACGCGCCGCATCGAGCGCGACAAAGGCTCGCTCTATAAGGTCAATGGCCGCGACGTGCGGGCCAAGGACGTCCAACTGTTGTTTGCCGACGTCGCCACCGGCGCGCGGTCCACGGCCATCGTCAGCCAGGGGCGAATCGGCGCCATCATCAATGCGAAGCCGGCGCAGAGGCGTAATCTTCTGGAAGAGGCCGCCGGCATCACCGGTTTGCACAACCGGCGTCATGAAGCCGAGCTGCGCTTGCAGGCCGCCGAAGGCAATCTGGCGCGTCTGAACGACGTCATCACAGCCCTTGAAGGACAACTTGAAGGGCTGAAAAAGCAAGCGAGGCAAGCTGCCCGCTACCGCACCATCAGCGATAGCATTAGAGCTGCCGAGTCTTTGGTTTTGTTCATCAAGCGCGATGAAGCGACAGCGCATCTTGAATCGGCGCGTGCCGCCTTGAAAGAGGCCGAAGACGTCGTTGCCGTTCGCACCGGGGAAACCGGCAGCGCGTCGACCGTACAAGCCGATGCCGCCTCGGCGATGCCCGAACTGCGCAAAGCCGAAGCGGAAGCGGCGGCGAAGTATCAGCGCTTTGTGATCGCCCGCGAAAAGCTGGACGAAGAATTAGAGCGCATCACCCGCGCCCGGGAAGCGGCTGAAATGCGCCTTGCGCAAATTCGTGACGACTTGACCCGTGAAAGCGCGCGTCTGGGCGATGCCGTCGAGGCGTTAGAACGTATAGAAGAAGAGCGTACGCGCCTGAATGCTGAATCTGCAGCGGAAGCCGGCGACCGCGAAACCGCGCGCGACACATTGATGGCTGCGGCCAAGACCGTTGAAACCGTGGAAGAAGAGCTCACGCTGCTCGGTAAACAAGTCTCCGACGGCGACACTTCGCGCGCCTCGGCACGCCAGCAATTGAACGAAGGTGATTTGCGCCGTCAGCGCGCAGAACGCCGTCTGGCCGAAGCCAACCAGCAACTTGAAATCGTGCGCCAGAATGCCTTATCGCCGGAAACGGTGGCGGCGGGCGAGCGCCGCACTTCAGAGGCTGAAGCAACCCTGAGCGCGGCGCGCACCGGCTGGGAAGATTGCGAGAACGAACGGGCGCGCACCCAAGCCGCGTATGAAACCACACGTGAAGATGCGCAAACAAAAGCCGCCGATCACACAAAACTGCACGCCGAAGCTGCCGCCTTGGAAGAATTGCTGGCCGACCCCAAGACCGAGGGCTCGTGGAGCCCGATCATCGATTCCGTTTCCGTGGACTCCGGCTTCGAAGCCGCCCTCGGCGCGGCTCTTGGCGATGATCTGTCTGCTGCTGGCGACGATACATCGCCGATGCGCTGGGCCGAGCTGCCACCGTTCGTTCAGTATTCTCCGCTACCCGATGGCGCACGCCCGCTATCGGACGTCGTCCGCGCGCCGGGCCGTCTTGGCCGCCGCCTTGCCCAAATCGGCATTGTTGCAGATGCCGACATTGCAGCCGCGTTGGTCTCGCAACTGAAACCCGGCCAACGACTGGTCACTCAGGCCGGCGATTTGTGGCGCTGGGACGGCTTCATCGCGCTGGCCGGCGCACCATCCGCCGCCGCGACTCGGTTGAAACAACGCAACCGCCTGAAAGATTTGCGTGGAAGCCTCGAAGCATCTTCGGCGACCCTCGCCGCCGCAGAAGAAGCTGTAGAAGGCGCGAAGAACGCCGTCGCCACCGCGCAAGCCGCCGAACAAGCCGCGCGCACCGAAGTGCGCGCCGCGGAAGAAGAGCGCAATAGCGCCAGCAAGGCCTTGGCCGAACTGCGCCAGAAAATGGCAGCTCTTGAAGGCCGCGTGGCCAGCATTGAAGAAAGCCGCGCCCAACTTCAAGCCGAACACGACGAAGCCGCGGCGCAAGTCGACGCCGCACAAGCCCGCTTAACCGAACTTGGTGATGGCGCAGCTTTGCGTGCTGAAGTCGAAGACAAACAAAGCGGCCTTAGCGCTTTGCGCCAAGAGTTGATGGATGCCCGCGCCATATACGACAGCCTCGCGCGCCAAGCCGAAGACCGCGCGCGCCGCCTATCTACTCTTGAGAGCGAAGCCAAGTCTTGGAGCGCGCGTAAGGAAGAAGCTACTCGCCAGCAAGGCGAGTTGCAGCAACGCCAAACGTCCGCCGAAGAAGAGATTGCGGCTCTGGCAAATCGGCCGGACGAGATCGCTCGTCAGCGCACGGCGCTGATGACCGAGTTGGAACAAGCCGAAGGCGAACGCCGCACAGCGGCCGACGCGTTGGCGACAGGCGAGGCCAAACTGGCGGAAGCCGACAAGGTGCTGCGCGAGGCCGAACATGCGCTATCCAGCGCCCGCGAGGAACGCGTACGCCGCGAGTCCTCGGTTGCCCAGGGCACACAAAGCCTTGAGGTAATTGACGAGAGTATCCGCGAGCGTATTTCCTGCGAACCCGACGAAGTGCGCACACACACCAAACTGAAAGACGACGAAGAGGCGCCGAGCCTTGAGCAATCGGAAAAGCGCCTGCAACGCCTATTGAGCGAACGCGACAACCTGGGCTCGATTAACCTGCGCGCCGAACAGGAAAGTGAAGAGCTGACCGAACAGATCGGCGGCCTGACGACGGAGCGCGACGACCTTGTTGCTGCGATTGAACGCCTGCGCGAGGGCATCAACAAGCTGAACAAGGAAGGCCGCGAACGTCTGCTGAAGTCGTTCCGCGAGGTGAACGGACATTTCAGCAATCTATTCGCCAAACTGTTCGGCGGCGGACGCGCCCATCTGGCGCTGACGGAAGCCGATGATCCGCTGCAAGCCGGCCTTGAGATTATGGCCAGCCCGCCGGGTAAACGCCTGGGCAACCTCAACCTGTTGTCGGGCGGCGAGCAAGCCTTAACTGCCGTGTCGTTGCTGTTCGCGGTGTTTATGACCAACCCCGCGCCGATCTGTATCCTGGACGAGGTGGACGCCCCGCTGGACGATGCGAACGTCGACCGGTTCTGCACCTTGCTGGGCGAGATCATCAAAATGACCGAAACCCGCGTGCTGGTGGTAACTCACCACCGTATGACCATGGCCCGTATGGACAGATTGTTCGGCGTGACCATGGGCGAGCGCGGCGTTTCGCGGCTCGTTTCGGTGGATTTGAAGGCCGCCGAAGAAATGCAGGACGTGGCATAAAAATCGCCCCCCTTTCCGGGGACGGTTTACAGCTTTTCTTGATCGCATTTTATTCATTTATTTCAGTGGATTAGAGGGGCGGGATTCATTCTTGACACCCCCCGACGACGCCCCTATGTTTCGCGCGCTTTTTGCGCTGCAACAGACTGAATTTCAGGGATTTTTGAGCGGTACGGTCGTCTTCTAGGCACCCCTTCAAATCGTGGCCCTTGCGCACCCTGCCGGCTTTGGTGTCCAACGGGCTGAAGGATGGCCTCAGTTAAGTGAGCGTCAATGACCGACCATAAAGATCCGCCGACCCTGGAAAACATAGATGCGCGGCTGAAGGCGGCCCGAGATGCGGGCGCTGAAAAGGAAAAAGCCGGGTTCAGAGACCGCGAGAATTCGCGCGGCATGGGCCTGGGAATGAGGATCGGCATAGAATTGGTCGTTTCTGTGCTGGCGGGCGGCGGAATTGGCTTGTTCATTGACAGCAAGCTGAATACAAAACCCATCTTCATGCTCGCCTTCTTGGTCTTGGGCTTTACGGCGGGCGTGTTGAACGTGCTTCGCCTTACCAAGGGGCTGGATCAGGCCATAGGCATCGGACGGGCCGTCCGCGAGAAAGAGGCCAGGGCGATGAAAGATAAAGAGGCCGCCGATAATGCTGGCGGCGACGAGACGGGCGAAACCAAAACGAAAGCGCCGGAGTAAACCGGCGGAAAATTGAAGCGAGATCAATCTTGATGGAACACGCCGAAGAACATGGAGCGGCCGCCGCGCATGGCCCCATGGAGCAATTTGACGTAACCCCGCTGATTCCGATTCATGTCGGCGGCTACGATATTTCCTTCACCAACTCGGCGATGTTTATGACTTTTGCGGTCATCGCCTCGTTCCTGCTGTTCTGGGGCGCGACACGCCAACGCACCATGGTGCCGGGCCGCCTGCAAGCCAGCGCCGAGATGCTTTATGAATTTGTCGCCGACATGGTGAAGTCGAACGCCGGCAAGGAAGGCATGGCTTTCTTCCCGTTCGTGCTCACCCTGTTTCTGTTCATCTTGTTCGGCAACATTTTCGGCCTGCTGCCCTATGCCTTCACCTTTACCTCGCACATCGTGGTAACGGCGGCGATGGCAGGCTTTGTATTTATCGGCGTAACATTGCTTGGCCTGTTCAAGCACGGCTTCCACTTCTTCAGCCTGTTTATTCCGCCGGGGGCTCCGCTGCCCGTTGCGATTGGCTTGTTCCCGCTTGAGCTGTTCTCCTACCTCATCCGGCCCTTCAGCCTGTCTTTGCGGTTGTTTGCCAACATGCTGGCCGGCCACGTGCTGCTGAAAGTTCTGGCAGGCTTTATTATTTCGCTCGGATTTTTGTTCGGCTGGGTGCCGTTTGCCGCTGTAGTGGCCGTAACCATGCTGGAAATCCTAGTGGCGCTGATTCAGGCCTATGTGTTTGCCCTGCTGTCGTGCCTTTACCTCAACGACGCGCTAAATCTCCACTAGGGAATTAGCACTAAGCCTGACGATAAATTTCAAACCCTTACTTAAGTAACTCTCCGTTCACGAAAGGACAGAACAATGGAAACAGAAGCAGCGAAGATGATTGGTGCGGGCCTTGCGGCCATCGGCGTTATCGGCGGCGGTGTCGGCGTGGGTATCGTGTTCGGCCAGTACATGCAGGCCGCGGCGCGCAACCCCTCCATGTCAGACCAACTCCGCACCTTTGCGTTCTTGGGCTTCGCCCTGTCGGAAGCGACAGCGCTGTTCGCCCTCGTGGTCGCTCTCATCATCCTGTTCACCTAAAGGTCTGATAGGACCAGGGATAGGGATACGCGCCCATGCCTCAGTTTGATCCGTCTACGTTTGCCTCCCAGCTGTTCTGGCTGGTGGTCACGTTCGTCGCCCTTTACTGGGTGGTGGCCAAAATCGGCATACCGCGTATCGGCGAGGTGCTGGACCAGCGGGCGCGCGTGATTCAGGACGACCTGGACCGCGCGGCTCAGCTGAAGGCAGAAACCGATCAGGCTATCGCCACGTATGAAGCGGCGATGACGGCGGCCCGGGACCAAGCGCATGACCATATGCGCGGCGTCCAGGCGGAGATGAAAGCGGCGGCGGAAACCCGCACCGCTGAGTTATCCGCCAAGGTCACCAAGCAAATCGGTGAAGCCGAAGCGCGTATCACCACAGCCAAGAAGGCCGCGATGGAAAGCTTAACCTCCATCGCAGCCGAGACTGCACGCGATGTGGTGGGCAAGCTGGCCGAACTGACGCCCAGCGGCGATGCGGTTGATGCCGCCGTAGCCCGTGCCCTGAAGGAGACGCGCTAATGTTTGCTGATCCATCCTTCTGGGTAGGGCTTGCCTTTGTTCTGGTTGTAGCTCTGGCGTTCAAGCCTGCTGCGAAGGCGATTTCGTCCTCCCTTGACGGGCGTGCCGCAAAAATCCGCGAACAGATCGAGGAAGCTCGCAAGCTGCGCGAGGACGCCCAGGCTCTTCTCGCGGGGTATCAGACCAAGCAGCGCGACGCTATGGCCGAGGCCGAGAAGATTATCGCTCAGGCCAAGGCCGAAGCCGCCCGCATGAAGACCGACGCCGAGGCCGACCTTGCCCGCGCGCTGGAACGGCGCGAGCAGCAGGCCCTGGAGCGCATCTCCCAGTCTGAGGCCCAGGCCCTGGCCCAGGTGCGCAGCACGGCGGTAGATGTGGCCCTGGCGGCTGCGGAAGCGCTCATTCGCGAGAACCTGGACGACGGCAAGAAACAGGCTCTGGCCGATAAAGCTATCGGTGAGTTGCAAGCGCGAATGAACTAATCACTGCTCGCACAATCGAGACTAGAAAGCCCGGACCTTTGATCCGGGCTTTTTTTTTGTATCTGCATCAAACGCATAAAAGTATGGCAATATCTGCACCTTCATGTGTGATGCGACACCGTCGGGGGGCGGCATTGGACCAAGCACTACCTACATCCAGTTCTTCGGCCATGCCGT
>JAUIGX010000093.1 GCA_030432435.1 Alphaproteobacteria bacterium
AAGTTGCGGTCGGTGTCATGCGCAAGTGGCAAGTTTCTCGGTTCGATTTACAAAGTTCAGCGGTGCGGGGATTTCACGAAGTGCGCACTTATACATTCGTTCCGAATGTGTGCGCCCGACCTGAAGGCCGGGGAAGCGCCGCCGTGCCCATTGACGCTGTACCACTCCGCAGCCTTGGCGGGGCTGCCCCTCTGACGCCGGGGAGCGTGGTTGCGTGGCCGACTATCGCCTGAGCGCCAACATCATCAGCCGGAAGGCCGGACAGTCGTCCGTGGCGAGCGCGGCCTATCGTTCGGGCTCGCGGCTGATAGATGAGCGCACCGGCGAAACGCATGATTACACTCGTAAAGGCGGCGTCCTCCACTCTGAAATTCTCACTCCTGCCAACACGCCCGACTGGATGCGCGACCGGGCGCAGCTCTGGAACGCTATCGAGGCAGTCGAGCGGCGCGGCGATGCGCAGCTTTCGCGGGAAATTCAGCTTTCCCTGCCGCACGAGCTGACGGACGAGCAGCGGCGCAAACTGGTGCGCGAGTTTGTCGAGCGGCAGTTCGTCGATCAGGGATTGATCGCCGACGTTGCCATCCATGCCCCCGGCAAGATCGGCGACGAGCGCAACCACCATGCCCACGTCATGCTGACAACGCGGGAGCTAACTGGCGGGGGGTTCGGCAAGAAAATCCGCACCACCATGGAGGAGAAGAAGGTCCAGCTCGGCAAGGAGCGCGAGGCGTGGGCCAGCTTTCAAAACCGTGCTTTGGAGCGGCATGGCCACGCGGCCCGCGTCGATCATCGGAGCTATGTCGATCAGGGTGTGGACCGGGAGCCGACCAATCATCTCGGGCCGACGGCGCACAAGATGGAAGCGAACGGGCGGCGCTCGCGCATCGGCAACGACAACCGGGCCGTTGATGAGCGAAACCGCCTCCGCGTGCAGTGGTACGCCGCGGAGTTAAAGCTTGAACGGCATATCGACCGCCGCCGCCGCCAGTTGGACGATTGGACGGCACGGAAGACGGCGGAGCTCGAAGCAGCGCAGGGGCTCACCAGAATGGACCGGGACCAGAAGCAGGAGAGGGAAAAGGCCAAGCTGCAACGTCAGCTCGACGAGCAGTACGGCGAAGCCGAACGCGCTCTGAAGAAGGAAGCGGAGAAGCTTGAACGCGACCTTTCTGCCAAGGGACTTAAGGGATGGGTTCGTAACCTGACCGGCCAGACGGCGCACGACAAAACGGCGCTCGAAAACGTCAGGAAGTCGGCGGAGAGCATCGATCAGCGGCGGCGCGAGCAGACGGATGCGCTCGAGCAGCGGCACCGAGAGGAACGCAAGCGCTTTGCGCTCGAGCAGCAGGAGCGGCAGGGTCAGCTCACAGCCCGCTTTGACCGGCTCAAGGAGGCGCGCAAGGAGAGCCGCTATCTTGGCAACGAGCGGGCCGGGCCGGACGCCCCGAAGTTTTCGAAGGCTGTGAACGTGCCGCCGCCGGGCGACCGCAAGAAGCTCGAAGAACGGCCCAACCTGAAGCCGACCTATGTGCGCGCTCAGGATCGCAAAGATCTGCCGCCGGAGAAGCCAGCCCACGAGGTGAAGCGGGACGCGCCTGCGCCTGCGCCCGGAGGGTTGCGGGGCAGGCCGATCAAGCCGACGCCGACGAGAGAATCCGAGCCGGGCCCTACTGAGGCACACAAGCCGCTCAGGAGGGCCGAAGAGCCACGGAGGCAAGAAACCCCGGTCAATGACCGAGTGGCCTCTCAGCGCGCTCCTGAGGGCGGAAAATCGTGGTGGAAGACGGAGCGGTCGAACGATGGCGACCGGATGCCAGATGAGGGCGCGGCCCGGTCATGGTGGAAATCGGCCAGAGGGGAAGACAAATCGCCGGACAGTGGGCGGGACGAGAAGCCCGAGCGCGATCCTGACAGGAAGCCCGGACGTGGGTGCGACGGCGGCGGACGGAGCCGGTAACATCCTTCGCAATTCTGTTGTTCAAATATCCCCGCCGGAGGCATCGCCGGCGACGTCGGTCGCCGGCGCAAAATTTTATCGAGCTGGCCCGTGCTGGCCGACGTACCATTTCACATAGCCGATGAATGAGCCGTCCGGCTTGTCGGGCACGGATCGTTTCTCGCAGAGCATCGAGTGCCACTCCTTTTCGATGCCGTACACATCCCAACCCGCGGCGAATTTTTTCGCCTTGTCGTGTGTGTCGGGCTTCAGGATCGGCAGCGCGAAATGGTCGTCGTCGGCCTTGGGCCTCGCAACCGTGCCTTTGTTGGCGAAGACCACATGATCGCCTTCGAGCCGGATCGTGTAGTCGGGCATATGGCTGAAATTCGCATCCTGCCGCGCGATGTTCGCCACCAGCCGACGAAACTCCCGCCCGGTCGAGTTCGACCCGCATTTCTTTTGCAAGAGATCGAGCGAGATGCGCCAGCTTTTCTGCTTGCCGCAGTGCTTGCGCGCCAGCTCGTATATGCGCCGCTCCAAAGGCTTCCGCAGCCGGAAATAATCTCGGCTCAAGGTCAAGATCTCCTGAGCTCGGATGGCGTTGAAAACCCAATCCGAGATCTTGATCTCGACTTCCTGCATCCGCCCGTCACGGGTCTTTCGGACGATTTTGGCGCTCTCAATCAACCCGAAGACGTTGAACTGTTCCTCATCACCCGTGGCGACGTTCGTGCTGATCGTCGTTCCGCGAAGCCGCTCTAGCGCCGCCTTTAGCGCCTCGTAGCCACGCCCGTCCGTGACGCGATTCGTGGCTTGAAGCAGGTCGTACGCCTTGAAGCGCACGATCTGCGAGAGCGGGCGATTGTCGTTCAGCCCGGCGATCAACTGGCTGATGCAGTAGATCAGCACGTCACGGTCATGGATCGTCGCGAGCCCGAGGATCGAGGGAGTGATCTCAACGAAATGGCCGTTGTGCTCGTAGCGACGCTGCCGCAGGTCCGGCTTGGTCGAGAGCGAAAAGATCGGATGTTCCATCGAGGCCATGTCACCCTTGGGAACGGCGTCGAAGAAATCGCACACGAAAAAATCCGGCGTCGGATACCGATCCGGGAGGAGAGGAGAACGCGATTCTTTCGTGATATCACCCACACCGCCAGCTTCGTGATTTCACACACGCGGGTCAAGGATTTTTCGTGATTTCACCCACAGGCGGACCCGGGCCGCTTTCGTGATTTCACACACGTTCTTTCGTGACTCTACACACGCTCTTTCGTGATTTCACACACGCTCTATGGAAAATGAGCCGGATTCCTGCTTGCCTTTCAGAGGCTTGCGAGCTGTGGATAAGTGCTTAACACTGAATCTAACACTATATAACACACTAGGCCTTCGCCTTCGGCTCCGGCCAGAAGCGGCATCGCCCTGACGGGCGATCCTTTGTCTGCAGGGGCTGTCTGCCCCTCTTGGCCTACGGCCAATTCACCCCGAGGATATTTGGACAACAGAATTGAAAGGGCCGCCGTTCGGTTAGCTCCACATCCGCGCTGCTATCTCCCGATCTTCAGCAGCCACAGCCTGCAAATAGATCGAGGTGGTGTTGAGCGTCGCATGTCCCATCCAAACCCGCAGGGTGGTGACAGGCACCCCGGACAAGATCGCCGCCATCCCAAAGCCATGGCGGAGACCCTTTGGTGTTCGATGCGGTCCCGGACCGATCTCCGCCTCTTCCATCAACCGGGTGATGATCCGCCACGCCGTCGTCCGGGAGAAGGACCAGAGAGGTTGATCGAGGATCGTCCGGTCTTTGCGCTGCCCGGCCTCGGTGAGGCCATGAACCATATCAAGCGTATCAAGTGAGCTCGTTGAGAGTGGCACCGCTCGAAAGACACCTTTTCTTCGCTTCTTGAGCGTTTCGAACACTACGCGTTGCCCCGGCAGGTCGATACGGCGGCCAGTTACGGCCAACCCCTCAGAAACCCGGCAGCCTGTGTCGTGGAGGAGCGTCGCGAATGTGCGCTCTTCCCGAGGGGCCATTTTCGCTGCGGCGACGAACGCCCGGCGCTCCTCCTGCGTCAAATACAGGCGGTTGCCGTCGAGGTCGAAAAGGTGCGAATCATCGCTCATTTGAAACAGTTTACATCAGAAGTGTTTCAAATGAGATCGGCTTCGGCCGCACGATTCATGACCATCGGCTTGGTTACCTGTGGATCGGCGCGCACAAAATCGACCAGTGCCTTGAACAAGATGAAGACATGAGTGATTCGTGAGGGTGGTACCCGCTGCCACCCTCGGCGCTAATGCGTCCTGATAAGCGGCGGGACGCACGAAGCGATCCCGGAGGCTAGGCTCACCCTAGCATCCACGGGGACTACCATCATGGCGACCACGTCACTGGTCGTCTGTGAGTGGCCGAAAGCGGTATACGTACGCGAGTACATCCGCTTCCGCTTCGGGCGGTTCGAGCACGTCTGTGCTCATTGTCGGTCCTACCCTTCGCGCTAGTGTGAGAGCGAACGCGAAAGGTACATAGACGGGCAGCGGGTGCCGCTACTTTGACAGAATCAAAAGGCTCGATTCCCGTCTACTACCCGCAGGATGCATCGGCAACCTGAAATTGAAAAACTGTTGATTGTTCGTCGTGCGGTGTGGCGCATTCCGCGTGAAACAGAAATACACATTCTGTTTCACCCTAACGCAATCCACCATTGAGCCTCCGACCTCGGGATTGGTTCCCGCAGCTTTGCCGCCAAGAGCTCGGGGCCAATAACGGTGGCCGCTTGTTTGATCATCGACGATTTGCCGTGGCACCTCCGCCGCGCTTCAAACGGTTTGCCGCACTTCGTATTCGCGCGCGCTGAGCAGCGTCGTCTAACTCGCCAATATCTCGAACAGCATCAAGAAACTCTCTCATCGCTGTTTGCGGCACGCGATCCGTGATCCGTAGACCGAACAACGTGGGTGTTAGGTCTCGTGCTCGACCGCCATCTGCACGTCCTAAATGCTCCATGAGCAAATGGTTGATCAAAAATTGCGGATGCATCACTATATCTGAAGGCAATCCGCGCCTTCTCAGCGCGCGCAAAACCTTTGCCTCCTCCGTCATCCACCAAGTATTATAACCGTATAAGTCCGTAGTGACGCGCTCACTTCGTTCACTACGCTCCGCCGTAATCAGAAGCGCCATCTGAGCGTCATTTAATGCTAATTTCGCATATCCTGATGAAGTTCCTCGATCTCTTGAGTTTAAGACATCATCAGCAATTTCCTGTGCTAACTCTGTGTCAATCCGTGAAATAACGTCATTATTTTCTTGAAACTCAAAACCAAATTTTTCAATCAAAAACGATCCAAATTCATCTACATTGCGATCCGGTTCCGAGAACCAACTAGCACTACCAAATTGATTTAGAAAGTCGGTCCAGTCTCTCGGCTGCCTAGTATGACTTAATGGCTCGAAGTACGCATACCCAAATGCTCGTATCAAAATTCGATCACTTTGCATTATATCACGAAGTGATCCTTTGCGGTACCAACCTTCAAAGTCATTCCGAAAAGTAAGATAGGTAGTATGCATGTGGCTATATACTTCTTCTAGCGTTCGGCGCGTCATCCTAACCTTGACGCCTCCTTGTTGTATTCGCTTTATAGCGTTAGACATGCCGCGGCTTTTCTCTTTTACGAAGGCCTCGGAGAGACATCTGACGATTATGTCAGTCCCGATATATATCCGAAGCCTCTTCGCCATTTCAGAAAAATATTGATGTATTACGGCATCGCCGTGCATGATAAATTGTATCGTATAGTACTTCATCAGGACTTCCAAAAAGTCCTGCTCGCTGCTGTCCGGGGAGTAGCATAATTTGCGGAACACCGCGGAGGATATATCCTTTGCCAATTCCCGTTCGGTTGGAGTGAATTCTAGTTCATTAGAGATATTCTCAATTATTGAAAACACCTCAATGTTTGCATCATCTGTTGAATCTGAAAAAGACGCTGAAAAATTAATTGCTTGCTGTCGAAATGTCTCGTGGATGGCATCTCGTACCAGGACAATAATTTTCCCATGGAAGCCGTCTTCTAAATCCTGAGACTCATTGCGAATTCGTGAGCTTACACTTGAAAGAAACATATCTTCTTGATTTTGGATCGAAATGTTAAACTCGCCAAATCGGCTCCGTACTTCATACGGAAGTGCAAATTTATCGCCTTTATGCTTTCGTAAGCGAGGAAAATTCTTCTTAGAAGATAGAAATTCAAGCCGCGCTTCGAGTGTCACAGGCGATTTGGCAAGAAGTTGACTATGAGAATGTTTGAGTTCCTTTTGAAGTTCATCCAATGTTTTGAACTTTTCTTCAGCGGGGTCAGTGCCTTGAAGCGAGGAATAGACGGCTGTGTCAAGGCAAATGCTTTGAAAATCATCTGCGTTGGGAAGCGACCGAGCCTGCGCTTCGAGATAGGTCACTATACTGAGCCGATCGTGTCTCCCAATATGTTGACGTACCGTCGTTGCTCGATTCAATTCGTCTAAAAGACCGCGTACGCAACCATAAAGCTCGTCCTTCAAAGTCTGATCGAGGCTGGCTCTCACCAAAAGCCAACTTCTATCATGAATTCGAAGTCTAAGATTGAACTCTTGCCCCCATTTTGCTTCGAGCAGGTCTCGATTCTGTTCAATCTGACTTGTAACAAAAGTTAGTTGTTCAATTTTTCGATGTTTTCGAATTGCCTCGACAGTCGATTTGAATTTTGTCCTTGTATCCACCTGTTTTGTGATCTGAACAAAATGTTTTGAATTTCCACTTATATTCCGAATAAACCCATCCTGTCCGCCGTCATGAATGCCGCCGGTGGGCGCGAAATTTATTCCTTCAGTTTTGGATAATACTTTCTGAACCCAACTCTCGAAATCAACCTTAGAGATGTTGTCTATTGCCAACGAGATCAACTGATCCGACATATTTATGCGATCCTTCTTGGCCCATAACTGCACCGGGAGCGTCGAGGCGACCTTATTTTATAAATGACTGTTTATGATGAAGATTGGCCAGCGAGGGTCCCTCCTACGGTGCGATTCTCTATCTGAAAAATTCTTTGAAATTTAGAGGGACCGTGGCGGTTTTCGAAACGCGGGACTGTGGCGCCGTTGGGCCTGTTTATCTGGCTGGCGGATTTTCCCGATCTGGATAATTCCGAGCCGTATGCACGATGGCGATCACGACCAACTCGGTTGCGGTCGGGATGTGGTAGACGGCGAAGAACGGTAGGCCTGAGATCGTGAACTCGCGGGTTCCCTCTACCCTGCCCGGCCTGCCAAGCAGCGGGAAATCACCCAGCACGGCGACAGCCTGCAAGATGCGCTCGATCACGCGCTGCGCCGTGCCCGGATCGTCCGCTGCGATGTGGGCTTTTATCTGGTCGAGGTCCGCATCGGCGCGCGGCGAGAACTCAACGTTCAAGGCCGTGCTTACGCCATACCGCCCGTTCAGCGAGCCGCCGTTCGGGATTGGCGCGATCTTCCGTTAATGCCGCCTCGATCTTGCGGGCCGTCCATGCGCGATACGCCGGGTCGTGCGACTCCGGCTGCGGCGTGGTCAGGTCGGCAAGCGCCGGGGTTTTTTCATCAACAGAGCTCATACGAAAATTATAGTGCTTTCAGGCCGGATTTGCTAGGATTTCCTCACGGTACAGGCGGGGACGCCGATGACCGTCAACGGAATGGGGGGCTGGCTTTCGGGTCGGCCCCTTTCCGTTTGTTAGGGCTAGTTGGTATTCCCACAAATGTGGGTATGTTCATTTGCGGGTTATTCCGGCTTCGGTTTCGAGTTCGGCGGTTCGGCGCTCGATGAAGGCCTCGATCTCGCCCACCATCTTGCGCCCTGTGGCACTGCATGCCGTCTTGAAGCGTTGATGCGTGGCCGCAGGAAGATCGAGGCTCAAGCGCTTGGTTGATGCACTCCCCTGCCCAGCTTTCGTGGGAATGTGGGTTTGTGGGGTTGCGGTCCGGTCGGTGCCGGGGCCGCCCGCCTCGAACGCCGTAATTGCGTCAGGCGACGGCTTGCGTGCCGCCGGTGCCTGTTTGAACGTCTTCGCCATAGCGCTCCACTATCTCCTTCCCAAGTGCCGTGATCTCCTTTGCCGCGTCGCTCTTCGGGGCATATTCGAAGATGGTTTGCGCCATCGTCGCCGCTTCCGCGAACGCCACCCGCATCTCGATATCGGCGTTGAACACTGCGATGCCGGAGGCCGCGATCAGCTCGCGGATTTCACGGCCCAAGACCGTCTTCCCGATCTTGCGGGAAACCACAAACCCACATTTGAGGGTTTCTTTGATCTGCTGCGCCTCGTGAATCTGCTCGATGGTCTCCTCGGTCGCGTCCGTCGAATAGCCGGACGGCTCGACCGGGATCAGCACGAAGTCCGAGGCGATGATGACCGAGCGCGCGATCTTCTCGGCGTTATGCGGCCCGTCGATGATCACCACGTCATAGTTTTCGGCCATCTGGAGCGCATCCCGGGCCATGTTGGGCCGGGCCATCTCCACCACCGTGAAGGGCAGGGCCGGGGCATCCTCCGGACGCCGCGCCGTCCACTTCGACAGGCTGCGCTGCGGGTCAGCATCAATCAGCAACACGCGCGACGGCAAATCGGCGAAGTGGTGCGCGAGGTTGGTGGCGAGCGTCGTTTTTCCGACCCCGCCCTTCTGCATCGCTACGCCTAAAATCATCGGTCCGCCTGACATGCTCATGGTGAAAGTCTACCCGCATTTGTGGGAAAGAACAATGCCACAAACCCACATTTGTGGCTTTGCGGATTTCGAACATCTCACAAGGCGGGTGGGCGTTGGTCCGGCCTTGGACCTCTCATAGCCCGCGCAACTGAGCGGCTTGCAGCGTGACGATGACCCCTGCCACAGCGCGGGACGTTCGCAAGGGGCTTCCGCCGCTAACGCGGTTCCCGAGAAGCGCCCTTGCGAACGTCCCTCACGCCCTGCGGCCTTTCGGGTTCACCGCTGCAATCCAGCAGCGCAAAACATGAAAGGAAAAACCATGACCCAACAGACCAACAAACCGACCCACCGCCTCGTGCGGTACTACGGCGAAGGCCGCGGCGCACCGCATGCCGAGCTCGGAGTGATCTTCCCCGGCGAAGGCGGGCGGATGACCGTCATCCTGAACACGCCAGCCGAACAAATCCGGCTGATCGCGTTCCCGACCGAGGATGCCGAAGGTGGTGCACGATGAGCGCGACCCGCAGCCGCTAACCACGGGTGGGGGCCATCATAGCGATGGCCCCCACATACCCGCAAATGTGTAAATGTGGGTAATCTATCGCTCGATGCGGTTGCCGGTCTGGGCGTTCCGGCTTCGCCGTCAGGCTCTACTCGGCCAAAAGGCCTCCCCAAGCCCCGCAGGCGGGTCTTGGCCCTCCGGGTGACGATCCTTAACGCGAAGAGCTAAGGCTGCCGCCTCGCGCGCTCCAAGCACAATCAGCCGGGCCGTGGCTCGGTCGCTTCGCTCCCTGCGCCCGCACCAAGACCCGGCAGATTCTGCTTTCCGCTTGCTACCCGCCGTTCGCCACGTGGCAGGGGTTCATGCAAAGCATAAACCCCGCTGTTACAAATGATATCAATAATTTATATTGTTAAATTGTGAATACTAATCGGAAGTTGATATCATGTTAGGATGATACGAAGAAATAATTATGTAATATCTGATGATAGACGTGAATATATTCTGATAGAGATCAATTTTAATCTTTATGAAATATTCGGTGCGGCACATGGGTGGCCGATGCAAAGTGCGGGACTATCCCTGATGGAACGGGCGTCGGTGTCTTCTGATCCCGACTTTTGGGAGAGGCACGGCGTTGAGCCTGATCCCTTGGTGCGGCGCGGCTGGGGGTGTGCAACTCTCTCTCGCACCTAAAGGATGTCTCTAAGGATTTTGAAGTAGATTACCGGTCCGAGAGTTATAAAAATGAGATTATTGAACACAGTTTGATTCAAACCCGCATAATCGATGATTATGCGCCCTAGTCCGACCCACAATAGGGTGACAAATCCCGCAGCGATAAAATCAAAAGCCGTCAGTGAGAATTTATTTGAAGTTTTTTCTGTCCGTCTTGGATCGGTGTGCAGGGAGTTCTGCGCTTCCGACGCTGAATTGCTGTCGTCATCTGGGGCGTTGTCTCGGAAGAATGGCTGAGGCTTCACCAAGAGATTATCGGCGCCGTGGCAAAAGCAAATTGCATGATCGGCGACGATATCGCTTTTCACTTGGACGAGTTGACGAATTTCATCGGGTGGGAGGCGGGGCTTCCCAACTGTAGCCATTTCATGCTGATACGAACTAATGGCGTCTTGATGTGCGGCCTGCTTCGTTTGATGCATAACGTTGTTTAACACCCCGGCAATCCGAAGCATGCCGCCTGCATAGTTGGTGGGCGTTACATATTTGAATGTGTTCCTCTGAACGGCTGCCGCATGGTTTTTGTCAGCCTGTTCTTGAAGGATCGACAGAAGGCCGCTCGAACCGATGGGTGTCTCGGGCGGAGCTGAAACTTCCGCCGCGGTTTTTACCCCCAAGCGAGCCGAGATGAGCGCGAGCGTCTCTTGATCGGTATTCCCGAAAAACTGCCACAATCCCGAGTTGGCGAAGAAAGTACCGGCAGCTTTGTCATAGAGCGCAACGAGCTGGTTCACATCCTGAAGGATCGGCCAGAGCTTCACGCCGTAGCCGGGCATGCGACCCGCCGCTTGGGTCATTACGTCTATTGGGCCAAGGCTGTAGAATTCATCGAGGATAAAAAGACACTCTCGTCCGCTATCCGTGCCGCCCTTGGCCATGGCGTCGAGCGCGGCACGGACGAATAGGCGGAGAAAACGCCCGTGATCCTCCAGATACTCTGAGGGCAGCACGAGGTAGACCGTGCACGGTTTCGTTTTCAGGTCGGAAAGTCGGAACGTGGAATCGCAGAGAACCGATCTCATCGCTGGGCTGTTCAGCCATTGGGTGTTGCCCTGCGCCCCCGATAGGAAATGACGTGCTTCGTCTGGAGAACGTGTCAGCCGAGCCGCAGCACCTGCCGGAAGGTTACCGCACGCGCCGTTCGTCTCAAGCTCATGAATCAGCCGGTCGTGGGCTGCCTTTGGAAGGGTGAGGAGGTCACGAACTTCGATCAAATTGCGCTCGGAAGGCCCCGCCATGTCGGCCACGTAAGCGATCAGCCCTGCAAGAACTTCCCGGGTTCCATCGTCCCAGTGACGATGGCGGGGATCGGAGGCGATCACCAACCCATCGACGATAACCCGGATATCCTCCCGCGCAGTGGGGCTATCGGCGGTGATCTCATCTAATGGATTGAAACGGGCCTTGAACCGTTCGGGAAGAGGGCATCGGTTGAAGGGGTCGATGACCTGGACTTCTTGTCCAAACACCTTTTCCCGATGCTCAGCGGTTGCGAGCGCGGCCTCTCCCTTTGGGTCGATGACGAGGGCATTTTGCGGCCACCTCAGCAAATTCGGGATGATTGCGCATGCGCCCTTCCCGGAACGCGACCCGGCAATTGTGATGGCGTGGGTCTTAGTGCGGATGCCAAGTTCACCGCCGTCTTGCGGAGATCGGCCCAGATAGAGCATCCCCGGCTGATACCGGAAACCCGAAGGATCGGCCCACATAGCGCACTATTCCGCTGCTTGTTGAGTATGACTTTCTTTCAGCGCGAGGCCGAACAATTCGCGGTCCTGATCCCGCTCGACGTGGCGGTTCAGGAGCTTACGGAGAATGCTGGCAAATTCGGAATCGGGGTTCTGGTCGGCGTGTTCGAGTGCAAGCGCTCCGGCGATGATCTTCCGGCGGGTATCGCGCTTGCGTTCGTCTGACGCGAGCTTGGCCTTTTCCTTCTGGATACGGGCTTTGAGCTGGTCTTGCTTCTGTTGGAGCTCGGCCA
>JAUIGX010000094.1 GCA_030432435.1 Alphaproteobacteria bacterium
ACGATATTTCTCGCGGGATGGGTAACGTTCCTGAATCGAGAGGCGCGGATCTTCTTTTGCGAGCCGTTCGCCCTCGGTGCGGGGGAAAGGAATAAATCCACCATCCCGTCGCGTAAGGCGTTCCGGTGCTCCCGTCGCGGCATTTAAAAGATTCCACCCGGTGTAGGTTCCCAGCGGAACGGAAATGCCGGGGAGTTGAATGCCGCCGGTGTCGAGGCCATCGGCGTTGGGCATGGGAACAAGAGTCGTGTAGGCGCGGCCGAACTGTGGCGGCACAACATCGGCGATTCCCCCGGACGCATACCGTTCTCCAAAGTTTAAGCGTAAGGGTTCGAAGATCTGGGTGGGCCGCCGCGCGCCGGGAATGGTCGGGAACGCCGCTAGATAGGCATCGAGATCGCCGAGCGTAGTCGCCTCTCGAGATGGGATAACGGAAGGTGCAGGGTCCGCGTTCAGTGTAATCCAGGCGTCCAACTGGACGATAAGGGCTCGCAGAATCGGGCGCTCATCAAGGGGGCTGCGACAGCTGGAGAGGTCTTGGCGTTCAGCGCCTCTGGTGTGTTTCAATTGTCCGCCCGAGACCGCGAAGTATCTGGTGGACGGGTGCGGCGGGAGATCAGCGCTACCGTCGACAGTGGTGTGAGCGAGCGATGCACCGCGTGTCCAGTAGTCGGTAGATGTATTGACGTAAAACAGTTTGGGAAGAGGCGCGCCAGCGTGCTCCAAAGTACTCCCGGTTTGGCCCGCGACCGGGTCGGTTTGATTTGCCGCTGCGAATGGAAACAAGAACGAGCCCGAGTCCATGTCGAGATTTGCAGCCGGTGCTCTGGCGGGCTGAGCAAACCGCGTGTTTATGTCTCCCCGCCCACTGCCTATTCCACTGAGGAGGGCACCATCAAAAGACAACCGTCCCCGCCCGTCAGTGGTCAGGCCGAAGTGAACCATGGTTTGTAGAGCATGAGCAGACTGACCGCTTCCTACGGCAAGAATGGCCTGTGGAAACACGCCGCCGGATACAAGGAGCGGGTTAGGTGTGTTGTGGTCGTCGGCGCGGCGGGTGCGGAAAAACAGCAGGGCGTCCCGGATCCCGGCAAGCCCCAATCCAGAGACATGCGGAGCGCGCGTAAAGTAAGTGACCGTATAAATGGCGCCGGGCTCGAAGCCGTCATCGAGGGTAACGTATGCGGGATCATAGATATCCCGGCCGTCAACCTCACGGCCGAAGCGCCATTGTGCCCGCGGTATGGTTGTGCGTGGAGCAAGCGGGGTGCTGCGTACCAGAAGGCGGGCATCGGGATCATCGGGCCGGAGCGGTGCGTATCCGACAGATACGGGCGAAAATTGCCGGGCCGACTTGGTCGGTTCGGTGACGGTGATTTCATTAGAAATCCGCCCGTAGATCGTATCTTCGCCGCCCGTTGCAATAGGGAGGTCTGCACGTAGACGTCCATCGCCCGGCGCAATGTCCCAACTCCAGCCGGTCCATAAAAGCGTATAGCCTTGCTCCATCAAGAACCCATTGCCGGGATCAACGCTGGCGGACGGCGGGTGCGGCGCGGCGGCATCGTTAAACATGCTGAGCATGCTTGTTCCGCCAAGATTGGCAGGCTCGTAAAGAATTCGGTTGTTGCCGCGGTCGGGGTCAACGGGGCGCAAGAGCATAAAATCGGCGGCGAAATGGATATTGCCGCGTGCGTCACGCGGGGCCAGCCTAATATCGGCAATACTTTGATTTTCAGGCGCGCTGGCCGAGACCGCGAAATACAATCGGCCCCGCAACTGTTCGTAGGGGCCAACTTTGCCGAACGGCGCGCCGTCGGCAATCAGCGTCCGCTCTAGGATTTCGATGCGCTCAACATCGGCTGTAGCCGGGCGCGCGAGAAGCGGCAGCACCGCTGCGACCGTCAGCGCGATGAGGGATCGCCGCCAGAGTGCGGACATCCGAAATGTAGACAGAATGGACATTTTTCAGTGTAGGCCCCGATGAACTCCACTTTAGGCAGTATGCCTAATCTTTGGCTATAGTCCCATGAGAGAAATTCATAGTTGCTAGGGGAACATTCCGCATGTCACCGACCAATCCCTGCGATTTAACAGGCCGCGTTGCGCTGATCACCGGTTCCAGCCGTGGCATCGGTAAGGCTATTGCTCAGACCCTTGCGGCGGCTGGCGCCAAGGTGGTCATCACCAGTCGCAAGATCGAGGCCTGTGAGGCCGTGGTCGCCGAGATCGAGGCTGCGGGAGGGCAGGCGCTGGCCGTTGCGTGCAATGTCTCGCGCAAAGAGCAGGTGGAGGCCCTGGTGCAAGAAACCCGCGAAAAGCTGGGCGATATTTCCGTACTCGTCTGCAATGCGGCAACGAACCCTGCTTACGGTCCTATGGCGGCTTTGGAAGATAAGGCGTTCGAGAAGATCATGGGCACCAATGTGGGAGCCAATATCCATCTGATCAATTTGGCTGTACCGGGCATGGCAGCGGGCGGCGGCGGTTCGATTATTTTGCTGTCCAGCATCGCCGGACTTATGGGCTCGAAGACTATAGGCGCCTATGCAATCTCAAAAGCGGCCGACATCCAACTGGCCCGCAATTATGCGGTCGATTTAGGCCGGCAGAATATTCGGGTCAATGCGATTTTGCCGGGGCTTATCCGCACCGAGTTTTCGACTGTTTTGTGGGAAGGTGAGCGCGGCGAGAAGTTTATCGAGCGCACGCCCCTGGGGCGTTTGGGAGAGGCCGACGATATCGCCGGCGTAGCGCTGTTCTTGGCGTCGGATGCCGGCAAGTTCGTGACGGGCCAGGGAATTGTCGCTGACGGCGGCGTAACGATCGCGGACCCCTTTTAAGCTACAGGGTGCAGAAAAAGAAACGGCGCCGCTTTTATCAAGCGGCGCCGCATTTGCTAGATATCTATTGCCCTACCGAACGACGATCAGAATATCTTCGCCATTGCGGTTGATAAACAAAGCCGCTTGCTTATCTCCGCTCATAGCTTCGGTAAACTCCTCGACGTTAGATATATCCTGGCGGTTGACCGAGACGATGACGTCGCCTGTGCGCAGACCTACCTGATACGCTGGGCTGCCGCGTTCGACACCGCTGACGACAACGCCCTTAACCGGCGCGTCACTTTCGGTGTTTGAGAAGTTGGCCCCGGCCAAACTCGGCCGGTCTTGCATGCGCTCGACTGTTTGCTGCGCCGGCTTGCCGATGGTGACGTTGATGTTTCGTACTTTTCCGTCGCGAACCACAGTCAGTTTTACGGTGGTTCCGATAGTGAGCAGGCCAACGCGGTTTCTAAGGTCGTTAGACCCTTGCAAATCGGTGCCGTTGAATTGAGTCACAACGTCGCCGGTTTTGAGGCCCGCTTCTTCCGCCGGTGAGCCGGGTTGTACGCGGCTAACCACGGCGCCTTGGGTTTCGTCTACGCCCAGACTTTGCGCAAGTTCAGGTGTGAGGTCGCCGATTATGATGCCGATCTGACCGCGCCGGACTTCGCCATATTCGATCAGCTGCGCCATAACAGCTTTGACCATCGTGGTTGGAACCGCGAAGCCTATACCGACGTTGCCGCCGTTAGGACCAAGGATGGCGGTATTGATACCGATAAGTTCACCGCGCAGGTTGACAAGTGCGCCGCCGGAATTGCCCGGATTGATCGCAGCGTCGGTCTGGATGAAATCTTCCCACCCTTCGATGTTGAGGCGCGAACGCCCGAGCGCAGAAATGATGCCGGTGGTCACGGTATCGGCCAAGCCAAACGGATTGCCAACAGCGATAACATAGTCACCCACACTCATGGACTGAGTGTCACCGATGGGAATGTCGATCAGATTGTCTGCTTCGATCTTGAGAAGGGCGATGTCGGTCCCTTCATCGCTGCCGATCACCTCGGCAGACACTTCGCGCCGGTCTTTCAGGCGAATTGTAATTTCCGTGGCACCATCAACAACGTGATGGTTGGTTATCACGTACCCTTCCTTTGCATCGACAATGACACCCGAGCCGCTGGAAGCGCGTTCTTGCGGCGCGTTATCTCGGGGGCCGCCAAAAAATCGGAACAATGGATCGTTGAAGAGCGGATTGTTAGCCATGTCGACCTTGGCTTTGACGCCAACATTGACGACTGCGGGCGCTACACGATCGACCAGGGGCGCCAGGGAGGGGATGCCGTCGCGCATGGTCAAGAGCGGGGATTGGGCCGCATCCGTGTGCGTAATAGCCACGGGTATTGCAAGGCCCACTGCCAGGGCCACTGCGATAGCGGCTGTCGTACGGTGAAAAGGTTTCATCATGTGTCGCAGGCCTTTCGTAATGTTTCTTCGTAAGTCGGACGGCTCCGGGATCAGAGAATCTCGTGCGGGGTAGACGCCCGTGAAGATGTATTCAAATGTTAGCTGTACGGCTTTCTATATCAATCGGGGTAACAGGTATTTAATGTATAACTTCCGTCATTTTTGCAGGCCTGATGCGCACCAGAACGGGTTGTTCGGTCCTATCGTGAAGCTACGCGGAGCCTTGCACGTGACTTTTCGCCGAAGCTGATTTGACACGTGTCCATCCGCGTTACGCGGTTTTGCTTGACACTCAGGGGTGCTGACTTGACCGTATGGGCGTCTGATCAACCAAAGGGGACTTCCCGATGAACCGTCTACCAACGCACCTTAAGCATAGTATGTCTCGAGCTCATTTCCTGAAATTGGCCGGTGCGGCTGGAGCCGCCATGATGGCCCCGAGTTTTCCATCGTATGCGGCGGAAGCCTCTCTGGTTATGCGTCCGATTCCCAAGAGCAGCGACGGTGAGAAGCTACCTGTAATCGGACTAGGAACCGCCCAGGATTTCGGCGCGCGCCGTGAGGTGGAAGAGAAAACGCAGGTTCTTAAAAGTTTGCTCGAAGGCGGCGGCAAAATTGTAGACACGGCGGCGAACTATGCCCGCGGTAGTTCCGAGGAACTCATCGGCGAACTCTTGGAAGAGAATAATCTGCGCTCGAAAGCATTTATTGCCACCAAGTTCGGCGAACGTGGCCGCGAGAACGGCATCGAGTCTATGGAAAGGTCGTTTGTGAGCTTGCGCACCGACATGATCGATTTGATGTTCGTTCACAACATGATTGATGTGGATACGCATCTACCGTCTTTGCGCGATTACAAAGACCAGGGGCGTATCCGGTACTTTGGCGTGACCAGCACGGGCCGCAATCAGGACGAACTGACGCGTTGGATGGATCAGCTAGACTTTGTGGAATTCGCTTATGCGGTAGATTCGCGCGAGGCTGAACAGAGGCTCCTGCCTATGGCGGCGGATAAGGGCGTTGCGGTGCTTGTCGCTTTGCCGCTCGGCCGAGGCCGGTTATTGAGTGCCATGAGGGGCAAGGAGGTGCCCGAATGGGCCAAGGAAGAGTTGAATTGCCATTCGTATGCACAGTTGTTGCTCAAGTTTGTGGCCTCTCATCCGAATGTCACCGCGGCGATTCCCGGAACCAATAACCCAAAACATATGGTTGAAAATCTCGATGCCGGGCGTGGGCCGATGGCCGATGCGAAACAACGTGAACGCATCGCGGCCCTATGGGGATAAGGACATGAACTATCGTGGCCGGGCAGTCCGGCGCGGCGAGTTTCTTAAATTAGTTGGTGCTGCGGCGCTGATGGGCGCAGTACCTGCGCAGGCTCAGACAAAAGAAATGTTAAGCCGGCCCATACCCAAAAGTGGAAATGGCGAACGGTTGCCTGTGATTGGTCTTGGCACTTATGGCGCGTTCCGCGAGCGCGGTGACGCTGCCGCCATGGATAAGAAGACACAAGTGGTGCGTGCGCTTTTCGCAGGCGGCGGCAAAGTCATTGATACTGCGGAGGCCTACGATGAGTCGGAAGCGCTGTGCGGTGAGATCATAGAGACGCTTGGTGCGCGCCCGAACACGTTTATCTCCACTAAAATATGGCAGACAGGAAAAGAGAACGGGCGCGCATCTATTGAAAATGCGTTTAAGGCCCTGCGCGTTGAAACCATCGATTTGATGCATGTGCACAACATGGTCGATGCGGCCGTCCATCTCCCGATCCTTGAGGACTACAAAGCTCAAGGCCGATTTCGATATATCGGTATGTCTCATTCGACGCCGGGCGCTCAGGATGGTCTGACGGAGTGGATGGCGACGGACAAGTTGGACTTTGTAGAGTTTAACTATTCGGTCGATGTGCGCGGGCCGGAACAACGGCTACTGCCGATGGCCGCAGATAAAGGCGTCGGCGTATTGGTGGCGATGCCTTTCGGTAGCGGCGGGCTGATCCGTGCGATGAAGGGCCGCGATGTTCCCGAATGGGCGCGAGAGGAACTGGGCTGCACGAGCTACGCGCAGATGTTGCTGAAGTTTGTTGTCTCTCATCCGGCGGTGACCGCCGCTATTCCGCGCACCTCGAATCCTCGGCATATGTCGGATAACGTCGGCGCAGGCCTCGGGCCGATGCCCAATACCAAACAGCGCGAGCGCCTCGCAGCGGTTTGGGAAAACGCTTAGTAAAGGAGATGTTGTCACAACGCTCCAAGTACGCTCTGCGGGCCATGATTATGTTGGCGGCTCGCAAGCCTGACGATCTTGTCTTGGTGGCAGACATCGCGGCGGCGCGCAAAGTCCCCAAAAAATTTCTAGAACTGATTCTGCTGGATCTGAAGAACCAGGGCCTTTTGCGCAGTCGCCGCGGAAAAAATGGTGGCTATGGTCTTGCCCGACCTCCGGCCGAGATCACCTTTGGCGAGATCATTCGCATTACGGATGGGCCCTTGGCGCCCCTTGCCTGCGCAAGTCTAAGCGGCTACCGCAAATGTGACGATTGCGAGGATGAAAAGGCCTGCGCAATTCGCCGCGTGATGCGGGGAGTGCGTGATTCCATGTCGGCCATTCTCGATAAAGCAACACTGGCGGATGCCCTTAAAAAATAGAGAATCTCTCCTTTCCCAGGGCTCTCCAGGAAATTTCCTTTTAAATTTTATTGTCTAGTGGAAAGGTAGGGTTATGGGCGGCGACAACGAGGCCAAATAGCGTAAGTCTGGGCAGGTTCAAGGAGCTCTTTGGCATTGTTTGCATAAGGATACGGCTATGCGCGCCCCCTTTAGAGGTTTCAGCCAAGACCGGGCTGCCAAGGCTTTGGTGGTTTTCGCCTATGCCTTTGTACTTTTGATTATTTTAGGTGTGGGTGATCCGGCGCATTTCTAAATCTAGTAGGCATTGTCCTTGAATCACACAATTCTGGGCATGGTGTCATGTTCAAGTGCGTGACATGAAGGGGCCTAGGTCGGCACAATCAGGGTGCCCGGGCAGCATGCATGGTGGAGCGCCTAGATAAGACACGCAGACAGGGTGTTCGATCCGGCTAAATGACCGGTCCGAACGAAGAACAGTAGAAAACAGGAGCGCAGGATGGGTCTCTTGGCTTGGCGCAAAATTGAACAACAGTTGGGACGTCATTTAAACATGACATTCGGACGGCCGTTAAACGCGAGCCTTGCGCCCAAGGCTATGGTCTCAGCGGAATCTTCCGGCACCCTTCGTTAATTGCATAGATGAATTTCTTGGATTTCATAAATCCGGCGTACTCGCTGGCTGGGTTCGCTGTCGGTGTCCTGGTCGGGATGACCGGCGTCGGAGGGGGGTCACTTATGACGCCTCTTTTGATTATGACGTTCGGTATTCATCCTGCGACGGCGGTGGGTACCGATCTCTTTTTCGCTGCGGCAACAAAGACCGGCGGCACGCTCTTTCACGGATTCGCTCGCACCATTGACTGGCGTGTGGTGTTGCGGCTGGCAATGGGCAGTGTGCCTGCAACCATTGTGACGCTGTTCGTGCTGTACCTCTTGGATATCAAGGGAACGGCGGCACAGGGATTGATCACGGGTGTCCTCAGCATTGCGCTGTTCACCACGGCGCTTGTGCTTATTTTTCACAAGAAAATTCTCAAGATTTATGGCGATTGGGTTGGAGAATTGCCGCCCGAGCGGACCGTCAAGTTGACAGTTATCGTCGGCGCTGTACTTGGCGTCTTGGTGTCGATTTCGTCGGTAGGCGCGGGCGCGCTGGGCGTGACCGCGTTGATCGCTCTTTATCCGCGCCTTCCGTTGGTTCGTATCGTCGGCTCTGATATTGCTCATGCAGTGCCCCTGACGCTGTTGGCGGGCACGGGGCATTGGCTTCTCGGCTCGGTCGATGGGACACTTTTGGGATCGCTGCTTCTCGGATCAATTCCTGGTATATTTCTCGGGAGCTATATCGCGGGCCGTATTCCGGAAAACATTCTTCGGCGTATTTTGGCCGTAACTTTGCTTCTTGTTGCTCTTGGGCTCGTATTTTAGGCGACGGGCTTTTCCGGACTGCCGTAAGGAACCCCCTAAAATGGCGCGTGCTCTTCATAGCTTTGTTCTGTTTATGTTTGCCGTTCTGGTTTTGCCGGTCGCCGCGCAAGAGATGGAGCATCCCCCGCCGCCTAAAGCCGCACCGCGCGTCGAAGTCACGGAGATGTCACTCCCGGCCCCGGGCGGTATCATGGTGTTCGGAGCCACAGGGGATCTTGGTTTAGAGGTTACGCGGGCTCTCGTGGAACAAGGCGTTAAGGTCACGGCGATGGTGCGCCCAACGTCGGATACTGCCGCTCTTGAAGCCATGGGTGTGAAGTTGATCGAAGGCGATGCCCTTATTCAAGACGATGTAACGCGCGCCCTGAGTTCTGGTCCGTTGCGCGCCGTTATCTCGGTTTTAGGGGGACGGCGCGGAGACTACAGGGTCGATATTGGCGGCAATAAAAACGTGATTGATTCTACGCAGCATGTCGGTGTCTCCAGGTTTATTCTGGTGACCGCTATTGGCGCGGGAAGCGGCGAGGACGCCGCGCCGTGGTACATTCGATACTTCATGGGCAGTTATTTTGAAGCCAAAACGGCAGCAGAAATATCCCTGCGCAATTCGGGCCTAGAATACACTATCGTTCGCCCGGGTTGGTTACTTAATAGCGAGCCGACCGGCACGGCGGAGTTGGTTGACGACCCGGCGGCATTTAGTTGGATCACGCGGGCCGACCTAGGCCGTCTGATTGTAGATAGCATTGACGACGAGACGACCTACAACAGGGCGTTGACAGCGTTTGATCCCGAACTCACGGGCATATTGTCGCTCTTTCATTAGCGGAGATCGCGACTTGAGGTGTTGGGCTCGCAACACTCTTAATCAATCGGCTTAATTCAATCGGTATGAGGCGCTTATGGGTTGGCTCTATCTTCTTCTTGCTGGGGCACTAGAGATTACGTTTACGACGTCGTTGAAGTATGCCGACGGTTTTACAAAGATCGTGCCTTCGCTGGTCTTTGTTGTGGCTTATGCGGCGAGCGCCTGGTTCCTGGCCAAATCCATTCAAACGATACCGCTCGGCACCGCCTATGCGGTGTGGACCGGCATCGGCGCTGTCGGCACGGCCCTAGTGGGGATTGCAATTTTTGGAGAGCCTGCGACCGCCCTGCGCCTTTTATTCCTCGGGGTTATCATTGCCGGGATTGTTGGCCTCAAGGCGGTCTCTGGCTGATCTGTCTGTGCAGAGTTAATGATCGACCGAAATTTTAAATCCGCCGAAGATCATGCGTTTGCCGTCGAACGGCATTTTGTTCTTCGCACTTGGCATCAATTTTGCCATGCGCGGATCCTCGAATACCGCTGCGTTGACCTTGTCACGGTGTTTGCGTGACTTATAAGTAATCCACGAGAAGATAACGGTCTCGCTGGGCTTTAGTTTTACGCTGAGCGGAAACGACGTGACTTTGCCTTTAGGGACGTCGTCGGCAACCGCTTCCTTATATTCGAGCGCGCCATGCTCCATCCAAATTTTCCCGGCTTTACGCGCGATACGCAGATAAGCCTGCAAATTCTTTTTGGGTACGGGCAGAACAAAACCGTCAACGTAGGCCATCTTAAACTCCTCGGACCAAAGGGTTGAACTCAGTTTTCGTAGGCTTTCTCGAAGTCTGGAATTACAGGCTTCTCATTTTCATCATTATATTTACTTGGCAGCCATCTCTGGGTCGCAGTTGATCATCCAGGGCGTGCCGAACCGATCGGTACACATGCCAAATTGCTTGGAGAAAAACGTTTCTTCCATCGGCATTATGATTTTGCCGTCCTCCGAGAGCGCGCCGAAAAGCCGTTTGGCTTCATCCACTGTTTCAACAAGAACGGTGATGCTAAAGCCTTGTTGGGCACTTTGCTCCATGTTTGGCGGGGTGTCTGCCCCCATCAGCAGGCTTTTGCCAATCTTGATATGGGCATGGATGATGCTGTCGTGCGCTTCTGCGGGCACGTGGTCCTTCGCCGGCGTATCGCCATGAGAAATCATCGCGCCGATCGGTGTGTCAAAAACATTTGCGTAGAATTCGAAAGCTTCGCGGCAGTTGCCGTTAAAGCTTAGATACGTGCTCAGTTGCATAATTATCTCCGTTGAGTCCGGTGTGGTGGTTTTCGGGCCTAGCGAGCGCGTGCCAGATATTCTTCAAGTTGATCGAAGGTACCTTTGAAACCGCCCCGCATGGACTTGTGGCCATCCAGGAAGGTTTGACGTTCCGTGTCGTTCGCATTGATGGGGTCGCTTCGCAACGCCATCGTTGTCTTGCCGTTACTCTCGGTGAAGGTGACGGTGTTCAGCACTTCCAGCGGCCAATCAGCGCTCATGAAATGGCGCGTCGTTCCGCCGTGTTCATCGGAGAAAGAAACCACGAATACAAGCCGTTCGGGAGGCAAGACTTCGCGGAAAACGAACTTACCCCACATGATTGCTCCGTCGGGCATTTCCAGGCCGTAGTGAAAGAGTCCGCCGGGACGCAGATCTAATTTTGCCGATTTCATTTTAAATCCCTTCGGCCCCCACCATTGAACGAGGTGCTCGATCTCCGTCCATGCTTTCCAGACCAACGCGCGCGGTGCATCGAACGTGCGCGTTACGGTAAAGGCAATGCTATCGGCGCTTAACGGGTTCATATTTAAAGCCCTTAAATTGTTGGCAATGGAGTGAAATTGCTATTGAGCGGCCAGCGGCAGATAGGCCGCGAGTTTGCCCCAACTCTGCGTCCATCCGTCTTTCATACCGCCGAGCATGAACTTGGTAACATCGGCGGTGCCGGTGGCTGTGGTCTCAAGAGTGATCTTGGTCTTTCCGCCCACGTCTTCGAATAGGACCGTGGTCATTCCGTCGAGCAACTTGTTGCCCTCTTCGTCGAAGGCGTCGTTGGTGAAAACGAGGCGCTCATGGTCCTCGATCTCGCGGTACACCGCTTTCATCGGATGATCAGTGTTTTCTGGCCCGCGCATGGTCAGCACCATGGAGCCGCCGACGCGCAAATCTACCTTGACGCTGTGATTGGAGAAATGCTCCGGGCCGAACCATTGAACAAGGTGCATGGGGTCGGTCCACATTTTCCACATCAGCGCGCGCGGCGCATCAAACACGCGGGTTAGGACCACCGAGCGCGTATAAGGCGGGGTTCCGTCCGGAGCGCCGGTATCGGATTCCACTTTAGTGGTTGCGTCCATGTTTCTTATCCTTCTTCTGCAGTTTGCGAAGATAGCCATCCAGCCGGTCGAAACTCGCTTCCCAAAATTTCCGGTAGTGTTCGATCCAGTCGTTGATGTCTTTGAGCGGTGCGGCCTCTAGCTTGCAGGGACGCCATTGGGCTTCACGGCCACGGGTGATCAAGCCGGCTTGTTCCAAAACCTTAAGGTGCTTGGAGATGGCTGGCATGCTCATTTCGAACGGCTCGGACAGTTCCGAGACCGTGGCTTCGCCTGAACACAGCCGGGCGAGGATGGCCCGGCGGGGGGGGTCGGCGAGGGCGG
>JAUIGX010000095.1 GCA_030432435.1 Alphaproteobacteria bacterium
TGACTTTCAGTACTGCCTCGGCAGCTGACTCGATAACCCGTGCGACCGGCTTGCCCACTTCCCCGGACATCAATATGCCGACGCCAAATATAAGTGCCCAAAATATGATCGAGAGCACATCTGCGTTTGCGAGCGCGGCAATGGGATTCTCGGGAATAATTGCCACCAAGCGTTCGGTCAGGCCGCCGGAGCCGGAAGCCAGATCTAGTCGGCTCTTTACGCTATCGACCGCCCCCTCGGTCACACTCGACAGATCCATGCCAGAGCCCGGTCGCATAAGTGAACCAAAAGCGAGGCCAATCGTGACGGCAACCAAGCTGGTCCCAGCATACATGCCAAGCGCCCGACCGCCGAGAGACCCAAGCCGCTTGGGGTCGCCCATCGCTATAACACCGGCCGCCAAGGTGGTGAAAATCAACGGCACCACCAGCATCCGAATGAGGCGCACAAACATATCGCCGATGAACTTCGAGGATGCCGGGGCGCAGGCCGCCTGATCCAAACATCCCGCCGCACCGCCGCCGAAGACGAACCCGGCTATGCCGCCAAACACGAGGCCCGTCAGAACGCGCGCCCAGAGCTTCATTTTGAAACGCCGCCACATAAAAAAGAGGACGACGAACAGGACAAGGGTCGTGAGCCAGTATCCCCATAACATCAGATCGCTCATATTCCCGTGCCTTTCGCAATTGGTGACGAACTCTGGCGCAGAGCACATGCCGGACTAAATTTGCTAATGCAGCCTAACACCCGAACGGTCCTACCTTTAAGCGGCAATACCCTCTAACCCAGTCCAGGCCCCAGCGGCACGCCTACGAGCATCCAAATGACCAGCAAGATCGTGCCGCCAATACCGAGCGCTACCGAATACGGCAGCATGATCGCGATCAAACTGCCAACACCGAAGTTCTTCTCGTAGCGGCGCGCAAATACAAGGACCATGGGAAAATAGGGCATTAGCGGCGTAATAATATTGGTGACAGAATCACCGATACGATATGCGGCCTGTGTCAATTCTGGCGCAAGCCCAACCAACATAAACATCGGAACCAAAACCGGACCGATCAAGGCCCACTTAGCCGACGCGCTGCCGATAAAGAGATTTAAAAATCCGGTGAGCGCGATGAGGAGGACCACAAGGGCCGTACCACTTAGCCCGGTTCCCCTAATAACCTCCGCGCCCTTAATGGCCAGAATAATGCCGAGATTAGACCATGAGAAAAGAACAATAAAATGCGCCGCGACAAATGCGAGAATAAGATAAAGACCCATGTCGGACATGGACGTACTCGCCATATCCACGACATCCTTATCGTTGCGGATGGTGCCCGCGCCTACACCATAGGCGATGCCGATAGACAGAAATCCGAGACTGATGAGCGCGACGAGGCTATTTAAAAATGGAGCGTATCCCCCGTCTGCACTGCGGAGGGGAGCGCCATCAGGCAGTGTGATAAGTAGAACGCCGATCAGGAACGCGATCGCGGTCCATGTCATCCACCGTAAACCTTTAGACTGCTCCTCTGCGACAACACTTTGATTTTTTGGTAGGGTCGAGTCATCGCCTGGCGATGCAAGGCGCGGCTCAATGAGTCTGTCGGTCACCCATGTACCGATAAATACGAACACGGGCACAAGAGCGATCATCAAATAGTAGTTGGCGGTTAAAGGCACGGTGAGATCAGGCTCAAGAATACGCCCGCTGCTTTCGGACAATCCGGCCAGAAGGGCATCAAGCGGAGTCAGCAATAAATTGGAGCTATACCCAGCGGAGACACCCGCAAACGCAGCGGCAATACCGGCGATGGGATTGCGCCCGGCAGCGGCAAACAGGACGCCGGCCAGGGGAATAAGCACAACGTAGCCCGCATCAACCGCCAAGCTGGACATAACACCGGTGAATACAACCGCCGAAGTTAGAAATGGCCGAGAGACTTTACGCACAAAACTTGAAAGGCCGACGGCGATCAGACCGCTTTTTTCGGCGACGCCCACACCGATCATAACAACGAGCACCGTTCCCAGGGGCGCAAAGCCGGTAAAGGTCTTCGGCATATCGACAAGCAGATTACGAATGATGTCGCCAGAGAACAAATTGACGGCGCCGACAACGTCTTTTGTCGCGGGATTGACCGCACTGACGTCGGCAAATGAAGCCAACGCCGAGACCCCAAAAACTACAGCAATTAGGATAACAAAAAGAGTAACCGGATCTGGTAAACGGTTACCGACAGCTTCAATCCGATCCAGAACGCTTTCAAGCCCCCGCATAGATCCCCCTATCCATATCCCCAGTGATCGCGACCAAAGACGAACGCAGCTGGCACACGGTAGATACCCCAAACATCCAGCCTAAAGGCTAACCCCAAGATATTCCACGATTTGTTCCGTCAGCCCCGCAGGAAACGGGACAAAATCAGCGACAAAATGGCGCGAGACAGCCAAGATTCATGGCGAAAAGGATTCTGACCACAAAACAGGTTGAATTGCACCACGCCTCGACGTCAAAGGTTACATTACAAAATCCAAAGCGCGACGGATGGGCAGTGGACGAGTTCGCCACTATACTATCAGCGCCCATCAGGGCCAGAGCGTCAGTGATATGGAACAACAGACCGATTATGTCTCAACAGACGACCCAGATCAGCCGGCAGGTCGAGGCGAGAGATTCTATTCCTGGAATGAGCTTCGAGGTGAGCTCAGCGACTATACCGGACGTTATGGAATTCTCCGGCTTGAGCGATGCGCATCGCATTACTCTAGTTTTAAAGCCTCTGCCAGAACTACGGCAATGCGTATTCCCGACGGTAGCGCCCCATCCTTACTTATTTGGTCGAATTAATTTCGTTCCCGCTTCTTTTCCGTATCGCATACTTACCGCAGGTGGCTCTCATCGCTGGCTGACTCTAAATATAGAACCGGAATTTTTACGGACTCTTACAAATCACGCCGACGACTGGGATTTAGAGGCCTCCTCTGCCATTGAGGATCAATTCCTCGAGCGCAGTCTACATAGACTTGCCAATGAACTTGTGGCCCCCACCCTCGCAGGTAACATTCTAAAGACCGCTTTATGCGAAACAGTTGCCGGCGATTTGGCGCGCTTGACCCAGCGGCGCGAAAAGCGCGCACACACTAGAAGTACCCTTTCACGGTCCCAATTTCGTACCTTGATGGACTATATCGAAAGCAAGGACGGCGTTGCTCCAACCACAGCAGAACTCGCGGCAATACTAGGAATTAGCCGTGGGTATCTTTCGCAACTGTTTAAGGAAACAACAGGGAGCACCCTGCATAAATACGTGGATATTGCGCGCTGCCATAGAGCAAAAACGCTACTTGCAGACCGGGCGCTAACCATCAAGGAAGTCAGCTATAGGCTTGGTTTTCCGCAACCGAGTTGTTTCAGTTCTGCCTTTCGAAGGACTACCGGCCAATCCCCTACCGAGTACAGAGCTAAAATTGCACGGCGCCGGTAGCAAAGGTCCGGCGTCGTAAACTCTCCACAAAACCTCGGGAATCGTTTGCCACCACCGCTTCGGCTGTTCTTCCGGTTACGATATAGGCAGTGCCGTTGTTGATTTTATCTCGGACACAGCGACGCAGGAGTTTACCTCCCGAACGCCCGGCAATTTTGAAAGCCGTTCGAAAAAGAATTCTTCGTAAGCGTGGATATCTTTGGCAACGACCCGTAGCAGAAAGTCGTAGGCCCCCAGAATCACGTGACACTCCATCACTTCTGGAAAATTCCGGATGGCATTCCCGAATTCAATTAGATTTTCCTTATCGTGCTTAACGACCTTCACCTGAATAAAGAACTGGGCGTTTAAATTCAATTTATCGCGATTTAGGACTGCCACGATTTTTGAGATGTATCCCATCTCCTTTAGCCGCTGAATCCGGCGCCAACAGGGTGACTGTGATAAACCAACAACATCAGCGATTTCAGAGGCAGACTTGGTCGCATCTTCCTGAAGCACCTTCAGAATCTTCAGGTCGATCCTATCGAGTTCAGCCACCATGTACTCCCCCTCAAAAAACCGTAGCCGGCAATTTAAACCACAAAAACTCTCAATACTGCACGATAGTATCTAATATAGCTCATATTTAAGCATGTATCGCGTGGCCCAAGCCGCGCAAGGATGCTTCAAAAAAGGCCTCCGATAGGGTCGGATGTGCATGAATCACACCCGCAATATCCTCTAAAGATGCGCCCATCTCTATTGCGACGGCGAACTCAGCCGACAACTCGGAGATATGAGCCCCCACAGCCTGTACGCCTAAAATGACATGATCGCTCTTTCGAGCAATGACGCGAACGAACCCGCCATCATCACCGCGGCCCATCGTCAAGGCACGCCCATTCGCCGACAGCGGGAATTTGGCCGTCAGCGTTTCAACATCAGTTGAGTCACCCGGCGCGGCTCCGACGCTGACAATTTCGGGGTCAGTGAAACAAACCGCAGGGATCACTAACGGATCAAAACTTCGCCGACTTCCGGCAATGATTTCAGCAACCAGTTCGCCTTGGGCCGACGCCTTGTGCGCAAGCATCGGCTCGCCGACCAAATCACCAATTGCCCACACGTCGCGCATCGAGGTCTGGCACTTGTTGTTAACCTTGACGAACGGGCCTGCCATATCCACGCCCATCTCCTCCAGCCCCCAGCCTTTTGTTCTCGGGCGGCGACCAACGGTGACCAAGACCTTGTCGGCAGCAATTTTTACTGGCTTGCCATCTTTGTCTTCAATTTCCAGTTTGCCTGAATTGTACGCCTGGGCCTTCGCTTTCAGATGTAGCTTAATACCGAGACGTTCCATGCTGCGCAGAACAGGTTTGGAAAGTTCGTCGTCATACAGCGGAAGGATTCTATCCTGCGCTTCAACAATCGTAACTTCAGACCCCAGTTTGCTGTAGGCGATACCGAGCTCAAGACCGATATAGCCAGCGCCAACGACTGCCAGCTTCTTCGGCAACTCATCCAATGACAAAGCTTCGGTGGAAGAAATTACAGATCCGCCAAACGGTAGGTGAGGCAACTCAACAGGCTCGGAGCCGGTCGCGAGAATCACATGTTCGGCGCGAATTGAAACCGAGCCTTCCGCAGTTTCTACCGAGCACGTTTTCGCGTCAGAAAATATGGCATTGCCCGACACCGTACGCACCTTAGCCCGGGCCAGCAGTGCTCCAACGCCACTGTTCAACTTATCGACAATCCCGTTCTTCCATTGAACGGTTTCATTCAGTTTCAACACCGGCTTCCCGGGAACTGAAATGCCTCTCCACCCCTTTCCCGTTGAGTGGGTCATTTCTGCAAAGCTATCAGCGGCGTGAATAATCGCCTTCGAAGGAATACACCCCCGAATCAGACAGGTTCCGCCGAGCTTATCCTGTTCAACCAGCGTTGTTTCCAACCCCAACTGCCCGGCACGAATTGCGGCGACATATCCGCCCGGCCCTCCACCAACAACGAGGACTTTGGTTTTAATTATATTTGTCATGATCTACTGCAAAAATAGAGTTGCGGGATGCTCGAGCATCGCCTTTATTTTCTGGATGAATTCTGCGGCATCGTAACCATCAACGACCCTATGATCATAGCAAGAGGAGATGTTCATCACCTTCCGTGTCGTGATCTGGCCATCCTGCAAAACAAGGCGGTCCGTAATTTTGTTCGGCCCGATAATTGCGACTTGTGGGCGATTGATAATAGGTGTCGTCACCACACCGCCAAGAGGGCCAAGACTGGTCACGGTAATCGTGCCACCTGTGAGCTCTTCTCGCGTGGCTTTCCCATCACGAGCGGCCTGAGCCAACCGCACTATTTCTGTTGCGGTATCCCAAGGGTCTCGCGCTTCGGCATGCCGTACAACGGGCACCATCAGGCCCTTTGACGTTTGAGTTGCGATGCCAACATGCACAGCAGCGTGCTGATGAACCACGCCGGCATCGTCGTCATATGTCGCATTGATTTGCGGATACTGGGGCAACACGTTGACCAGTGCGCGCACAATAAACGGCAGGAGCGTCAGCTTAGGCTGATCAGCTGATTTGACCGAATTAAGGTGTTGCCGGAGTTTCTCCAACTCCGTCACATCGACTTCTTCGACATACGCAAAATGCGGAATATGGCGCTTGGACAATTGCATCCGCTCGGCGATTTGGCGGCGCATGCCTATGACGGGAATGTCTTCTCCGCCTGACCGCTGGGCATATCCCGATTTCTGCGGGCCAAAGTTGAGAGAGCCCGCTTCGTTAGAAACGAAGGCGTCCAAGTCTTCATGGGTAATCCGGCCATCGGGCCCGGACCCACTGACGTACTGTAGCTTGACGCCCAACTCTTCCGCCCTGCGGCGCACGGCTGGCGACGCGGATGGACGCTCTCCAGGCGAGCGGCTTTTTCCCGCCGGCCTGGTTGAAACCGACGCGGTTTTTTCAGGACGGCGTGCAGGTTCTGCTTTTTGAGCCTCTACTTTTTTGGGCTCCGGTTTCGCAGCAGCGGATTCACCTGCTGGAGCCGCTTCTTTCGCCGGCTCTTTTTTCTGGGGCTTCTCCGGTGCGGGGGCGGGCTCATCTGAGTCCACACCCTCTGCATCGAATGTCACCAAAACGGAACCGACCGCTGCCTTCTCTCCAACTCCGCCATGCAGAATTAAGACTTTTCCAGATACCGGTGAAGTAAGTTCAACCGTCGCTTTCTCGGTCATCATATCGACAAGCGGCTGATCTTCTTCGACAACGTCTCCGTCTTTTACGTGCCAGGCGACAATCTCCGCCTCGGCCGTACCTTCACCAATATCAGGAAGCTTGAATCCAAATTGTCCCACGGATCAACCCTCCATAACTTCGAGCATCGCCGCCGCTACCCGCGCCGGGCCCGGAAAATATTGCCATTCAAATGCATGGGGATAAGGCGTATCCCAGCCCGTCACACGTTTGATCTTGGCTTCGAGTTTATAAAAACATTGTTCTTGAACCAGTGCCATCAGTTCCGCACCAAACCCGGATGTGCGCGTCGCCTCATGCACAATGAGACAACGACCGGTCTTGTTAACAGAATTTTCAATCGTCTCGATATCCACGGGTACCAAGGTCCGCAGATCGATCACCTCGGCGTCTACGCCGCAATCATCGGCAGCGGCCAATGCAACATGAACCATGGTCCCGTAAGCAAGCACCGTTACATCTGCGCCTTCTCTAACGACGGAGGCTTTCCCGAGCGGGATTTTGTAATAGTCGTCGGGCACTTCGCTGGCAGGATGCTTTGACCAAGGCGTAACGCCTCCTTCAGATCGGCCGCTAAATGGACCCGAATACAGGCGTTTGGGTTCCAGAAAGATCACAGGATCATCGTCTTCGATCGACGTGATAAGTAATCCTTTCGCGTCATACGGTGTTGACGGAATAACCACCTTCAGGCCTGCGACGTGGGTAAATAGACTTTCAGGGCTTTGGCTGTGCGTTTGCCCTCCAAAAATACCGCCGCCATAAGGTGAGCGAACTGTGATCGGCGACCAGTACTCACCAGCCGAGCGATATCGGAGGCGGGCGGCTGTAGATATCAGTTGGTCAATGGCCGGATATATATAGTCGGCGAACTGAATTTCGACGACGGGCCGCATACCGTACACACCCATTCCGATCGCCGCGCCGGCAATTCCACTCTCGGAAATTGGAGCATCAAAACAACGCTCTTTGCCATATTTTTTTTGCAACCCATCGGTGGCATTAAAAACACCGCCGAAGTATCCGACGTCTTCCCCGAAAATCACCACTTTAGGGTCACGGGCCAGCATTACACTCATGGCAGAGTTCAATGCCTGAACCATATTCATTGTCGGCATGATTTAGTATCCCGCTTCTTGACGTTGACGGTGTAAACGCCAATCGGGCTCTTTATACACGTCATCAAACATTAATTTGGGGCTCGGCCCCTCTCCCGTTCCGTGCGTACCGATAGCTTCCGCTTTACGTTGCGTATCACGAACTTCCGCTACCAGTTCGGCTTGCAGCGTCTCATGCTGCTCTTCAGTCCACTCTCCAATTTTTATAAGATGTGCCTTGAGCCTCTCAATCGGGTCGCCGAGCGGCCATTTCGCCCCCTCTTCGGATGACCTATACTTGCTGGGATCATCGCTCGTGGAATGGCTGTCGGCACGATACGTAAACAACTCAATCAGAGTCGCCCCTAGATTTGAGCGCGCCCGGTCCGCAGCCCACTGCGTTGCGGCATAGACCGCGAGAAAATCGTTTCCATCGACCCGTAGCGCCGGTACGCCATACCCGATGCCCCGCGCAGCAAACGGCGCCTCATCACCACCCGCGATGCCTTGGTAAGAAGAAATAGCCCACTGATTGTTCACAATGTTGAGAATCACCGGCGCGTGATAGACCGCCGCAAATGTCAAAGCTGCGTGAAAATCACCCTCGGCCGTCGAGCCGTCACCAATCCAGCTCGTAGCGATTTTAGTATCACCACTTAAAGCGGACCCCATCGCCCAACCAACGGCATGCATGAATTGCACGCCCAAATTCCCCGCTATCGAAAAAATATTGTGTGAACGCGCAGAATACATGATCGGCATTTGCCGACCCTTCAGAGGATCCTTCGCGTTTGAATATACCTGATTCATCATGTCGATCATCGGGTAGTTGCGCGTGATGTACAGGCCCTGCTGACGATATGTGGGGAAGCACATGTCCTCGGGATCGAGAGCCAAGACCTGGGCTACCGCGATAGCTTCCTCACCAGTGCACTTCATGTAGAAGGTTGTTTTACCGTGACGCTGAGCGCGAGCCATTCGATCATCGTACGCACGTGTTAGCATCATGGCTCTTAGCCCTGTGCGCAATACATCTGGGCTTACTGTGGGCGCCCACGGCCCCTGCGCAACGCCATCATCATCGAGAACTCGAATGAGCGAGTAGCACAAATCTCGCATTTCACCGGGCGCCGTATCTGTGTCCGGACGCCGAACGGCCCCCGCATCAGAGAGCATAAGATTGTCAAAATTAGGCGCCTCGCCCGGCCTCGCCGGCGGCTCTGGAACTTTCAGGCGCAGAGGCACGCTGTTACGCCGCTTCGGGCCCTCATTCGCCGAGCCTGAGGTGGAGCCTTTGGCTTTTTTAGCAGGTGTAGGCATGTGGATTAGTCCGATTAAATCTGTGTTTACAAAGCACTATCATCTGGCTGAGAAAACCCGATGCTCCGCCACTCTGGCCACGGCCAGAAGTTCGGTTCCGAGTTGTGCTTATTCCCATCCCGGAGCCGACTCTAGCCTCGGAGTTCCGGTTTTATATTCTAAATCGAAGAAATTGCCACGACTGGCTGCATTATTATTGCGCGAATACACAGCATTTTAGGATGGGGTTACCGTGAATTATTACCATGAATCAATTGATTGCAGATGACGAGCGCAGGCAGAAAATTTACCCAATCCATGCGAAAACCGATGCAGAATGCAACCACCATCATACCAAGGACCGATCCCCCTATGCTTTCCCTCGCCTCTCTCGAATTGGCCGCGAAAACCGTTTACCGGGCGATGGAACCGACGCCTCAAATCTGCTGGCCCCTTCTATGTGAGCGCACAGGGGCGGAAGTCTGGGTGAAACACGAAAACCATACCCCAATTGGGGCCTTTAAGCTCCGCGGCGGCCTAACCTATATTGCCGCGCTTCGATCAAACCAACCAGATGTGCGCGGCGTCATTGCCGCAACGCGTGGCAACCACGGCCAAAGCATAGCCCTTGCTGCGCGAGACGCCGGCTTGAGTTGCACTGTCGTCGTTCCCCGCGGGAATGGCCGAGAGAAGAACGAAGCCATGCGCGCTTTCGGCGCGACACTGGAAGAATACGGCGACGACTTTCAAGACGCTCTTCAACATGCATCTCGGCTTGCGGCTGATCGAAATTTGCACTTCGTCGAATCCTTCGATCAAAATCTTGTGGTGGGCGTGGCCAGCTACGCACTTGAATTGTTTAAGGCCGTAGCAGACATCGACGCCTGCTATGTTCCGATTGGCCTAGGCACAGGCATCTGCGGCACGATAGCCGCCCGGGATGCACTAGGGCTAAAGACAGAAATTATTGGCGTGACGGCTGCCGGAGCACCAGCATACGCGCGCTCCTTTGCGCAGCGGCGTGCAATTTCTACGACAGAAGCCGTCACGATGGCCGATGGTCTCGCATGCCGCATCCCCGTCCCGGAAGCACTGGAAACTATTCTTGCAGGCGCGGCGCGGGTCATCACAGTTGATGATTCTGAAATAAGTGCTGCGATCAGGCATCTTTACACCGACACCCATAACCTTGCGGAAGGCGCCGGCGCCGCCGCACTGGCAGGGCTCATCCAGGAGTCCCAGAAAATGAAGGGGCGACGCATCGCGGTAATTCTAAGCGGTGCGAACATAGACCGAGACGTTTTTCTGAAAACACTGCCTCCGTGAACTGCCGAGTGCATAGTTATTCCGACTCTCGGCCGTTTTTGGCAAGGATTCGCTTTGATGCGCCTCTGACAACCGCCCAAAAAGTTGAATATAGTAGAAGAAATATTTGCAGCCTTTGAAGGCTGCCCGTTGCGTATGCCCCACACAAAAATCCTTCGAAGGAGAAATTTGAATGAGCAAGGAAGAAAATTCGTCTTCTACAGCTACGCCGTCCTCTCGGCGCGACTTCTTGAGTGGGGCCAGCGCTGTAGGTAGCGCGGCCCTGTTGGCTGCGGGCGTCGTCCAAACAGCAGACGCCGCTTCGCCAACAGCTACACGGCAAACTGCATCCGCCGCCGATAGACTGCGCAAACTGATCGCCGAGCCGGGCGCGATTGCGACGCCAATCGTCTACGACTTGATGTCTGCAAAGTTGGCGCAGCACCTCGGCTTTCCATTGATTACGGTAGGCGGTAGTTCTGTCTCTAGCGGCATGTACGGAATGGGAGACTACGGTATGGCAACCGTGTCGGA
This sequence comes from Alphaproteobacteria bacterium, assembly GCA_030432435.1. Taxonomy (GTDB): domain Bacteria; phylum Pseudomonadota; class Alphaproteobacteria; order Rhodospirillales; family Rhodospirillaceae; genus UBA11612. The sequence continues at coordinate 10,963 of JAUIGX010000095.1, forward strand.
GCTTATTGAAGTCGCCACACGCATGGCAGCCGGAGTCAGCATACCTGTTATTGCCGATGCTGACGATTGTGGAGGCAACCCCCTAAACGTCTACCGCGCTTTACAACGCTATGCCCGAGCCGACGTTGCCAGCGTATTGATTGAAGACATGTCGGGTGCAAAGCACGTTCCCGGTCGGCCGGAAGGACGTTTGATCAGCACGGCAGAGATGGTCGATAAGATCAAAGCTGGTGTTGATGCCGCCGGTAGCGGCGGTCCAATCATACTCGCTAGATGCGACGCCATGTCTAAAGATCTGTCCTTTGAACAGGCGTTGGAACGCATTGTTGCTTATTCGGACGCAGGCGCAGAGCTATTGTTCTTGTCAGGAGCCAAGCCCGAGCAGCATGAAATAGTTGCTGACACGACAGGCAAGGCCGTCTTTTCGACCGGCGGCGGGAGCAACACTGCAGACGTGCTCGCGGCACACAAAGTGAAAATCGCCGCTTTTGCCGTAGAATCATTCGCGCTGAATGCCGCGCAACAAGCAATGCTTGATCTCAAGCAGCACGGAGACCCTGGCCGCACCGTCAAAGGGCTTCCCAGGGACGTTTCACTTCAGCTTTACGATGCTGAGCACTGGTCGGAAATTTCGCGCCGGTTCAACGCTCAGTCCTATTGATCTTCTGCACCAACCCAGAGCCTAAGGGAGAGCGACACGCACCAGTCGCTGCTCCTTGGGTTCAAGGAAATGCGGCAGCCCAATACAATGCTGCAACGGCATCATAGGGCGTGCCGATATCAACCACCGCATCCTGTTCCACATCCCAAGTTATTTGCCAGTCATCATTGGCATTTATATCACCCGGAGCTTCATCTCCATCGAATGT
>JAUIGX010000096.1 GCA_030432435.1 Alphaproteobacteria bacterium
CGCAAGCTGGATATTGCCCGGGATTTGCCCTGGCTTGATCCCGCGTCCCAGCAGGCCGTGGATATCGAGCGGTTCCGTTTTTTCAGTGACGGTTTTATCGCGCAAGACCCCGTGCGCGAGAACCGGATTATCGATATCCGGTACTCTTTCATCCCCAACGATGTCAGTGCGTTGTGGTCCATCAATCTATCGCCTGACGCGGGGCCCTCGGCGCACGCGCGTTACGAAACCCACCGCGAACAGGCCCGCGAAAGCCTCGCTGATCTGTGGAAAATGATGTCGTTGCGATAGATCAGGGGATCTGTCTCCCAGACTTGATACGTGTTCGCGGGGCACCGCGACATCCGGGCAGTTACTATTGTTCCGATATGACCCGGCCATAGGCCATGAGCCAATGAAGCTCTTTGAAGAACGAGCGCCTCGCTCGCGCTTTCACAAAAGCAAGCTTTGGTGGAAGGGCCTCAGGTGGCTCTGAATAACCGTATGTCGGGTGACTATTCGACGATTCTCCATGAGCCGTCGGCCTGCAGGCACGCTGTGCCATAAGCGGTCTCCTGCTCACCATTGATCGTTACGGCCTGTTGGAATTCCCGGCACGTAAAACCACTCGTGTTGGTCCCCTCCCGCAAAGCCGTCACCGAGCCGGATGCGCCGCCGGAATTCCAAACAATCGCTTCACCGACGGGTGCGGTCGTCGCTTCGATTTGTGCTTGTTCGTAGTAGCGAATCTGTTCCTCTTCCATCATGTCCAGAACTTTGAGCGTAATCGCTGTGAAACCGATCCACCGCGCCGCGTCAACATCGGTATAGCGAAAGCCGTAACCATAAATTGTCGGCCCGAAGGGGCGGTAGACGTTGACATGGCCCACAGCCCGGCGCCGCGGTGCGACCACCGCTATTCGAGCCGGCACGATTTGTGGACGAACAACCACACTGCGCTTGGCGGGCACCTTCCAATCTACTTTCGATTTGATGCTCCGGGTCGTCTTGGGCGATTCTTCTCTGTGCTGCGCGGCGGCAGGGGATGTCGCGATCCCGACCACGAGCAGGGCCGATATCGCGGCTGCCAGTATGTGCTTTGAGTTTGAAGCGGTCGTTCCGAAGCGAAGTGAGCTCATGAGAGATTCCTCTGATTGAATGCTCACCGTTTAACGAGTGCTCTGGAGGCATCCGTCGTTTCAGAACATTAAAGTCAGTTCACCCCAGGCAAATTTAAATATCCGCGAATATCCGCGAAGGCGTTGTGAGTGTCTGACATGGCTGCAAGCGGGGTCCGCACCGTTTACGTAAAAGCAAAAGGGCTCAGCGGTAAATCGCTAAGCCCTTGAAATGGTGGTGGAGCCGGACGGAATCGAACCGACGACCTCTACAATGCCATTGTAGCGCTCTCCCAACTGAGCTACGGCCCCGTACCCATCTTATGTATGCGCTGCCGTTATGTTGGGACATACGGCGAGTGAAGGTGCGGGAAAGTAGGGGGTTCCCGCCAGCCCTTCAAGCAGAAATATGCCGGTACACCGGCCCGGCGTTTAGGCCGGTCTCGCAGCGGACGATTTAGTCGTCGTCTTTTTTGGTCACGACCACATCTACGTCGTCGTCGCCGAGGTCCGAAGTGTCCTCGATCATATCATCATCGTCCGTATCGTCATCGCTATCGTCGATGTCGTCCAGATCATCCTTGGGCTTCGGCGCGGGCTCGGGTTTTTTAGCTTCCGCGGGTTCTGCTGTTCGGCGCGAGGCTTTGAAAATAACGGGGCGCGTGTTGGATGCACCGCATTTCGGGCACACGCCAGGGGTTTTATTCAAATCGTAAAACCGGGCCTCGCAGCTCTCGCAAGTAAGTTTCATCCCAAGTTCGGCTTTAGCCACCGTGACCTCCGTTGCAAGCTAACCGGCCTGCCTAATTAAACTGTCATGCGCACTATGCACGGAAATGACCGCCTTCAGACCCGTACCGATGAAACGGTAGTGTTCGGGAACGGCAGCGGCAAGGCATTTGCCACTTTCCCGCCGCCCTGTCAAAACCAAATCTCTATGGTGTGCGGCTAGGGCTTGCGGCTAAGGGGCTGGCCGCCGCGCCGTAGCCTTGGCGCGGGGACCGTGCTATCAGGCCGCCGGTCTTTGATCCCTCCCGGTCTACTGCTTAAGGAGCCCTTGCAAAACCATGTCTGTCCCGGCGCACATACCCGGCGATCCGGCTCATCCCGCGGCTGCGGCGCGGGTGGCGGTTTCCGCGCGGGCTGGCCGTCTCAGCGGCGAAGCCACGGTGCCCGGCGATAAGTCGATTTCGCACCGAGCGCTGATCATGGGGGCGCTTTCCGTCGGCAAGACCGCAATTACCGGCCTGCTGACCGGCGATGATGTGCTGCGCACCGCGCACACCATGGCCGCGCTGGGCGCTGGCGTTGAGGAGGCGGCAGGGCCGGATGGAAAATCTGTCTGGACGGTCCAGGGCCGCGGTATCGGGGGTCTCTCCGCGCCGCAAGATGTGCTCGATATGGGTAATTCCGGCACCGGCGCGCGCCTTATTAGCGGCCTGCTGTCGGCCTATCCGTTTACATCGGTGCTCACAGGCGATGCGTCTTTGCGCCGCCGCCCGATGGATCGCATCATCAAACCTCTGAGCGCGACCGGGGCCAAATTCAACACATCAGAGGGCGGCCGCCTGCCCATGACCATCACCGGCGCATCGTTGCCGCTGCCGCTGGCCTACGACAGCCCCGTCGCCTCCGCCCAGGTTAAATCTGCGGTTTTGCTTGCGGGCCTGCATGCGCCCGGTCTCACGACCGTCACCGAGCCGTCCGCCAGCCGTGATCATACCGAGCGCATGTTTCGCTACTTCGGCGTCGAGGTCGAGGTGGGCCCCGCCCCGGGCATGGGTGCCGGCGCTTATAAAGCCAGTATTATCGGTCAGCCCGAGCTTACGGGCCGCCCGGTTACGGTGCCGGGTGATCCGTCTTCGGCCGCCTTCTTGGTGGTTGCGGCGCTGATTGTACCCGGCTCGCATCTCATTATCCGCAATGTGGGCGTAAATCCGCTGCGCACAGGCTTGTTCACAACGCTGCAAGAGATGGGCGCAGACGTCGCCTTCCTCAATCCGCGTGAGGAAGCCGGAGAGCCGGTCGCTGACCTTGAAATAAAATCATCCGCGCTAAAGGGCATCGTGGTCCCGGCTGCGCGGGCTCCGTCCATGATCGATGAGTATCCGATTCTCGCGGTCGCGGCGGCGTTTGCCGAGGGCGAAACCCGTATGGAAGGTCTGGGCGAGTTGCGTGTAAAGGAAAGTGACCGATTGACTGTGATGGAAAAAAATCTTGCCGCTTGCGGCGTATCGGCCAGGGTATCGGGTGACGCGCTTATTGTGCGCGGAGGCGCGCCCGAGGGGAATACAACGGTCACGATCCCGGTCAATCTCGACCACCGCATTGCCATGTCTTTCCTCGTGCTGGGGATGGCCGGAAACCGGCCCATCGCCGTCGACGACTCGTCGGCCATCGGCACCAGCTTTCCCGGCTTCATCCCGCTGATGAATGGGCTCGGGGCATCTATTACGGCGGCCGACGGGCAGGAATTATCATGATCGTAGCTATCGACGGCCCTGCCGCGTCCGGCAAAGGCACGCTTGCTCGGCGTCTCGCCGATGCCCTTAATCTCGCCTACCTGGATACCGGTTCTCTGTACCGGGCAGTGGGTCTGACCGCGATCCGCGCCGGCGGCGATCCAAGTGTTGAAAATGATGCCGTAAAAGCAGCTCAAAACCTTGATTTGTCAGCGTTTTCCCTAACTGATTTGCGCAGTGAGGAGGCTGGAATTGCGGCCTCCCAGGTGGCCTTTCTGCCCGCGGTTCGGGCGGTGCTTCTTGAGTTTCAGCGCCGTTTTGCCAGTCACCCGCCGGATGGCAAGGACGGGGCGGTCATGGACGGGCGCGATATCGGTACGGTGGTCTGCCCCGATGCGCCTGCCAAAATCTTCGTAACGGCGGATCTGGACGTACGGGTTGGGCGCCGGGTCAAAGAGTTGCGGGACAAAGGCGAAACCGTTATAGAAGCCCGCATTCGCGCCGATATGGAGGCCCGTGACGCACGCGACAAAGATCGCAGCGTCTCTCCTCTGATCCCGGCCAAGGATGCCTGGATCTTAGATACCTCCAGCCTCGATGCGGACGCCGCCTTTGCGCAAGCCAAGGCGTTCGTCATTGCGAAGATGCCGGCGAAATAATTCGAGACCAGGCTTCGAGACTAGGAAGCTGACCCGGCTTCGTTATCTCAGGGTGTTATGTGTTACCTCGTGCGGCAATTCGGAATAGTCCGAACCCGAACGCAAAGACCGCCGGAACCAACCGGCTGGCCAGAATCAATGCTGAACCGAAAGGACTCTACATGTCTGCAACTGCAACGGCGGTTAAAGAAGATTTTGCCGCCCTTCTAGATGAATCACTTGGCGAAGGCGGCTCTATTGAAGGCAACGTTATTCGCGGCTCCATTGTTCGTATAGACGACGATCACGCCCTGGTGGACGTAGGCCTCAAATCCGAAGGCCGCATTTCTCTTAAAGAATTTTCCCGCAGCGGCGGCGAGCCGCCGATGAAAGTCGGCGATGAAGTCGACGTTTATGTGGAACGCTACGAAGACCGCGACGGTCTCATTGTGCTCTCGCGCGACAAAGCGCGCCGCGAGGAAGCCTGGAACGTCCTGGAAGAACTGCACGGCAAACAAAACCGCGTCGAAGGCATTATCTTCGGCCGCGTGAAAGGCGGCTTTACGGTCGACCTCAACGGTGCCGTCGCCTTCCTGCCGGGCAGCCAGGTGGACATCCGTCCGGTGCGCGACATCACCCCGCTCATGGGTAGCCCACAGAACTTCCAAATCCTGAAAATGGACCGCGCGCGCGGCAACATCGTTGTCTCTCGCCGTGCGGTATTGGAAGAGACCCGCGCACACGAGCGTTCGAAGCTCATGGAAGACCTCAAGGAAGGTCAGGTGCTCGACGGCGTGGTCAAGAACATCACCGACTACGGCGCGTTCGTGGATCTCGGCGGCGTCGATGGTCTGCTGCACGTCACCGACATTTCTTGGAAGCGTATCAATCACCCCTCCGAAGCTCTGTCCGTTGGTCAGCAGTTGAAGGTGCAGGTCATTCGCTTCAACCAGGAAACACAGCGTATTTCGCTGGGCATGAAGCAACTCGAAGCCGATCCTTGGGAAGGTGTTGCCGCCAAGTACCCGGTCGGCACGAAGTTCAATGGTCGTGTCACAAACATCACCGACTACGGCGCTTTCGTAGAACTGGAAGCCGGTGTCGAGGGCTTGGTGCACGTTTCCGAAATGAGCTGGACCAAGAAAAACGTTCACCCCGGCAAAATCGTCTCCACCTCTCAGGAAGTGGAAGTCATGGTGCTGGATGTGGATCCCGACAAGCGCCGCATCTCCCTCGGTCTGAAGCAGTGCGAAGCCAATCCCTGGACGGCATTCAAAGAGAAGTTCAAGCCCGACACCGAAGTCGAAGGCGAGATCAAGAACATCACCGAGTTCGGATTGTTCATTGGCCTCGACGGCGAGATCGACGGCATGGCTCACTTGTCAGACCTGTCCTGGGAAGAAGACGGCGAAACCGCACTCAAGGCCTACACCAAGGGTCAGGTGGTCAAAGCCAAGGTGCTCGATGTTGATATCGACAAAGAGCGCATCTCTCTCGGCATTAAGCAACTGACCGAAAACCCGTATGCTGCGGCTGCGGGCGATCTCAAAAAAGGTCAGGTGGTTACCTGTGTCATTACCGCGGTGCAGGACAACGGCATCGAAGTCTCGGTCAACGATTCTCTACAGGGCTTTATCAAGCGCAACGAACTGGCCAAGGAGCGTTCAGAACAACGCCCCGACCGCTTCGCTGTTGGCGAAAAAGTCGATGCACGGATTACGGCCATCGACGCCAAGTCTCTCAAGCTGACCTTGTCCATCAAGGCGCGTGAAGTCGCGGAAGAAAAACAAGCCATGGCCGATTTCGGCTCGGCCGATTCCGGCGCGTCTCTCGGCGAAATACTGGGCGCAGCGCTCAAGAAAAAGCAGAGCGAAGCGGATCAAGACGGCGGCGACGATTCTGCGGATGGCGAGAAGTCCGAAGACTAGGCGCATCGGCGTCATATCGACTGAAAACGCCCGCCGGGAATGTCTCGGCGGGCGTTTTTTATGCTCTTATGCCTAAAAAGCATGTCTTTTGAGTGGCTTATCCTTGACTCTCTGACACGGTAAGATCATGATTTTTCCCACAAATTGGGGTGTGGGCGCTTGCCCGTACCAATAGACTGGTTGGTGGGGAGCTTCAGATGACCAAGTCGGAACTGATCGCTCAAATTGCTGCACGTAATCCGCACCTTTATCAAAGGGACGTGGAGCGCATCGTCACTTCCATTTTTGATGAAGTTTCTAAAGCGCTGGGCCGGGGAGACCGGGTCGAGCTGCGTGGGTTTGGGGCGTTCTCGGTGAAGCAGCGCGATTCGCGCGTCGGGCGCAACCCGCGTACGGGTGAATCCGTTTCGGTCGCCGAAAAGGCTGTGCCGTATTTCAAGACCGGCAAGCAACTGCGCGATTTGCTCAACAGCTAGTGTTTGGGCCGGTGGGCCTTCGCCTGGAATTCGTGTGAAATCCATAAATACATTTATTGCCGGCGTCATAGCCGTCTTGATCGTGCTGTTCGCTGTATCCAACAGGGAACTGGTGGTCGTTCAGGTTTGGCCGTTGCCCTATCAAATTTCGATGGGTCTTTACGCCGTTATTTTGTGGGCGGTCTTCATAGGCTTTCTTGTCGGGTTGATTGTTGCCTGGATCATGGGCTCGGCGCGCCGCCGCGAGGTCAGAGAGAACCGTCGGCGGATTCGCGATCTGGAACAAAGCCTGGGTCGTTCAAAGGGGCTGGGCGGACCTTCCGGCCTTTAACACGTCCACGTCTTATCTTTAATCTATGCGGGTGACATCTCGGGGCGCTTTAATGGTACAAAGCGCGCTACCTATATGGATTACGTTTCATGACATCTCCCGACCGTCAGCTTAAAACCCCGGTGTTCTGTGCTCTGGATACGCCCGATCTTAGCCGGGCTACAGGCCTTGCCGCCAAGGTGGCCGATGCCATCGGCGGTCTCAAACTGGGGCTCGAATTTTTTACGGCCCAGGGACCGAAGGGCGTAAAGCAGATTCAAAAAGCATCCGATCTGCCGATTTTTCTCGACCTGAAATTCAACGATATTCCCAATACGGTCGCAGGCGCCGTGCGCGCGGTTGCGCCGCTTGGCGCCTACATGTTGACGGTGCACACCAATGGCGGCCGGGCGATGATGGAGGCCGCGGTGAAGGCCGCATCAGAGGCCGCCTACGAAGTCGTCAAGGCGAGGCCTTTGATTGTTGGCGTGACGGTGCTCACGAGTTTTGACAATGACGATCTGGCCGAGATCGGCGTCGAGAGCAAAGTGGTTGATCAAGTCCGCCGTATGGCCGAGTTGGCCAAGCTCTCAGGTCTCGATGGGGTGGTCTGTAGTCCGCGCGAAGTTGCCATGCTCCGCAGCGACCTTGGCGACGGGTTCAAGCTTGTTACGCCCGGCGTGCGGCCGGAATGGGCCTCGAAAGACGACCAAAAGCGTATCATGTCGCCCTTGGAGGCGGTCAGTGCCGGAGCCGATTATCTGGTCGTCGGGCGTCCTATAACGGGCGCCAAAGATCCGGCGTCTGCCGCGGCCCGCATTGCGGCTGAACTCGCGCCCATAGAGTCGTCCGCAGACGACCTATGAAACTCTCCGTCAAAATTTGCGGCATAAGTGATGCCCGTGGCTTGGTGGCTGCGGTTGATGCCGGTGCATCCTATGTCGGCTTTGTTTTTTTCCGTCGCTCGCCCCGTTATATCGCGCTCGAAACGGCGGCTGAACTCGCGGCGGCCTTGCCGCGAACCGTCACGCCTGTGGGCCTGTTCGTCAATCCAAACGATTCTGATCTCGACTCGGTGATCAGCCATGTGCGGCTCGGCATGGTCCAGTTGCACGGGCGTGAGACGCCTGAGCGGGTAGATGCCGTGCGTACGGCTTTCGGTTTGCCGGTCATGAAGGCGGTCGGCATTTCAACCGCGCAAGATCTTCGTGCGGCGCAGGCTTACGAGGATCATGCCGACTGGCTCTTGTTCGATGCTAAGCCCCCAAAGGCGGCGACGCGTCCCGGCGGCAATGCCGTCAGTTTCGACTGGTCTTTGATGAAGTCCTACACGGGAACGACGCCGTGGATGCTGGCCGGTGGCTTAACGCCTCGAAATGTCGCCAAGGCGATCCGGGAGTCCGGCGCGCGGGCGTTAGATGTCTCCTCCGGGGTCGAGACTCGCCCCGGTGTTAAAAGCCCCGCAAAGATCAGGGCTTTCCTGAACGCGGCCAATGGGCCTGCCTCGGTCAAATAAAACCCTAACGTGTTGAAACTCTAATAGGATTTGGCACCGAGCCGATTCGCGTTTAGGTATACGGCCTGACCGGGGTATAAGACCGCCGCCCAGGTTACAGGCGGCGCGCCTGAAAGACCCCGGCGGACGGCAAATTGGTGATGACATATGGCATTGGCTGAAGCTCTCAATACCTATCGCAGCGGCACGGACGAAAACGGCCATTTCGGTCTTTTTGGGGGGCGTTATGTCGCTGAAACGCTCATGCCGCTTATTCTTGAGGTTGGTGAGGCCTATGCCAAAGCCAAGGCCGACCCGGAGTTTGCCGCCGAGCTCACGCGTTTCAATACCCACTATGCCGGGCGTCCCAGCCCTCTCTATTTCGCCGAGCGCCTGACCGAGCATTTGGGCGGTGCCCGCATCTATTTTAAACGCGACGAACTTAATCACACGGGCTCGCACAAGATTAACAACTGTCTCGGCCAAATCCTTATCGCGCGCCGCATGGGCAAAACGCGAATCATCGCCGAGACAGGGGCCGGGCAGCATGGCGTTGCCACTGCAACCGTATGCGCGCGGTTTGGTTTGCAGTGCGTCGTGTACATGGGCGCGAAGGACATAGAACGCCAGAAGCCCAACGTCTTTCGCATGCAGTTGCTGGGTGCGGAAGTGCGGGCGGTGGAGCAGGGCACAGGCACTCTTAAAGATGCCATGAACGAGGCGCTGCGCGATTGGGTTTCGAATGTAGAGTCCACCTACTATCTTATCGGGACCGCGGCGGGACCGCATCCGTACCCGACGATGGTGCGCGATTTTCAGTCGGTGATAGGCGAAGAGGTGCGCACGCAGTTGCAAGAGGCTGAAGGCCGCTTGCCGGACTCGCTCGTTGCTGCTGTTGGCGGCGGTTCCAATGCCATCGGCTTATTTTTTCCGTTCCTCGATGATGCCGAAGTCAAGATGTACGGCGTCGAGGCGGCAGGCAAAGGCATATCCAGCGGTGAGCATGCGGCATCTATTACCGGCGGCGCGCCCGGTGTGCTGCACGGCAACCGTACCTATCTGCTTCAGGACGAGGGCGGGCAGATCAAGGACGCGCATTCAATTTCCGCCGGCCTCGATTATCCGGGCATCGGGCCGGAGCACGCGTGGCTGCATTTCCAAGGCCGCGTCAATTACGAGTCGGTCACCGATACCGAAGCGCTTGAAGCTTTTCACCTTTGCTCGAAGCAGGAAGGCATTTTGCCGGCGCTCGAGCCTGCCCACGCATTGGCCTACGTAATGCGCACGGCACCCGATCTACCGAAAGAGCATCTGCTGGTGATGAATATGTGCGGGCGCGGCGACAAGGATGTGTTCACGGTTGCCGAAGCGATGGGGACGACGCTGTAATGAAAGACGCCCATATCAAAGAAAGCCGCATCACCCGCCGCTTTTCCATTTTAAACAAGAACCGGCGGCCGGCTCTGGTGACATTCATCACCGCCAACGATCCAACGCCCGATGTCTTCCAGCAAATTCTTGAAGGCATGCCATCTGCGGGTGCGGACATTATCGAAATCGGCGTGCCCTTTTCCGATCCCATGGCGGACGGACCAGCTATTCAGGCCGCGAGCCAGCGCGCCCTCAAGCACGGTACAAAAATTTCCGACGTTCTAGAGTCGGTTAAAAATTTTCGCGATACCGAGCCGGATACCCCCATTGTTCTTATGGGCTATTACAATCCGATCTATCACTACGGCGCGCAGGAGTTCGCGCAGGATGCCGCGGCAGCCGGGGTTGACGGGGTTATCGTTGTGGATTTGCCGCCCGAGGAGGCAGAAGAGCTCAACGTTCACCTGCGGGCGAACAATCTACACATGATTTTCCTGGCAGCGCCGACGTCTAGTGACGAACGCCTGCCCGCCATTCTCGAACACGCCTCGGGCTTTTTGTATTACGTATCGATCACCGGCATCACCGGAACGCGTGCCGCCGACGAAGACGCGATTAAGAATGCAGTGGCACGTTTGCGCAAGCAGACGGATCTGCCCATCGCCGTTGGTTTTGGTATCAGAAACCCCGAAAGCGCCGGGAGCATTGCTTCTCACTGTGATGCTGCGGTGGTTGGTTCGGCAATTGTCGAGATCATCGCCAAGGACGTCGAGAAAAACGGTAAGCCGTCGGCGGGGTTGTCGGTCACGGTGCTGGAATTCGTCAAAAGCCTGGCAACGGCTGTGCACCGGGCCTGGCCGTGACGCGAAACGCTCCAGGTGTTACACTTTTCCTCCACAAGTGGTCCAATTCTAACATTAGCAGACCCATTCGGCAGATTGCTTTGCGAATGCTAGAATTGAAGGACCACTAGCAACTAAATAAATTTAGTGGAGCTGTGGATTTGACATTCGCATCCCAGTCCTGCGCTAAGATCGGAAGCGAATGTCAAATCCGCTCCACTAGGGAAGGACTTCGGTCATGAACTGGCTGACCAACTTTGTGCGCCCCAAGATACAGAAACTTCGCCGTCCGAAGGAAGTGCCGGCGGACCTCTGGCTGAAGTGTACTAAATGCAACGAGATGGTGTTCCACCGCGAGCTGGAAAAGAATCTGCGCGTGTGTACCCACTGCGGTCATCACCTGCGGATGCCGGTGCGCGATCGCCTGAAAATGCTGTTCGACAACGCTAAGTGGACCGAGATCGAACTGCAGTCTGTGGCGGTCGATCCGCTGCGGTTCAAGGATCGCAAGCGCTACAGTGAACGCCTTAAAGAAGCTCAGGCGAAAACCGGCCTTAAAGACGGTGTGGTGGTTGGCCACGGCGCTATGGGCGGTATGGGCGTCGTTATCGCCGCATTTGAATTCGACTTCATGGGCGGGTCCATGGGGGCGGCCGTGGGCGAGGCGCTTGTCGCCGCCGCTGAACTCTCGGTTCTGCAGGAAGCCCCTCTCATTGTTATTCCCTCCTCGGGCGGCGCGCGTATGCAAGAGGGCATTTTGTCTCTGATGCAGATGGCGCGCACGACGGTTGCCGTGGACAAGGTGCGCGAGAAGGGCTTGCCCTATATCGTCGTTCTCACCGACCCGACCACCGGCGGTGTGACGGCCTCGTTCGCCATGCTGGGCGATGTCGCGATTGCCGAGCCCGGCGCCGTTATCGGTTTTGCCGGGGCGCGAGTTATCGAACAAACCATTCACGAGAAGCTCCCGGAGGGCTTTCAGCGTTCCGAATATCTCATGGAGCACGGCATGGTCGATATGGTTGTGCCGCGTCATGAGTTGCGCGCCAAACTTACGCAACTCATTGGGCTGCTGCTGCATACCAATCCGGCTGCAGAAGTGTTGAAGCTTGCCTCCGGCGGGCGACGCCGACCGCTGCGCAAGGACGAGGTCAGCGGACCAACGTTGCCCGACCCGACCGTACCCGACGCGGCTCATTACG
>JAUIGX010000097.1 GCA_030432435.1 Alphaproteobacteria bacterium
CCTGAGACAGCCTGCTCGGTTATGATCAGGTTTGGGCGAAACTTGGGCTGATTATGACCTGAGAGCGGGGACAAGGTGCACGAAGACAAGAGTTCGCCGAAAGGGCGTTCAACGCCAGCGAGCGGCAAACAGATTTTGGGACGATTAAGCCGGAGTTTGGGTCGGATCCATTGGCGCGATTTCGTGTCTCTGGGTTGGTGGTGGCGGTGGTTCAAACGCTCGCTGGTTCGCACGGGGCGATTGACGACACTACTGGCGCTGGTGCTTCTTGTCGTTGGCCGTATAGAAGATCCTGAGATCCTGCAGCGCCTACGTTTGCAAAGTTTCGATATCTACCAAGTTCTGCGTCCGCGCCCGTTCGTGCCCGACAGCCCCGTCGTTATCGTTGATATTGACGAACGCAGTGTGGCCGAGCAGGGGCAGTGGCCGTGGCCCCGCACGGTCATTGGGTCTCTTGTTGATCGATTGTCAGAAATGGAAGCCGGAGTAGTTGGCTTTGACGTTTTGTTCGCCGAGGCGGACCGAACTTCCTTGAGCCTCGCGGCGGACTATGTCGAGGGCCTGGATGAAGCTACACGCGCTCGGCTAAAGGCACTTCCAACAAACGATGAAATATTTGCCGAACGCCTAAAAGCGAGCGGTAAGGTCGTCCTTGGCCAGAACTTCGTCGCGGATGCCAGGGTTGTTCCGGAAGAGCGAATCCAGTCTTCGTTCTCCGTTATCGGAGCCGACCCCGCGCAATTTGTCGAAAATCATGATTATGTCCTTCGTCCGATCTCCATTCTTGAAAAAGCAGCGGCAGGACGAGGCGTTGTGAGTTTATCTCAGAACAGAATTGACGGAATCGTGCGCGAGGTTCCGATGGTCATGAAGGTACGCAATGTTGGCAATGTTGATCCGGATATGGATCCCTCTCTGCAAGCGACAATCGGACTGTTGCCTTCACTGACACTTGAAATGCTTCGAGTAAGTCTGAACGCTCGGACCATCGGCGTTAAGACAGATCCGGTGCTGGGTGTTGAAGAAATGTCAATTCGACCGGCCCGCAGCCGCGACCGGTACTTCGTGCCCACGGATAAGCGTAGCCAAGTCTGGGTTTACTTTACGCCGCACAAACTGCTGCGGGACAGCATGTATATTTCGGCGACGGATATTCTGAACGGACGCGTGGATGCAGACCGTATTCGCGGCAAGTTTGTGCTTGTGGGAACCTCGGCCGCGGGGCTGTTTGATCTCCGGGCGTCTCCTTTGGACGATACGTTGCCTGGTGTTGAGGTCCACGCCAACGTTCTCGAGAACGTGCTCTTCGATCAGCGTCTCAAACGAAATACAGAATTCGAGACGATAGAAGTGTTCGCCGCCATAATCGGCGGACTAATCATGATCGTTCTCACACCTATGGTTGGTGCGAGGGTGGGGTTGGTCGTGTTCTTGATCTTGGCGGGTTCCTTTGTCGGGTTCTCGTTCAATGCTTTTATCGAGCGCCAAGAGCTTTATGGCGTGGTCTTTCCAACTGCAGTTATGCTGCTTTTTTACATTTTCTTGACCTATGCGGCGTTTACCCAAACCGAAGCGCAGAAAAAACAAGTGCGCACAGCCTTCGGTCAGTATTTGTCGACTGATCTCGTTGAACAACTCGCAGATGATCCGAGTAAACTGCAACTCGGCGGCGAAAACCGTGAAATGACTTTCATGTTTTCTGATGTTCGCGGGTTTACGTCGATCTCAGAGTTGTTTGATGCGCAAGGACTCACGCGTCTTATCAACAAGCTCCTGACTCCTTTGACCAATGTTATTATGTCTCATCGTGGGACCATTGATAAATACATGGGCGATTGCGTCATGGCGTTCTGGAACGCCCCCCTTGATGACCCAGATCATCCACGGCATGCGTGCATATCTGCACTGGAGATGATGACGGCCCTTGAGGAGGTCAACCGATCTCTTGAGGAAGAAGCTTCTCGAGAGAATCGTGAGCACCGCCCCATCGCAATCGGCATTGGACTGAATTCAGGTATAGCCTGCGTGGGCAATATGGGGTCCGACCAACGCTTCGACTATTCTGTTCTAGGCGATAGCGTGAACCTGGCCTCCCGCCTTGAAGGTCAGTCCAAAGCCTACGGCGTTACCTGCATTATCGGAGAAAGCACGGCAACCGCGGTTCCTGGCTTTGCAGTGCTTGAACTGGATTTGATCAAGGTTAAAGGAAAGCAGCAGGCAGTGCGGATATTCGCTTTGGTCGGTGATGAACAAATCGCTGCGGGTGAGTCCTTTAAATCTCTTAAGGAAGAACATACGAAGCTCCTCGCCGCTTACCGTAGCCAAAATTGGAGTGAAACAGAATCGTGTGTTCAGCGGTGCAGAGAGCTTTTAGAGCAGGCCAAGGACCTCGTTGGAATATCCGGTGTTCTCTATGATCTCTATGTCGAGCGCATGCAGGAATACATTAGTGAGCCGCCGGGGCCCGACTGGGATGGAGTTTATGTCGCGACAAGTAAGTAGTGGGCGACGGTGATGGGAGCCATGGGGTCTCGGTATCGCGGTGGGCACGGCTGGTCGTGCGCGAGTGCATCTTAGGGATGCGCCGACATTCCGGATAACTCGTTGGCAAACGAGCGCATTCATAATTACGTTCATATTTAAGCGCTGAGAGGCATACTTCGGCTGGTGAATTCCTCGGCCAACATATGGTGCCGAAGTGATCCTTAAGATGATTGGTGGCTCGAGCCCTGAAAAAGGGCCCGCCAACAGGCAGCAGCAATCAAGTTTAGGCGGCATTTGCGCCGTAAATTCAGGAAATAAGCCAAAAAATCCCCCATATATGGGTAAAATCAAAATGATTATACCGGTCTATGGGGCTACACTTGCAACTTAAGAGCGGAAAGTCGGCAGCCTGGGAGGTGCGGGTCGTCTGTTACGTCGTTTTCCAGCATCGTAGGAATTGTGGTTGTAATTCTGCGGTGGTGAAACGGTTGTCGACGCCGAGCAAAAGGGAGTCTCCGTTGTATTCGGATTTTAATGGTCTAGTCCCACGTCCAAGAGGTCGTCTTGGGCGTGTGTTTCATGGCGGTGCAGCATGTGCCATTGTTTTAGCGCTCGCTAGTTGCTCCGCGCCATTACCAAATGAAAGCGCCTCGGCAGCTGTGGAAGTGACGTCTGCCGAAGCGGACTATTCCGGTGCGCCGGCACGTGTGCGGCGCATGAGCGCTGAGCAGTATGAAAACACAATTGCCTACGTATTTGGCGACGATATCAGAGTGGGGGCACCTTTCGCGCCCTTGCGGCGAACAGATGGGTTGCTGGCGTCGGGAGCGGCGACGGCTGGAGTCACCTTAGGGGAACTCCAACAAATCCAGCGCAGCGCCGCTTCTATTGCGGCGCAGGTTATCGACAAGGGTACCGCCGAGCGTCCCTCACGACGTGATTTTTTGATCCCATGTAAACCAAACGATCTCACTGCAGCAGATGATGCTTGCGCGGCCGAATTTATCAAGAGCACTGGCCGCCTGCTGTATCGCCGACCACTAAGTGAAGATCGAGTAGCCGAGTTTGTAAACGATGCGCATGCCGGGGCCGAAGAGCTCGAAGATTTTTATGCGGGGTTGGCACTTGTCATTGAGGGTATGCTAATCGACCCAAAAGTCATCTTTGTGACTGATACAACTGAGCCCGACCCCAATAATCCGGGGCAGCGGCGTTTGGATGCTTATGCGCTGGCCTCGCGCCTTAGTTTTTTCCTTTGGGATGCGGCGCCTGACGATACGCTGTTAAAGGCTGCGGAAAGCGGCGAGATACTCACTAAAGAGGGCCGCACTCGGCTCGTGGATATGATGCTTGCGAGTCCTCGTCTGGAAACCGGTGTACGCGCGTTTTTCGACGATATGTTCGGCTTTGATGATTTCGGCAACCTCGCGAAAGACCCGTCGATCTATCCCATGATTACCGGTACGACGCTCATGGATGCACGTGAGCAGACCTTGCGCACCGTGATTGATCATTTGCTTACCGATAAAGGGGATTACCGGGATCTCTATACGACCAGAGAAACCTTCATGTCGCCGGCTCTGGCTACGGTCTACCAAGTGCCGACAGAACCCGGCTGGGTTCCCTATGAATTTCCCGAAGGGAGTCCGCGGACAGGGCTTCTGACGCAGATTAGTTTCTTAACTGTTCACGCGCATCCTGGACGGAGTTCGCCGACGCTACGTGGCAAGGCCCTGCGCGAGTTGTTGCTGTGTCAGCCCGTACCACCGCCGCCGCCCAATGTTAACTTCTCGGAAATTGAGAACCCAGAGTCGGAGTACAAAACTCAGCGTGACCGCGTTAACGCGCATCTTGCGAATCCTGTCTGTGCGGGCTGTCACAAGATCACCGATCCGATGGGGCTGGCCCTTGAGGCTTTCGACGGAGCAGGTCGCTATCGGGAGACCGAGAAGGGCAATCTGATTGATACCAGCGGAAGCCTGGATGGGACCTCGTTCGATAGCGTGCTCGGGTTGAGCAAAGCTCTGCGCGACCATCCGGCGCTGCCGTCGTGTTTGGTTAATCGCCTTTACAGCTACGGAACCGGCGGCCCGATGTCGCGCGACGGCAGGGAAGCGCTCGCTGTATTAAGTGATAGGTTTGCGCAGGTTAATTATCGTGTCCCCGACTTGCTTCGTATGATCGCGACGAGTGATGCATTTATAGAAGTTGTTGAAACTCCAGCCCTGTCTGCGGCAGCGGCGAATACCGTTCACGGGTCTTCGCCACAAACTGCTGCGGCACGACAATAAAGGAGATAATCCGATGAAAGAATTTAATAGACGGCGCGTATTGCGCGGCCTGCTCAATGGCGGTGCTGTTACGGTCGCATTGCCGCTGCTGAACTGTTTTTTGAATGGAAACGGTACCGCGCTGGCTAACGGTGCGCCGCTGCCCGTGCGGTTCGGCACATGGGCGTGGGGCCTTGGCATGAACAAGGAAATTTTTGTGCCTAAAAAAGTGGGCGCGGACTTTGATTTGCCGGAAGAAATTTCGATGCTGGCTCCTGTCCGTCAGCACATAAATCTGTACACAAGTTTCAATGGCTTCCGCGATTCCGCGCCTAATTTGTGCCACAAGACGGGTTGGGTCATTAGCCGAACCGGCATGGCGCCGATGAACCAAACGGACCTTCCCGGCGAGACGATTGATGTGACCATCGCTAAAAAGATCGGCGGTACAACTCGCTATCAAACTTTAACCGCGACAGCGACCGGGGATGTCCGGGACAGTTTTAGTTATGAGAATGCGAACTCTGTCAATGTAGCGGACTGGTCGCCGGTTCAGTTCTACGCGAAACTCTTTGGTGAAGATTTCCAGAACCCGAATGCAGCGGAATTTACGCCCAACCCAAAAGTAATGGTGCGCAAGAGTGTGCTGTCGGGGGTTATGGAAAGTGCGAAAGATCTTGCTGGCTCAATCGGCGCCGAAGATAAGGCGCGCCTCGACCAGTACTTCACGGGATTACGCGACCTTGAACGTCAGTTTGACCAGCAGCTTACCAAGCCTGAGCCGCGGCCGGCTTGCGTAGTCGGAGTTGGGCCTCAGGAAGATCCGAAAACCGGGCTTGATGTAGACCTCGTAGGTGAGCGTCACAAATTGATGACAGACCTCATGGTTATGGCGATTGCCTGTGATCAGACGCGGGTCTTCAATATGGCGTATTCTCAGTCGGCGGCCGCGACCAGTAAAGTGGGGTACGACAAGCCTCACCACACGGCTTCTCACGAAGAGCCAGTCGACGAAAAACTGGGTTACCAGCCGCAGACATCATGGTTTATCCGCCGCGCATTGGATAGCTGGGCCTACTATGTCGATGCCTTTGCCAAATTTAAGGAAGGCGACGGCTCCTTGCTGGACAACATGTTGATCTACGCCACGACAGACCAGTCGCTTGCTCGTGTCCACTCAATTGACAATCAGCCGATGTTTACCGCTGGCCGAGCGGGTGGGCGGATCAAGACCGGTCTGCATGTCGTGGGGGATGGAACTCCCAGCACGCGTCTGGGGCTGACGGCTATGGAAGTGTTCGGTTTGGAGGCTTCTTCTTGGGGTACCCAGTCGAACAATTCATCTCAGCGAGTTGGAGAAATTTTGGTCTAAGGCGCGGATGCGCCCGAGGCTAAATGTTTTACACGCGGGGACCTGCCCATAGCCTTATGCAGGCTATGCGCGGGGCTTCTTTAAAGAGCGGGTCAATATGCGGCAAATCTTGAATGTCTTTGGCGCTTTATCATTCAGTGCAATCTTTATCATGCCTGTCATGGGTGTTGAGCACGCCGTGGCGGCGGACAACAAGCCTGGTATAGAGCGCGAGGACTATAGACGCGTTCCTATGCCCCCGGGCTTTCGTGTCGAGTACAGCGAGCGCGACGGTCCAGTGTTTGCCGATGCCCGCGGGAAAACCTTGTACTACTGGCCGCAAAACACAATGCGAAACGGCATCACAGGCGACCCCAAGAATCAATCGCTGTGCACTGACGTACCTACCACTGAGACAGCAGGATTAATGAGCCCGTATCCGCCTGGGCTGATTTTACCCGAGTTGGATAAGCGAAAGAGTTGTGCCGAGGTTTGGCCGCCGGTGCTCGCATCTGACGATGCTGAGCCTGTAGGTTCGTTCTCGGTCGTGACCTTGAAGGACGGTAGAAAGCTCTGGGCCTATGACGAGCACGTTCTTTACACTTCAATTCTCGATAAAGAGCCTGGTGATGTTCGAGGTGCGGTAACCCGCCAGCGCGGTGGAGAAACGCCGGCCCCCCGTGAGGTTGCGGTCGCCCCTCCCGCGATTCCTCCCGGTTTCGGAATCATAACGACGGCCTTGGGCCGGCAACTTTTAACCGACAAAAATTTCTCGGTGTACATGTCCGATAGAGACGGGCCGAACAAATCCAATTGTGATGAAGTCTGTACGCGTACTTGGCATCCGATTATTGCACCGGCATCGGCCCGAGCTCAGGGCGACTGGACCATAGTTGAGCGGTCTCCTGGCGTTCGTCAGTGGGCGTTCCGTAAAAGCCCTCTGTACACAAGTGTCTTGGACGCGGACATTAGAAGTCTGGAAGGAAGCGATGTACCTGGGTGGCACAATGTCTATACCCAGAAGGCGCCGCCGCCGCCTGCGGAATTCACGATGCAGGAAACGATTACTGGTATTGTTCTCGCGGATTCCCATGGAAAAACAATCTACCTGTACAACTGTGGCGACGATTCCATGGATCAGCTTGCTTGCGATCACCCAGATGCACCGCAAGTCTATCGGTTAGCCATTTGCGGCGGTGGAAAAGTAGAGCGGTGCTTGCGTGATTGGCCCTATGTTGTAGCGTCTGCGACCGCGAAGAGTGAGAGCCGCACCTGGACGGTCATTGAAATTGATCCGCAAACCGGTCATTTCGCACAGCCCGGGCAAGATGGCGCTTTGCGTGTTTGGGCATATAGGGGCGCGCCGGTCTATACCCATGCTGGTGATGGAAGGCCGGGCGACATCAATGGTCATGCCAACGGCGAGTTTGGCGGCGGTCGGAATGGATTTCGGGCCTTCTTTCTTCGCGACGATTTTTTCAACAATGCTGGCTAACAACCTTTGATAGGTGAGGAGCGGTTTATGAAGCATCATGCGTCAAAAAAACACTGGACTGGCCTAGCCGCAAGCGCCGCGTGTGCAGCTGCTGTTTTTGGCAGTATCGGTATGACGGCCCATGCCGAGGACGTAGGGCCGGCTTTGAAGGACGGGAAGATTGGCTACGCGCTAACAGATGCGCGCTGGGCTATTCTGCAAACTGAAAACGGAAAGACAGAGTGCCCAAACGGCTTCAATGAAGGGCCGCGAGAGCAGTTCAAGGCTCTGTATCCAGATGGCGGAACAGTCGCGGATACGCAGCTTGAGCGAGAGAGCGTTGCTCGCTATCCGCAGGATAAGGAGGACAACTTTTCCTACCATCATGCCGAAGGCAAGCACGCCATTGGCTTGAATCTCGATGGAAAGGTTGGGCCGAACGACTTTACCTCTGAAGCCGGTGATACCGGCATCGATAATCAGCTGTTTCGCGCCATCGGATGTACTCGTTTGTTTCGAGCGCCGGACGGCACCTTCGCCCACTTCACGAATATGTGGGTCCGGGAAATGAACTTTAACCGGATACTGGTCGAACTCACGAATGTCGATAGTCTTGAAAATGACGAGTCTGTCGACGTAACAATGTACCGTGGCAAAGACCGACTGATTACAGATGCGACCGGTGCCAATATCATCCCCGGAGGGTCTAATCGCGTAGACGAGCGCTTTGGTGCAGAGTTTATTCATCATCTTAAGGGAAAGATCGAGAACGGGGTTCTGACGACTGAACCTTCGGATGTGCGCTGGCCCTGGGCTGTGTTTTTGCAACGTCCTGGTTTTTACGACATCCATGACTTGCGCTTTAGTGTCAAGCTTGGCCCCGACCACGCTGAGGGGCTGGTCGCTGGTTATGCGGATATAGAGACGTGGTATGCGCAACTTGTTCGCTCTTGGTCGACGCATCATTCAAGTTACGGCGGACTCTCTCAACCGTCGCTCTACCGGCAGATGTATCAACTTGCCGATGGGCATCCCGATGAGACAGGTGCCATGACGGCGATCTCTTCAGCAATCACCGTTAAAATGACGCAGGTCTTCATTGAACATTCAGGAGCAGAGATGGCGTCTGATCAGAATCAAGAGGACTTGCCGCGCGTTGCATTAGATAGGCCATTGGCGCGCTGACGTATCTCAACTAATAAGCGAAATGCTTACTAAAAAGGCGCCGGTTGGCGCCTTTTTTCTTGCGGGTGTCGGCTACGGCAGCCGCGTTTCAGCCAGCATAAATTTGAAATATTTATCTAATATTTGCCAAACATCAGAATTGATCGAGGTGAATCTGCGGTGCACAATTTTACCTGCATAGTTGAGCCTGGGAGGGTGAGCGACTGCAGATTGTGGTCGAGGGGAGGATATTCTTAAGCGCACATCTGCGCATCGTAACAGACTCAGTGCATACGCCGTGATGATCGGACTCCGCGAAATTAGTTCTGACTAAAAATGGACTAATTTCAATGTTTCCCGCATCGCGCGTTTATCGATCAAGTATTTTAGTGCGGCACGGCCGCACGTATTTAGGGAGGTAAGCCATGTTTTATACTGATGCTGTCGCACGTCGAGAGCGACACATAGGAGCTGTTTCAAAGACGTGGGCAATGACTACGGTTAGTACCGTGGCGATGCTGACAGCCACGTTGGCCGCGATGCAAACCGCTCAAGCGCAGCAAACCGCACAAGTAGCTGTTGAAGAAATCGTTGTGACGGGGTCGCGCGTTGTGCGCGATGGCTATGAAGCGCCGACACCAGTGACGGTCATCGGTGTTGAACAGATGCAGCAGCAACCGGTTCAACATATATCGGACTATATGCTGAAAATGCCAGCCTTCTCGGGTTCGCAGCATACGAGTTCGGGTGGTAATGAAATCTCCACCGGCCGCCAATCACAAAACAACCTCAATCTGCGTGGGCTCGAAGTTTATCGCACCCTCGTGTTGTTGGATGGCAATCGCATAGTCTCGGGTGACGTGAACGGCGCTGTTAATGTCAGCGATCTGCCCACACCGCTTATTAATCGCATCGATGTTGTGACCGGCGGTGCCTCGGCGGCCTATGGCTCCGACGCTGTTTCCGGCGTTGTTAACTTCGTGCTTGATCGCGACTTTACAGGCGTGAAAGGCGAAGTGCAGGGCGGTATCACTAACTATGGCGATGATCCCAGCTATAAAGTTAGTTTAACCGCAGGCACTCCTTTTGCGAATGGCCGTGGTCACGTTCTTGTTTCAGGCGAACACGCTTGGAATAAAGGCATCTTCGGTGCAAAGGCCTCGCGCGGTGATTTCTGGGGTTATGATACGACGAAAATCATCCCCAACCCCGCTTATAATGCGGTTAGCAATAATGCCGTGCCGGCATTTCTCGTACGTTCTGGCGTCTCAACACTGCTCGCAACACCCGGCGGCATCATCACCGCAGGTCCCCTGCGCGGCGTTAACTTTGATATGAACGGCAATCCGGGCACCTATGAATACGGCGCACTTACGACCAGCCAGTTCAATGTTGGTGGTGATTGGGAAGAATCAGACGTTACTTTCTACAACCAGACGCTCGCAAATAAAGTCAGTCGTCAGTCTTACTTTGCACGTGTGAGCTACGACGTTACGGAAAACATTAACGTCTATGCCAATATTATTCATAGTGCGAGCTATGGGTATGCGCGCTCGAAGCTGGACGATCAACTTGGCAATATGACGATCCAGATCGACAATCCGTATCTTGATCCCTCAATCCGTGATCGGATGGTTGCCGAGGGCATCACCAACTTCAGAATGGGCAGCTTTAATCTTGATCTGCCGCCGATCCAGACCGACAACTATCGAAATCTTTGGAGTTACTCGGTTGGCGCTGAAGGCGACATGGACGCCTTCGGGTCGAACTGGGACTGGAAACTTCATGGTCAATATGGATTAGCCCGTTCCGACCTCTCCGGCAGACTCTTGATAGTCCCGAATTTCCGTAATCTCGCCATAGATTCAGTGCGCGCGAGCGACGGAACAATTCAGTGCCGTGTTAACGCTGATGGCGATCTCACGAATGACGTTCCGGGATGCGAGCCATGGAATCCATTCGGCTGGAACAATAATGGTCAGGCAGCCGTTGATTTCGTCAAGGGTCGCGCGCAGCTGTACCAACGCAATACTCAGTATGTTGTGACTGGTGGAGTGAGCGGCGAACCGTTTAGCACCTGGGCCGGGCCTGTGTCTGTCGCCGCAGGCATCGAGTGGCGCCGTGAAGCGGTATCTGCCGGTAATATTTCCGCGTATTGCCCCCTTTGCCTGACCAGTTCTTACACGGCTGGTAACTATAAGGGTACCGACGGAAGCTACACGGTTACCGAGGGCTATTTTGAAACTGTTATTCCCTTGGCCCAGGATCAACCTTGGGCGCGTCAATTGGATATCAATGCTGCTGTTCGCGGCACGAGTTACTCGACATCCGGTTATGTCACGACATGGAAAGCGGGCCTAACCTATGCTCCGGTTGATGAAGTTCGGATCCGTGCGACCCGTTCGCGTGACATCCGCGCGGGTAACCTGGGCGAACTTTATAACAACGGCGGCGGCGGCCAGTCTCCCGGACTGCTCGATCCTTTCCGTCCCGGCTCCCCGCCGGTCAGCTTTTTGGGCAGCACCACCGGCAACCCGAACCTTGATCCGGAGAAGGCGGATACCACAAGCGCAGGTATTGTATATCAGCCGCAGTGGCTGCCGGGCTTCAGCGCGTCAGTTGATTTCTACGACATCAACATTAAAGGGGCAGTTGCCACGGTCGGTGGACAGGTGCTTGTGGATCGTTGCTTTGCAGGCGAAACCGCTCTGTGTTCGGCGATCATCCGCAATCCACCAGCAGTCGGCGAAACGCTAGGGACAATCAAGATTGTTGAAAACTCGCCGTTTAACCTTGCTAGCTTGCATCAGCAGGGTTGGGACTTTGAAGCCAGTTACACGACGGCGCTGGACCGATTTATGCC
>JAUIGX010000098.1 GCA_030432435.1 Alphaproteobacteria bacterium
TCGTTATCTGGCCGCGCACATTCGAACAGTATCGCCGCGTTGTTCTGGGCAGCCGCCTGATGGGTGTTCAGGGCAAAGTGCAACGGGAAGGGCTTGTAATCCATGTGGTTGCGAACAGTTTGCAAGATCTAAGCCAGCACCTAAAGCATCTACCGGATTTAGATAGGCACAGCCTACAGCCGACAGACCAGACAGAGCCTTCGGCAAAGCCTCTATCAGACCCCTATAAAGCCATGCCCTCGGGGCGCAATTTCCGATAACGGCACGACTATCTGAGGCTGGCCCACTTGGATGGACGCAAGACGCAGGGTATACCTGACCACTAGGCGCGATGACTTAAGGTCCGCCAGCACACGTACTTAATATATAGCGAAGAGCCAGGCGGCTCAAAAAGGGTGGGTTATGAGCGAACGCGAAGCAATGGAATTTGATGTGGTCATCGTCGGAGCCGGCCCTGCCGGGCTTTCCGCCGCAATCCGCCTGAAACAACTATCTGCCGCCGAGAACAAAGAAATCAACGTCTGCGTGCTTGAAAAGGGCTCTGAAGTCGGCGCCCATATCCTTTCAGGCGCGGTCGTCGACCCCATCGCTTTGAATGAACTAATCCCCGACTGGAAGGAAAAAGGCGCACCGCTGAACACCCCGGTCACGGAAGATAAATTCATCTACATGAGCGAGAAGGGCTCGGTTCGCTTTCCCAACTTCATGATGCCGCCGCTGATGAACAATCACGGCAACTACATCGTCAGCCTCGGCAACGTCTGCCGCTGGCTCGCCACCCAGGCCGAGGAGCTTGGCGTCGAGATCTATCCCGGATTCGCCGCAGCCGAAGTCTTGTACGACGAGAAAGGTGCTGTGCGCGGCGTTGCCACCGGCGACATGGGCATCGGCAAGGACGGTGAAAAAACCGCCAACTACGAACCGGGCATCGAACTCCATGCCAAGTACACCTTTATTGCCGAAGGCGCGCGCGGTTCCCTCGCCAAGGAACTCATCGGTAAATTCGAATTGGACAAGGACAGCGACGCCCCAAAGTTCGGTATCGGTCTAAAAGAATTGTGGGAAATAGATCCGGCCAAACATAAAGCCGGACTTGTGACCCATACCATGGGCTGGCCGCTCGACTCATCAACCGGCGGCGGCTCGTTCATGTATCACCTAGAAGGCAATCAGGTCGCAATCGGGTTCGTCGTACATCTAAACTACACAAACCCCTATCTATCGCCCTTCGACGAATTCCAGCGGTTCAAACATCATCCTGCTATTCAGCCGTATCTCGAAGGTGGCCGCCGTATTTCCTACGGTGCGCGCGCGATTACCGAAGGCGGGCTTCAATCAGTCCCGAAATTAACCTTTCCGGGCGGCGCGCTCATCGGCTGCTCGGCGGGTTTTGTAAACTTGCCGCGCATCAAAGGCAGCCACAACGCCATGAAGACCGGCATGCTCGCCGCCGAGGCCGCCTATACCGCCCTTGGCGAGAACCGATCATTGGATGAACTCAGTTCCTACTCCGAGGCCTATCGCACCAGCTGGGTCTATAAGGACTTGAAGCGCGTGCGAAACGTGAAGCCTCTATGGAGCAAACTAGGCCTTTACGGCGGTCTGCTCATCGGCGGTTTGGATATGTGGATGAACCAACTTGGCATTGGCCTACCGTTTACTTTGAAACACGGCAAATCCGATGCCGACACATTAGTGCCTGCGGACCAGGCCAGCCCCATCAGCTACCCCAAACCCGACGGCAAGATTTCGTTCGACAAGCTTTCCTCTGTTTTTGTCTCATCGACCAATCACGAGGAGAATCAACCCCCTCATTTAAAGCTCACAGATCCGGCGATTCCCATCGACGTCAATCTACCCAAATGGGCCGAACCGGCGCAGCGCTACTGCCCGGCCGGGGTCTATGAAGTGGTCGAGGCCGAAGGATCAGGCGAAAAACGCTTTCAAATCAACGCCCAAAACTGCGTGCACTGCAAAACGTGCGATATTAAAGACCCAAGCCGAAACATTACTTGGACAGTGCCCCAGGGCGGCGGCGGACCCAATTACCCCAATATGTGATGGGGGGTTTTCTCTAGGCTGCGAGAACCTTACCATTAGGGGCTAAAGCCGACGCCGCAATATCGCCTAAAAGACGCGTTATTGAAGCTCTACTTCGAGGGTCCGGCTCGGCACTCGAAATCTAGTCCCTATTGGCTGCGTGAATTCACGGGTGACAATCGCTTTATGACTTACACACTCTCCAAAATTAGCCGCTTTGCACTGCCCGCCGTGGCCGTCGTTGCCGCAACCGCAGTTTGGATCACAACGGCCGACAACGCGGCCAGCGGACGACCTGGCTCAAGCGATATCGAAACCACCGGCCTTGCGGCGGCTTTCTTGTCGGCCCGCCACGCGGATGCCAACACCGATACACAGCGCGCGGTCACGTATCTTGATGCAGCGCTGAGCATCGACCCGGACAACACGGACCTGTTGCAGGAAAATTATTTCCTCGCCGCGCAGATGGGCGATTTTAAGTCTGCTGTGCCGACTGCCAAAAAGGCCTACGAACTTTTACCCCGCCAAGGGTTGGCTCCGGTAATTCTTGCCGTGGAGCACTACAAACGCAAAGAATACGACCAAGCCTGGTCCTACATAGATAAAATTTCCGGCCAGAGCGTGAATGCCTTCGCCTTGCCAATGCTGCGCGCCTGGGGCTCGGCACCAACACGTACCCCTGAAGAGACGCTCAGCGAACTTGCCGCCATGGAAGCCTATAGCGACATGGACGACTTGGTGCATGCCATGTCCGGATTGCTCAACGAATTCTACGGCAAGGACCAAGCCGCTCTCCAGCATTACGATGCGCTCGCGGCGACCAGCGATTCACAGCGTATTTCGATGGTGCGCCTGGTTGCCGGTGGATATCACCGTCTGGGCCATAGCGACAAAGCCGCAGAGATGATTGCCGATTATCAGGCCATCAACGGTCCGTCGCCCACGGTAGAGTCCTTCGCAGATCCCAAATCTTACTCCAAAGAGATAACCCCCAACGAGGGAATGGCCGAAGCCTTGTTTGCCGGAGCAGAAATGCTTTTACGGGCGCGGCCCAACGACTACCGCGCTCAGATGGCCATCGCCTACGCGCAAGCCGCTTTGTACCTGGACCCCAGCATGATCATCGCCCGGCGCTTTGTCGGCATAACGCTATCGGCACGCACCCACTACTTAGAGTCCAACGCGATTCTTGGCGCGGTCAAAAAGTCGGCGCCGGGGTACCTGGAATCGCAGATGCAGATTGCTGAAAATTTTGCTCGAATGGATCGCATCGAGGACGCCTTGGCCACGCTGGAATCCGTTGCCCGTAGCCATTCGAATTGGCCCGAGGTGCACGTCGCTATGGGTGATTTGCTGCGCCAGCAACAACAATTTGAAAAGGCCGTTGACGCCTATGATGCCGCGCTCAAACTTTATCCCGAGAACCGCGAGGCCAACTGGGCCGCCTACTACATGAGAGGAATCGCGCTGGAGCGGGCAAAGAAGTGGGATCGTGCAGAAGTAGATTTCCGCAAAGCCCTTGAACTGAACCCGGAAGACCCGGGCGTGCTGAACTATCTTGGCTACTCATACCTTGATCGCGGCGAGAACCTGCCCGAAGCCCGGCGTTTGATCGAAATGGCATTCGAGAAAAATCCAAACGACGGCTACATCATGGATAGCCTGGGTTGGGCGATGTACGTCATGGGCGAATACGACAACGCCGTTGAGCATCTGGAAAAAGCGGTGGAAGCCGCTCCGGCCGACGCCACGATCAACGAGCACTTGGGCGACGTTTATTGGCAGGTGGGCCGCACCAATGAGGCCAGATTCCAGTGGGAGCGGGCACTAACCCTCGATCCGGAAGACGATCAGCGCAAGGCTATTCTGACGAAGCTCGAACGGGGCCTCGCGAGAAATTAACAGCCGCGCACTGTCTCTGCGAATATTTCTAACGATCGGACGGCCATGACCACAGCCGCAGCTCCCCTATGCGCGACCATATATAGCGCACCGGCGAAAATTAATCTGGCGCTACATGTATGCGGACGGCGCGCGGATGGCTATCACCTCCTCGACTCGCTCGTGGTGTTTACAGGCATTGGCGACCGCATCACCGTTTCGGAAAGCGATACTCTTCAGCTAGAGATCACCGGCCTTTTTGGCAGTGCCCTGTCGCGCGAACCAAACAATTTAGTGCTCCGCGCCGCCCGGCTTTTGCAAGACGTTGCCGGATGCAGCCGTGGCGCGCGCATTCGCCTCGAAAAGAATTTACCGGTGGCTTCAGGAATCGGCGGCGGCTCCGCAGACGCGGCGGCGACTCTGCGCGCTTGCGGTGCGCTTTGGAATGTTGATCCCGCACAAATATCGAATGCGCGGCTGGCAGCTGATCTTGGGGCTGATATTCCGGTGTGCGTTCACCAGAAGCCTGCCTTTATGTCCGGCATCGGCGAAAACATAGACACCGCACCGAGGCTTCCCACGTGCTGGCTGGTGCTTGTTAATCCCGGGCGGCCGCTCGCCACAAAGGACGTATTTGCAGCGCTGCCAAACTTCTCGCGACCTCTCGCGCGGGACTCGTTCAACAACCTGACCGCCGCCGCCGACCTTGCAGATGCCCTTAAGGAACACAGCAACGATCTAGCAGGGCCGGCAATCGCCCTAGAGCCGACCATCGCCGCAACTCTCGCCACCCTTGAAAACAGCCCTGGATGCTTGCTTGCACGCCTCTCGGGCAGTGGGCCGACCTGCTTCGGCCTATTCGCGGACGCGCAGACAGCCGAAAAGACCGCCGCGCTGATCGCGGCTGCGCAGCCGGACTGGTGGGTGGCCCCGACTCAGATTCTGCCGGCCCCTTAACGGCGGAATCCCTTACGAATTCGGAATTCTCGCACGTTTGTTAGTTGATTCGCCGGGACGCTGCCTTATGGTCGCTTGCATGAAACGCTCGTTTTTTATGCCCGCCCTGCTCGTTGTCTTCGCGCTGATCGCGTTTTCTACAGTGAACGCACGCGCAGACGCCGTTTTCCAAACGCCGCAGGTGCGCGCCGAACTGATGGCGGAGCACGGCGCTGTCGCGCCTGGCGAAACCCTGTGGGTTGCTCTCGCGCTCGACATTAAACCAGGATGGCACACGTATTGGCGCACCCCCGGCGATTCCGGCCTCCCCACATCCATCCGCTGGTATCTCCCCGACGGCATCACGGCCGGAGATATTCACTGGCCCGCCCCTGAGCGCATCGCGTACGGCGATCTGATGAACTTTGGGTACCACGGGAAAGTTCTGCTGCTGACTGAATTGCAGATTGATCCCGAGTATTCTGGACCGAGTGACGTTGAACTCAGCGCCGATTCCACCTGGCTTGTCTGTGAAGAAATTTGCATTCCCGAGGACGGCACCTTTTCACTCCCAATTCAGATAGATGCTGATCCGCTACTCAAAAACACAGCCGCGGGAGCAGCGATTGCCGCGACGCGGGCGGCGTTGCCCCAGGAAGCGCCATGGCCCGTCAAGGCAACGCGAAGCGGCGATGTCATTACGTTCACCGCGCAAACCGAAACAAGCGCAGCTGCCTTCACCAACGCTGTGTTCTTTCCGTACACGGATGGCCTGATCGAAAACGCCGCGCCTCAAACAGTGCGCATCACGGATAACCAAATCGAAATCACGACGACAACCGGATACGACGCCGACAACATTGCCGATGCTGCCGGCTTGATTGTCCTCGGAGACGCCGGCGCAAACAGCAGCGAGACTGCGGCAACAGCGTATTCTTTTAATGCCCCCATCGTTTGGACTGGCCCCGCCACCACCGAGGCCGCGAACACACTGCCCATTGGCCTTGCGATTTTATTCGCCTTTCTCGGCGGCATCATTCTCAATGCCATGCCCTGCGTGTTGCCGGTTTTGGTCATGAAGGCGCTCAGCTTTATGGGCCGCTCAACCACTGATGCCAGCGCCCTACGGAAGGACGGCCTCGCGTACACGGCAGGCGTTATGGTCACATTTGGAGTTCTTGTAGGCGCGCTGCTTGCCTTCCGCGCCGGCGGAGATGCCGTGGGCTGGGGCTTTCAGTTGCAAGCCCCGGCGTTTGTCGCCGCATTAGCCTATGTCATGCTCGCAATTGGACTGAACTTATCCGGCGTCTTTACGATTACCGGCGGCATGGGTGCCGGGCAAAGCCTCACCATGCGCAAAGGCCCTACCGGCGCCTTCTTTACAGGCTTGCTGGCGGTCGTTGTCGCAACACCCTGCACAGCCCCTTTCATGGGCGCGGCCATAGGCTTTGCCCTGACCCAACCTCCGGCAATGGCCGTGCTGATATTTGAAGCCCTCGCCCTTGGCCTGGCACTGCCCTACCTTATTTTGGCGTTTGTTCCCGGCGCGGCAAAAGCATTGCCTCGCCCCGGCCCTTGGATGGATCGCCTAAAACAAATTCTCGCCTTTCCGATGTACGGCGTTGCCGCATGGTTGTTTTGGGTGCTGGCCCAGCAAGTCGACTCAATGGGCCTCGCCGCGGCCCTCAGCGGATTCGTTCTGATCGGCTTTGCCGCCTGGCTGTGGGACGCCGCAGCGAAATCATCGAAGACAGGCCGCCGTGTAAGCACCACCGCAGCAGCCCTCACCATGGCGGCAGCCATCGCCTTCATCTTTGTCATAAGTGAACGCCCTCCCGCAGACGCCAGCCAGAGCGCCGATGCCGACGGATTCAGTGAGCCTTATAGCCCGGGCCGCCTCGCCGCACTTCGCGCCGAGAATCGTCCGGTATTTGTAAATTTCACAGCAGCCTGGTGCATTACGTGCAAGGTCAACGAGCGCGTGGCCCTCACCACCAGCGAGGTCGAAGAGGCCTTCACGCGCCATAACGTCGCCTATCTGAAGGCGGATTGGACCAATCGGAACGCAGAAATCAGCACAGCCCTGCGCACATTGGGCCGCGACGGCGTGCCGCTTTACGTCCTGTACGCGCCCGGCAGCTCGGAAGCGCAAATTCTGCCGCAGATCCTGACGCCGGGAACCCTGATTGAGGCGCTAGAGAACCTCTAAGACTGCGAATTGGTGGATATTCACCGTTGCGGCGGCGCGCGTAATTTCCTAATGTCCGCGCCGCTTGTTGGGGCGTAGCCAAGTGGTAAGGCACCGGTTTTTGGTATCGGCATCCCTGGTTCGAATCCAGGCGCCCCAGCCAGCTTTCAGACGCGCGTTTCCGCGCATTTTCCCCTAGTAAACCTCAAAGCGCTCCACCGGACTCACTCTCCTGCCGAGAGCCGCTCGCGAATCGTCAGCAGTTCCCGGCGCCGTTTGGCCGAAACATGGGGCGGGCGCAATTTCAGAGTCTGAAGAGTATCAAGAATAATCTGCGAAACGACCAGGCGAGCATTCTCCTTGTCGTCGGCTGGCACAACATACCATGGCGCATGGGCCGTGCTCGTAGAACTCATACAGTCTTCATATGCCTCCATATACTGATCCCAGAAGCCCCTTTCCTTCAGGTCTGCCGCGCTGAACTTCCAGTTTTTCTCAGGCTCGTCGATACGTGCCAAAAAGCGCTTACGCTGCTCTTCCTTCGACATATGCAGAAATATTTTAATGATGCGCGTTCCGTTTCGATGGAGATGCTTCTCCATATGTCGAATAGACCGAAACCGGTCTGTCCAGACGCCATCGCCGCGCGGCGGGCCCGCCGGAACCTCCTCGCTTCTCAAGAGTTCCGGATGAACGCGCACGATAAGAACTTCTTCGTAGTACGACCGATTAAATATGCCTATCCGACCCCGCTCAGGAAGACATCTGTACGTTCGCCAGAGAAAGTCGTGCTGCAATTCTTCAGCGGATGGATGCTTAAAGCTATACACCTGGCATCCTTGCGGATTAACGCCCGACATAACGTGCTTGATCACGCCGTCTTTGCCCGCCGCATCCATGGCCTGAAAAATGATCAGGACAGAAAAGCTATTTGAAGAATAGAGTAGTTGCTGCTGCCTGCTGAGCCGCTCCGTGTATTTTCCGAGCAGAGCCTCATAATCCTTTTTTGATTTATAGAGCTTCTCAATTTGGGTCGGACGTTTATTCAATTTGACGGTCTTCTTAGGCCGAATTTGGAAATCGTTTATGTCGATTTTCATATAAACGTCCTCCTACCGGACACCGTCTTGGTCAAATTCCGTTCAGGCGGCCACACCGATAACCCCGATACCATACTCCAAGACATCGCCGCACATGATGCAAGCGCATTCGCGCAGGCGTGGCCGACGGCGACACCGCGAAGACGGGTATCTCGCTTGCGTTAAATTCAGCTCAATCGGAATCTGAGTGCGCTTTCGTGAATCGACACCCTAAACGCGGTTAAGCGCTCTGCAAAACCTAGAGCCGGCGTGCGCGGCTACTGCCCCGATGCCAGCTGATCGGTCGCGGGTTCTTCCGGGTGCAGAATGAACACCTGAGACATGCTGATAGTGATCGCCGAAGATAGAGCGGTGTTCTCACCGGTCTGCGGATCCGGATAGGCGTCAGCATTCCGGCGCATTGCCCAATAGAACTCCGGCGCATCCAGGCGGTCGTAGGCTAGATGATGCGTCGCATAGCCCAGGGTCCAGTCATAAAGCGTGTCCACATCAAAGTACCCCGCCAGAAGGCCTTCGGCCATGGTAGGCGACAGCCGCAGTTGCAGTCGCATGTCGCGAATGTGCAGAGAGCGTGGGTGGTTTGATTCGATTTGCCAGGTCCAGGTAGCGTTTTTCACGGGATCAGTGATGAGAACGCCGTCTTCAATCTTGCCGTGGAGATGTTGAATGAGGTCCTTACCATAGTCCATGTCGATACGTTGCGACCCACCCGGAGCAGCGTCTTCACCGCCGGAACCAAGCAATACCGGATCGCGGCCGCGGTAAATCGTAACGTCAACGCTGGGATCATCTACGAGATTCTCCACACCGGAGAGTTCGATCATCATCCGGTTGAAGGTGAAGCGCCGCAGGTACTTGTTGGCGAACAATTGGACTTGGCCCTCAG
The DNA here is from genome assembly GCA_030432435.1 of Alphaproteobacteria bacterium. Lineage (GTDB taxonomy): Bacteria > Pseudomonadota > Alphaproteobacteria > Rhodospirillales > Rhodospirillaceae > UBA11612. Next base: position 9,032 of record JAUIGX010000098.1, read on the forward strand.
GACCGCGAAATCCCGTATTACAACCCGTGACACGGTAGAAGGCGTTATCAATGCCTTCTTCACCGTCAGGGCTGACAAAGTCCCTGGGGCCGACCTTACCGTCGAGATTAACACCGATGGCTATGTTGCCCTGTGTTTCGAGATAGGGAAACTGCGCGGCATGATCCGCCGGGAAGGCGTTCAACCCCTGGCGAACCAGCATCGTTTCTTCCATCGTGCCGCCATCGGGATAGAGAGTCTTGAAAATTTCGCGTGGTCCGTTGCCGTTAATACCTTGTGGGCATTCCTTCTTACCGTCGGGGGTCTGGTAAACCGACCAGTGAGCCACGGCCACCACAAAACCAATGCGCCCGTCCCTGAGGGGTGACGCCTCATCGGCCTTGGCGACCGGGCTGAAACTCGCCGCACCTAACGCGGCACAGACTGACGCAGCACCGAAAATTTTCGATAGAATGCTCATAAATGTCTCCTTCACCCGACCGTCGCCGCTTAGCCTTGTCTACCAAGTTCGCGGATCCAAAATGCTTGGTAACCGTTCCACCGCCCGTGCCATTCGCCGGCATTATTTCCAAAGAAGTCGCCCGGCTCCTCGTCGAGAGCGTAAGTATAGACCGGCCGATCTCGATACGCCCAAACATACAGCGCACCCGGCTGGTTTGGCTGCGCCTCATGACCAGTCGCGGGATCTACCCAGACTGCGGACCACAGGCGCGTATCACTTGTTGCCCCCGGGCTCGCCAAAACGTAGGGCCACGTATTTAGACACTTGGCGACGTCGCTGTTGCCACAGACGGCGAAGCGATACTGCTGCGGACTGTCCATGGTATCGCAAGGCATCATGTCGAAAGAGTCTTCGCCGCAGCTGTAGTAATACACCGTTTTACCGTGGCTATCAGCGAGCACGTCGCCATTCAGAGTTTTCTGGATAGTGAAATCCTCGGGCGCCGGCGGCACGACCTGAGTGTAAACGCTGTGCCAGCCTGGCATGTCGCCCCCTTCGAGCTGGCCAGGTCGTTCGTCTTCATAATAAGTATAGAGCGGCTTCTTGCGGAAGGCCCACTGCCGGACGCCGCGGTCGCGCTCGACGACCGACCATTCGCCCTGCGGCTGCGCCGAATGGGGCGCGAGGATCGGCAACCACGTACGCGCGCAAGCATCGATGCAGTTGGAGGTGTTCGGACCGTCGCCGTCGGATACATAAACTGAATACCGCTCGTCAGTCAGCAACAACCGGCCACGCACCGTGTTTTCCACTAGAAAGCCGGGCGGGACCACAGGAGGAGGACCGATGGGGTACCGAGCAGCAGGAGAATCGCCGCGTCGGCCGAGCCTGGTTCCGCCCAGGACATCTCCCGGTTCATGATCGAGAATAGATGTATAAACCGCGCTGCCGTCGTAGGCCCACTGCATCGTGCCGTCATCACGGGTGATGATTGTCCAGTTGCCAACCGGCTTGGCATCATCGTCAGCATAAACCGGCGGCCAGAACGCGGTGCAACTCATACGGTTGTCTGATTTGGGAAGATCGAGTCCCGGCGGATAGGGACTCATCAGACCGGCGCTCTTTAATGTGACTTTATCTTCGCACACCGACTTGCCCTTGGGATCACCCGCGAAGCCATTGCGCATAGATTTGAAGGGCCAAGTGTAGAGCGTACGGCCCCGGGCATCGGCAAACACCGGCCCTTCGAGCTCGTTGGCAATCACTTGAAAACCAGATGGCAGGGGAACAGGAACAGAGGCTTCACTGATACGGTCACCGGAACGGACGCGACCGTCCGAGTGCGCAGTCTCAGCCGCGAAAGAAGTCATGCCTTGGCCGAGACCCAAAACAAAAGCTCCCACCGAAAAAACAGTTGCGGCGATCCTGAATGGTTTTTCCATGCCCCTTCCTAACTTAAACGAACATTGTCAGAGCAAAATGGCTCAAGCCCTGCCGTTAGGCTCTATCCTATGCGTTACGCTACGCGTGCAGCAACATGCTTTACACGCAAACATCCACGAATTTGCGCTCTCCTCGCGTGCGACGCGTCGTTCCATACAGAGGTGCGTCACTTCCGTACAAAAGAGTGAATTCATCAATAGATTAGCGGCATGCGAAAGATTGAAGACGGGCATTCGAATCACAAAACCGTGCTTCGGCCGCAACCTCGCAAATGTAGTCGCGTGAGATTCGGAAGCGCGTCTTATTATTTAGTGAGTGCGGTCGTTTGCCTCGTCCCAGTTCCAAAGCCTGGATGGTTTAGACAATTCCATACGCGCCAGTTGATTGATGTGCACCTCGTCCGGTCCATCAACAATGCGCAATGTGCGCGCCAACGCCCAGCCGTCGGCCAGACCGAATACCTGGCTTACACCGCCGCCGCCATGCACTTGCACCGCCCGATC
>JAUIGX010000099.1 GCA_030432435.1 Alphaproteobacteria bacterium
CGATGTCCATGTCAAGGGCCGGTAAGGTTCTTCGCGTTGCGTCGAATTAAACCACATGCTCCACCGCTTGTGCGGGCCCCCGTCAATTCCTTTGAGTTTTAATCTTGCGACCGTACTCCCCAGGCGGAGTGCTTAACGCGTTAGCTACGTCACTGAAAGGTAAACCCCCCAACAACTAGCACTCATCGTTTACGGCGTGGACTACCAGGGTATCTAATCCTGTTTGCTCCCCACGCTTTCGCACCTGAGCGTCAGTACCGAGCCAGATGGCCGCCTTCGCCACCGGTGTTCTTCCTAATATCTACGAATTTCACCTCTACACTAGGAATTCCGCCATCCTCTCTCGGACTCAAGCGTCCCCGTTTCAAAGGCAATTCCGAAGTTGAGCTCCGGGATTTCACCTCTGACATGGAACACCGCCTACGCGCGCTTTACGCCCAGTAATTCCGAACAACGCTAGCCCCCTTCGTATTACCGCGGCTGCTGGCACGAAGTTAGCCGGGGCTTCTTATACGGGTACCGTCATCATCGTCCCCGTCGAAAGAGCTTTACAACCCGAAGGCCTTCTTCACTCACGCGGCATGGCTGGATCAGGGTTGCCCCCATTGTCCAATATTCCCCACTGCTGCCTCCCGTAGGAGTCTGGGCCGTGTCTCAGTCCCAGTGTGGCTGATCATCCTCTCAGACCAGCTACTGATCGTCGGCTTGGTAGGCTTTTACCCCACCAACTACCTAATCAGGCGCGGGCCGATCCTTTAGCGATAAATCTTTCCCCCGAAGGGCGTATGCGGTATTAGCCAAAGTTTCCCTTGGTTATTCCGCACTAAAGGGTACGTTCCCACGTGTTACTCACCCGTGCGCCACTAACATAGTGCCCCGAAGGGCACGGTTCGTTCGACTTGCATGTGTTAGGCCTGCCGCCAGCGTTCGTTCTGAGCCAGGATCAAACTCTCAAGTTGACTTGGAGTATCCTTGCATAAACGCACATTTCACGAATTGTGATTTGTGTCACATAACTTGATTTGCGCGGATGCTATAGAGACGTCCATTTACTCAACAGAACGCCGCCTACGCATCCCTTTCGTTCTTCTCTTCACAATGTCAAATAGCGACCGCCGAACAATCCTTGCCAAAACTGGCGGAAAACTGCCCCTTCCGGGAAACTGCTGAGCAGCTCCTCGGCGGCGGAGACGGGGTTCTAAGCGTTCAGCCCCCCCCCGTCAAGCGTCATTTTTGACATTTATATTAATCAATAAAATCAATGCATTAGGTATCTGTGGATAACTGACCTTCCTGGGCGTTTTCGCGCACCGGACCTAAACAGACACCTTCGGCGGGACCCCCCGGAAATCGCATATATGTTAAATATATCAGTAGGTTAGTCATAATTACACCCGCCGATTCTCTCTACCTATTCAGTAGGGAATCGGCGAATCTCCTACATAAACTCAAGAAAGGCAGGCAATTGCTTGATTCCTCACTAGAATCGGAGTTGACAGCTAGAATCGGCTCGGCCAAAGTCTTTTGCGGCGGCGTGGTAAAGTCCTCACTTCGCCGAAAAAATGCGACATAAGATCGTATCGGGGGCGAGCATCTTGCCGCGATACCATAGAGTTTAAGGGGAACCATGTCACAAGGCCCTCGTCCCGGCGCGATTCTGTGCGGCTGCGCAGGCAGTCTAATTGGCGCTATTTCTGTCTTCCTGATTTCGTCGGCGGGATTTTTGTCCTTACCGAGCGCACAGCAAGCCCCGCTCTCTATATCTTCGATTACGCCGGAAACGCTGCACGCCGAATCTGACGTCTCCAAATGGAGCGACAGTATTAGTGGTGTCTTGCGCGCGGCTATGGGGCTGGCCGTTGAAACCGTGTCTATTCGCAAAGGCGACACGCTTGCAGATGTTCTCACCGGCGCCGGTCTAGACAACACAACAACATTCAATGTCGCCCAGGCGATGCACGCCGTTTTCAATCCGCGCTATTTGCGTGCGGGCCAAGAACTTGAGTTGGCTTTCGGGCCACTCGGCGAAAATGGAGAAATGCTCGCTCTTTCTAAAATCGATATGGAAATTAGTCCCGGACATTTGGTTTCTGTGAGCCGTCAAACCGACGGAAGCTTTGCGGCGCGCGAGATCATGGCGAAGACGCACAGCGAGTTCACGCGTGCAACCGGCACAATATCTTCAAGTCTCTATGAAGCTGCGGCAAACGAGGGCGTCCCGCTTGATGTGTTGACTGAAATGGTCCGCCTGTTCTCGTACGACGTTGATTTTCAGCGCGACATTCAGCCCGGCGATAGCTTTGCACTTATGTACGAGCAAGATGTGACCGAGGACGGACGCGCAGTGCGCACACGCGCCGTTCACCTCGCCGAAATGACGTTGCGAGGTAAACCGCTCAAGTTCTACGCATACCTGCACGATGACGGCGAGTTCGGATATTACAACGAACAAGGCGAAGGCGTTCGGAAGGCGCTGATGCGCACACCCGTGAACGGCGCGCGGCTAACTTCAAATTTTGGATCACGCAAACATCCCATTCTTGGCTACACGCGCATGCACAAGGGCGTTGATTTTGGCGCTGTAACCGGCACGCCCATCATGGCAGCCGGCGACGGCGTCGTAGAAAAGCGTGGACGCTGGGGAAGCTACGGCAATTACGTCCGCATCCGGCATGGATCAAATTACGCCACGGCCTATGCACATCTCAGCAAGTATGCGCGCGGTCTTAATGTCGGTGATCGCGTCAAGCAAGGTGAAGTCATCGGCTATGTGGGCATGACAGGCGGCGCTACCGGCCCGCATCTGCATTACGAAGTTCTGCACAGCAACAAGCAGGTCAACCCGATGACCGTTAAGTTCCCGGCGTCAAGAAAGCTAAACGGAACGGAGCTGGCAAAGTTTCAGACTACGCGCCAACAGACAGACCGGAAATTTGCGTCCCTCGCGATATCCAGCGATGTCGCCATGATCGAGACCGAAGCAGAAACCACAATCCGCAAATAGCGGCTACCTTGCGGTCTTAATCGTTTCACCATTGATAATGATGCCGTCTTCTCCGGCGGACACGTCAAGCTTTGCGCCTTCACCAACCCGGCCATCAAGCACCATCGTCGCCAGCGGATTCTCAAGGTTGCGCTGAATCACTCGCTTCAGAGGGCGCGCGCCATAGATCGCATCATAGCCGTGCTCGGCCAGCCACGCCCGCGCTTTGTCGTCAAGTTCAAGCGATATGCCACGTTCTTCCAGGCGGCGTCCGACACGGGCCATTTGAATATCGACAATACTCGCCATCTGCGCTTTGAAGAGCCTGTGAAAGAGCAGCACTTCGTCCAGGCGATTTAGAAACTCAGGTCTAAAGGCAGCACGCACAAGTGTCATCACTTGCTCGCGCACGGCGCTCGAGTCTTCTCCTTCGACCTGGTTGGCCAGAACGTCCGCACCAAGATTTGATGTCAGAATAATCAACGTATTTTTGAAGTCGACAGTGCGCCCCTGCCCGTCAGTCAGCCTGCCGTCATCAAGAACTTGCAGCAGAACGTTGAAAACGTCCGGATGCGCTTTCTCAATCTCATCAAAAAGGATCACCTGATAGGGTCTGCGCCGCACAGCTTCCGTAAGGGCTCCGCCCTCTTCGTAGCCGACATAACCCGGTGGCGCGCCGATCAGCCGCGACACTGCGTGCTTTTCCATGTATTCGGACATATCGATCCGCACCATGGATGCCTCATCGTCGAACAAGAAAGCCGCCAGAGCTTTCGTTAATTCTGTCTTCCCGACCCCGGTAGGCCCGAGAAACAGAAAAGAACCCATCGGACGATTGGGATCTTGCAGACCGGCGCGCGACCGGCGCACCGAATTTGCGACCGCTTCAATCGCTTCCTTTTGGCCCACGACACGATGGCCAAGCTCTTCTTCCATGTGCAGCAGCTTCTCGCGCTCGCCTTCAAGCATCTTGGTAACCGGAATCCCCGTCCACCTCGACACCACGGCAGCTATATGTTCAGGGGTTACTTCTTCCGCGACCATACCCTCGCCCCCGTCGCCACTTTCCGCAGCTTTAACACGGCGCTCTAACTCGGGAATAACTTGATGCTGGAGTTGTCCGGCGCGCTCATACTCGCTGCGGCGCAGGCACTGCTCTAATTCCGAGCGTGCATGATCCAACTCTTCTTTGATCTTGGTAGAATCGGCAAGCTTCGCTTTCTCGGCTTGCCACCGCCCCGTAAGGTCAGCGGCCTCTCCTTCAAGTTGCCTCAGTTCGCCTTGAAGTTTTTCAAGTCGGTCCTTTGAAGCGTCGTCTTTTTCCTTCTTCAACGCTTCGCGTTCGATTTTCAGCTGAACAATGCGCCGGTCCAGCTCGTCCAGTTCTTCTGGCTTGGAGTCCACCTGCATCCGCAAACGGCTGGAAGACTCGTCCATCAGGTCAATCGCTTTGTCCGGCAAAAACCGATCGGTGATGTATCGGTTGGAAAGTGTCGCCGCAGACACCAGTGCGCTGTCTGATATCCGAACCCCGTGGTGTAATTCGTACTTCTCTTTGATGCCGCGCAAAATAGAGATGGTGTCCTCAACAGTCGGCTCGTTCACAAACACCGGCTGAAACCTGCGCGCGAGGGCTGCGTCCTTCTCTACATATTTCCGATATTCGTTGAGCGTTGTTGCCCCGACACAGTGCAATTCGCCGCGCGCAAGCGCCGGCTTCAACAGGTTCGAGGCATCCATAGAACCCTCGGCCGCGCCCGCACCAACCAATGTGTGCATTTCGTCAATGAACAGGATGATCTGACCGGCCGCTGCCGTGACATCGTTGAGGACAGCCTTTAACCGCTCTTCGAACTCGCCGCGAAACTTTGCGCCCGCGATCAGCGCGCCCAAATCCAGTGTAAGCAGCTGTTTGTCGCGGAGGCTCTCCGGCACGTCGCCATTCACAATACGTAAGGCAAGCCCCTCAATAATCGCCGTCTTGCCGACACCCGGCTCGCCGATAAGAACAGGATTGTTTTTTGTCCGGCGGGAGAGCACTTGAATCGCTCTTCGAATTTCCTCGTCACGACCGATCACCGGATCCAACTTGCCGTCACGCGCCGCCGATGTCAGATCGCGGGTATATTTCTTAAGCGCCTCATACTGGTCTTCGGCGCTGGCGCTATCCGCCGTGCGGCCTTTACGAAGATCTCGAATCGCCGCTCCAAGAGTAATGGGCGTAACGCCTGCGTCCTTTAGGATCTGGCCGGTGCGCCCCACCTTCGTCATCGCCAATGCCAGCAGCAAATATTCCGCCGTTACGAACGAGTCGCCGGCTTTCGTCGCCGCCTGCACGGCTTGGTCCAGAACCCGCGACAGGTCCTGAGAGAAATACATCTGCGCACCGGCGCCTTCGACCTTCGGAAGCTTCGCAAGTTCAGCTTCCGTGGCCTGCAAGGCGTGAACGGCATCGCCGTTAGCCGCACTTATCAACTGAGCGGCCAGGCCTTCTTTGTCATCAAGCAACGCCTTCAGAAGATGTTCTGAATTAATCTTCTGGTGATTGTCGCGAAGAGCAATCGTCTGTGCGGCCTGAAGAAAGCCCTTGGCGCGGTCTGTGAATTTCTCAAGATCCATATTTCGGCCCTCGTTATTGGACGAGACATCCTTGCCCATTAGGGCAATGTGGATACCCCGTGGTGCGGGGATGCCTAAGATATTGGAAGCGTGCTCCCATTCCGCAAGGGTGTCTTCGCGCAAATCGCGGCCTATTCTGACACAAGGCGCACGACGACGTCTGCGAAGTCAGAGAACTTCGATATCGGAAACGAGGTTTAACCGCGACTTGGTCTATTCGCTGGCCGTTGCGCTGGCAGCAGGCTTATCGCTGCGAGTCCGACGGCGACGAACCGGAGCCCGAGCCCGTGCGGGCTTGGCGCTAACTTTCTCGCCTTCTTCCGAAGCCTTGCTTTTATCTGCATCTGCAGATGGCGCAGGCCCCAGTATGCCGGGCGGTAGCCCAATATCCGCATTCGACGGCGAGGACGCCTGGCTCTCTACCGGCGTCTCCGGCGCACTGACTTGCGTATTTTGCGGCTGTGATGATTCGCCTGCGCTTTGGCCGGCATTCGAAGACTCTACAGTGGAACTGGGCCGGTCGTGTTGGTCCGAGCGAGAGCCCTGACCATTACTTTGGCCGCTATTTTGACCATTGCCCTGACCATGGTTCTGATGCTGTCCGCCGCGATCTTCATTGTGATGACGGCGTCCGCCACCTTGACCTTGTTGCTGTTCAAGCCGGGCATTAACAACGCGATAGTAGTGATCGGCATGTTGAAAATAATTTTCGGCCAGGACTCGATCGCCAGCAGATGTCGCATCACGCGCCATCAACAAATACTTATCCATAAGCTGCTGGGCGTTGCCCCGCATACGGTTATTGTTACCGCCGCCGCCGTCATAATTTGGATTACGTCCACCTTGCGGACGCGGCTTACCACCGATACGGCCGCGCTGACGGCCCTTCATATTGTTCTGTTTGTTCATTCAAAAATTGAACCTTCTGAACGCAATCCCCTTTGAGAAACAATTGTTCCCTGCGGGCGACACAGCATAACAACTGCGACAGCACTGCTTGTTTTGGGGTTTGCTCATAAAGCGGTAACCAGACCGCTTCTCAATAGCGAGAGCCACGGCGTTTTGGTCAATGACCATGCCCCTAGCAACGGACAACGCAGTAGGGGCCTCGCCCTAACGGCACGATGGTATTCAGCTTGGCCGACTTTTCCAACATCTTTTTTACTTATTATGCCGAGATTCATGGCGAAGTCAGCCGGGCCGGGCGACAAGGCAACGCACAATATGGGCAAGATCCTTTTTCTGGGCTTCAACCTTGAAGCCTGCCGGCCCTAAAAGCTCCGTCACCGCTGGTGCCTGCTCAGACCCGATCTCAATAATAAGCCGCCCATCGGGCGCCATAACGCGCCGTGCCGACGGGAGCATCGCGCGATATGCGGCGAGGCCATCTACACCGCCAAACAGTGCCGCCGGAGGGTCAAACTCCGCAACTTCAGCGGACAAATATGAACGTTCCTCTTCGGCAATATAAGGTGGGTTGCTCACCACCATATCAAAGGTGTCCGCCAATCCGTCGGCCCAATTTCCCGTTCTGAATTCTGCCCGCGGCGCTATCCCGAGACGATCAGCGTTGGCTCTCGCAGCCGCCACCGCACCATCGCTAATGTCCATGCCAAGACCCGTCGCACTCGGCCACTCGCTCAAAATCGCCAATAAAAGGCATCCAGTTCCGGTTCCAAGATCCAGAATACGAATCGGCGCATTATTGAAATGAGGTTTCAATTCCAGCGCCGCCGACACCAGGGTCTCCGTATCTGGGCGCGGATCTAACGTCTCCGGGGTCAGCGCGAACTCAAGCCCCCAAAATTCCCGTGTCCCAATAATGCGTGAGACAGGCTCATGGGCAAGGCGGCGCTCGGCCGGCAGCTCAGCGTCTCTTCTGGTGTCTGCATCCAAAATCTCATCGGATTTGAGAAATACGTGGCTGGGCTCAAAGCCTAAGACATGAGCCACGAGAATACGGGCATCGAGACGCGGACTATCAAGACCCGCCGATTCAAACCTGGCTGTGAATTCCCTGACGAGCCCGCCGATGGTCGGCCCGGTGGACGTATGGTCCTCAGGCACTTTTGCCATCTAATTCATTGCAGCCATTTTCGCCGCCTGGTCTTCGGCGGTCAGTGCATCAATCAACTCATCAACGCCCACGCCGTTCATGATTTCGTCAAGCGAGTAGAGCGTCAAGTTGATCCGATGATCCGTCACGCGGGACTGTGGAAAGTTATAAGTACGGATACGTTCGGACCGGTCTCCCGAGCCGACTTGGCTACGCCGGTCGGCGGCACGTTTAGAATCCAGTTCTTGCCGCTGAGCGTCATAAAGCTTGGTCATAAGCATCTTCATCGCCTTGGCGCGGTTCTTGTGCTGAGACTTTTCATCCTGACACTGCACAACTATGCCGCTCGGTGCGTGCGTTATACGCACCGCACTATCGGTTTTGTTAACATGCTGACCACCGGCACCCTGCGCCCGGTACGTGTCCACGCGCAGATCTTCGGTGTTAATCTGAACGTCAACCTCTTCGGCTTCCGGCATTACCGCTACAGTTGCCGCCGATGTATGGATACGACCGCTCGCCTCGGTGTCGGGTACGCGTTGAACACGATGTACTCCCGACTCAAACTTAAGCCGCGCAAACACATTGCGGCCGGTAATATTGGCGACAGCCTCTTTGTATCCACCAAGGCCGGTTTCATTGACGTCCATAACTTCAAACTTCCAACCCTTTCGGCTGGCATAACGCTCATACATTCGAAAAAGGCTCGCTGCAAAGAGGGCGGCCTCTTCGCCCCCGGTTCCTGCGCGAACTTCCAGAATCGCGTTCTTTGCGTCGGCTTCATCCTTAGGAATAAGTGCGATACGAACTTTTTCTTCTTGCTCTTCGGCTTGTCCCTCAAGCTCGCGCACCTCGTCTTCTGCAAGTGCCCGCATCTCCGGGTCACCGCCCTCAAGCAAGGCCTCCGCGTCCGACAATTCCCGACGAATGCGCCGCAGAGCCTGTATTTCTTGGACGATGGGTTCGAGTTCAGAGAACTCCCGGCCTAACTGAGCAAAATTTCCACCGCTGCTGGCCTCATTCATGAGAGCCTGCAACTCGTCGTATCGCCCGAGTAGCTTGCTTAGATTTTCGTCAAAATTCATTTTAAAAAACTGAGGTGCTGAATAAGCTCGGCCTGTTTGACCAGTTTCTGCTCGCCGGTTTCAAGATTGCGCACCATAACGCTATCATCTCTTACCTCATCACTGCCGACAACGATGGCCACAGCCGCATTGATTTTATCGGCCCGTTTCATTCGTTTACCGACATTGCCGCTATACCCCACATCCACAGCAAATCCTGCATGACGCAAAGTGCTCGCCAGCGATTGAACAAATGCTTCCTGTTCTTCCCCCATGGGGATGGCGGCAATCAAGTGCCGCGCAGCGGTCTCGTCGGGCAATAACATTGCCAATCGCTCGATCCCGGCCGCCCAGCCAATCCCCGGCGTCGGCGGACCTCCCATCTGCTCGATCAAGGTATCGTAGCGCCCGCCCGCAAGCACCGTACCCTGCGCGCCGAGGGCATCCGTCGTAAACTCGAATGCCGTATGCCCGTAGTAATCCAATCCACGCACCAAAGATGGATTGATCACAAAGGAGATGCCGAGGCGAGTCAAACCGTCGCGCACCGCAGCGAAGAAAGCTTGCGACTCATCGTTGAGATAATCTGCCAGACTCGGGGCATCAATCAGTACCTTGCGGTCGTTCGCATCCTTAGAGTCTAAAATTCTCAGGGGATTTCGCAACAACCGCTCTTGGCTTTCGACAGACAAACTGTCTTTGCGAGCGGACAAGTATTCTACCAAGGCGTTCCGGTACACCGCACGGCTTTCGACATCCCCCAATGAATTGATCTCGAGGGTGACGCTGCCCTGCAACCTCAATTCCGCTAAAATGTGAGCGGCCAGAGCGATGACTTCAACGTCCGCTTGCGGCCCCGCAACACCAATCAGTTCCACACCGATCTGATGAAATTGTCTCTGGCGACCCTTTTGCGGGCGCTCATGGCGAAACATTGGGCCACGGTAAAACATCTTGAGGGGAGCCTGCTGCGCAAGGCCGCCTGAAATAAAGGCGCGTGCAATACCCGCCGTTCCTTCCGGGCGCAGTGTTATGCTTTCTCCCCCCTTCGTCTCGAACGTATACATTTCCTTGGTAACGATGTCCGAGGTCTCGCCAAGCGTCCGTGCAAACACTTCCGTAAATTCAAATATCGGCGTCGCCACCTCGCGGAAGCCGTATCGTCCGGCAACCTCTAGGGCGGTCGCCTCGATGCGACGATGCCGCGCGGCCTCGTCAAACAGAAGATCGTGAGTGCCCCGAACGGGCTGAAGTTTAGACACGAAGATGATCCATATTCAGGAAGACGCCCACGCGCCGAAAGAGACCAGCTACTCTGCGGCGTGAGTTTGAGCCGACGTAACCGCAGCAGCTTTTGCGGCCTCGATCTCCTCGGCCTTCTGCTCGACCATCTTGACGATATGGTCCAACTTTTCCTCATCGCGGATATTGTGGTCCGCCACGCCGTTCAAATAGACCTTGTGGCTGCCACTGCCCCCGCCGGTGATGCCGACATCGGTCTCACGGGCCTCGCCCGGACCATTAACCACGCAACCAATGATCGACAGCGATACCGGCGTGGAAATATGGGACAGCCGCTCTTCTAGGATTTGAACTGTTTCAATAACATTGAAGCCTTGCCGCGCGCAGCTTGGGCAAGACACAACCCGTACACCCCGGTGGCGGAGATCGAGCGACTTCAGTATGTCGAAGCCTACCTTCACTTCCTCGACCGGTTCAGCCGACAACGACACACGAATAGTGTCGCCGATGCCCGCCCATAGCAACGAACCGATGCCAATCGATGATTTCACCGTTCCGCCGCGCAGTCCGCCGGCTTCGGTAACCCCGAGATGCAGCGGATAATCGCAAGCGTCGGCCAGCTGCTGATAGGCCGCAACCGCCAGAAATACGTCCGAAGCCTTCACACTGATCTTGAATTCACGAAAGTCATTGTCTTCAAGAATTTTTGCGTGCTCCAACGCACTTTCGACCATGGCATCCGGGCAGGGCTCGCCGTATCGCTCCAGCAGATGGCGCTCAAGGCTTCCAGCATTCACACCGATACGCATGGAGCAGTTATGATCTTTTGCGGCCTGCACCACATCCTTGACCCGTTGAGCCGTGCCAATGTTGCCCGGATTGATGCGCAAGCACGCTGCTCCGGCCTCTGCGGCTTCAATCGCCCGTTTGTAGTGAAAGTGTATGTCCGCGACGATGGGTACAGAGACCTGCGCCACGATATCCTTCAGCGCAGCCGTTGACTCTTCATCCGGGCAAGACACACGTACGATATCCACGCCCGCCTTCTCCGCCGCCTTGATCTGCGCGACCGTGCCCGCGACATCCGTGGTCAGCGTATTGGTCATAGTTTGTACAGAAATCGGCGCATCCCCGCCGACCGGCACAGTGCCGACATGGATTTGACGCGATTTACGACGCAGAATATCTCGATAAGGGCGTAGGCTCATAATGCTCTCGTTTCCAGGGTTTTAGCGCCCAGGGCGCAAACCGCCGCAACTGCGCGGCTTATACCTTAAATTTTCTTCCAGGCCAAAGGGGGAAGCGGTTTCCTGCCGAATTTCCGACTCAAGCCCCTCAGGCTTAACCGCCGCCCTGTAAGCGCTTGGGATCCAACTGCACACCACGGGCCACCGTGCCCTCATTGCCGATGGGCGGCATAACCTTACCGTTGACCAGAACCTCCAATCC
>JAUIGX010000100.1 GCA_030432435.1 Alphaproteobacteria bacterium
TGCTGAATCGCGTTCAGACCTTAACAAGTCGCGCAACCTTTTGTGCGGGGCTACTTGCTGGTGCAGCAGTTCCTATGAACCCAGCGCATGCTCAACAGTTCGCACCAGGCAATCAGTTGGTAAATGAAAGTGCGTACGCGATCGGACGCGAGGACTGGCGCAGCGCGGCCAGCCTTGCCGAGCAAGCCATTCGCAGCGGCGACCTCACATTGGATAATGTTCCGCCAGCGTACAACAATCTGTGCATTGCTTTGACGGGCGAGGGAAAGTTCTCGGAAGCCATAGAGGCCTGCAATAAGGCAGTAGACCTGCGACCGCGCCAATGGAGCTTCTACAACAATCGCGCCAATATCTATTTCTACCAGGGTAATTTTGATCGAGCGCTGGCCGAATACTACAAAGCGATGGCCTTCAACTCCGATGGCAGCGTGTTGATGCACAATATCGGAATCACATTGGAATATCGAAAACTTAGAGGACAGCGCTTGGGCATATCGTCCAAGCCCGAAATATCCAGCTAATCCCGAGCCCTTTTAGATTATGCGCCTCAGTGGCACATAAGAACAGGGAGCGTCGCTTCGTGCATGACGTAGCCTGTCACACTGCCCAGTATCAGTTGTCTTAACTTGGAGCGCGTGTACGCACCCATCACCATTAAATCCGCATCAACTTCAGTCGTTGCAGTCATCAAGGCTCTCCCCGTCCGGCTTTCACGGGGCAAGACCTTGCTGACGACGGCTTTCACATCGTGGTGAGCAAGATAGGCCTCCAGGTCTTCTGAAGGCGCAAACCATTCCTCTTCCTCCACCCGCAAAACCACAACTTCATCGGCCTGGCGGAAAAAAGGGCGCGCGGCGGCGACAGCCCGAGACGCCTCGGTAGACCCATTCCAGAACACCGCTATGCGCCTAAAAGGACCCGCTGAAACCGCTCCATCGCTTGGGCGCGGCGGCACCGCCATCACCGGACGACCGCTTTGCATCAAAGCGGCATTAAGGGTCATAAGCCCAGACGTCTCGTTGTCCGGTGTTGGTCGCGCCAGAATGGTAAGATCCGCCCTGCAGGACCTAGTCGCTACCACTTGTTCTTCAATACCCGTTTCTTCAAGCCAATTGACCGCGCCCGCAGCCGAAAACCCGGACGCTCCGATGACTTTTTCATACATGGCCCGCGTATCTTTGCTACGCACCGATGCGGCACGCTCGGCCATTTCCATCATCTCATCGACAACCGCACCGGACATGGCTTCACCGACTAGAGGCAAGCCAGCTACCGGATCAGGCCGGACATGCAGTGCATCAACATGACAGTGATAGTTTTTAGCCAGTCGCAACGCTGATTCCAGAGCTGCGCGCCCTCCGGAGGTGTCATTGACGATAGCGAGTACATTTTTGACGTCAGACATAATGCGCCCTCCTTTGGCGTTGGCACCGCTTCATCATGCGACTTAAATCGAGCATCTACAGCGCAGCAGCCTCCTCCTCCATCAAAGCATCAATGCAACGGGCTGCCAATTGCAGGATGAAACTCTGTCACGCCTTCTGGATCCTGATGGATAATAACATCCGAAGACGGAAACGCGGCCAGCAGCGCTTTTTCAACGTCGTCGGATATTCTGTGGGCCTCCAGAAACGATAACCCCCTATCCAAAACAATATGCATCTGAATGAATTTATGAAACCCCGCAGACCGAGTACGTAATTCGTGCACACCAAGAACCTTTGGATGCTTGAGCGCAATGGAACGGACCTTCTCCCGCTCTTCGTCCGGAAGTTCGCGGTCCATCAAAAAATGAACCGACTGCGTTGCAATTTTCACCGCATTGTAGATGAGAAACAGGCTAATCCCGACGCCGAAAACCGGGTCGGCCCAACTCATGCCCAAATTCGCCGACAACACCAGCGCGACAATAACGCTGGCATTCATAAGAAGATCGCCGGTGTAGTGGAGGGAATCGGCACCCACAGCCACGGACCCAGTTCTCTTAACCACATATTTTTGGAACTGAATGAGGATGAGAGTAAGAAGAATTGCAAACACGATTACCGCAATACCAATGCCGCTGTCGGTGACTGGGGAATCATCTCCGAACCGGCTCGCCGCTTCGATCATTACCAATACGGCCGATCCTGCAATAAAGGCGGATTGCCCAAGCCCTGATAGCGGCTCTGCCTTACCGTGACCGAACCTATGATCGGAATCCGCCGGCGTGAGAGCGACCCGGATCGCCATGAAGTTCAAAATAGACGCTAAGAGATCCAGCGCGGAGTCGGCAAGGCTCGACAAGAGAGCCACAGAACCCGTGATAAAATACGCCCAGGCTTTCACCCCCACCAGCACGGCGGCGATGCCAATCGCAGCATAGGTTGCGGCTCGCATGAGCGCGGGGCGGCGCGCCGCCCTAACACCTTTGGTGCCTGTTTGCTCATTTGCGGAAGAGGTCATGGATACAGTCGGTTCGTTTCCCACCCGTTGCCGCGACGACTATAAACAAGCCGGTCGTGAAGGCGGTCACGGACATCCTGCCAAAACTCTATAGAGGTCGGTGTAAGGCAGTAACCCTTCCAGCTTTCCAGGCGCGGTACATCTTTGCCTTTGAAACGAGCTTCCATTTCCTCAAAACCCGCAAGCAAGGTTTCTCGGACATCCAGCCGATGCGATTGCCGCGACGCCCAGGCCGCGAGCTGACTTTGACGCGGCCGAGAGGCATGGTAAGCGTCTGCATCCGCATCGCTCACAAATTCGACCACGCCGTCAACGCGCACCTGGCGTTTCAACGATTTCCAATGAAAACAAAGCGAGGCGAATTTATTGTCCGCCAACTCAGCGCTCTTTCGACTCTCGGTATTTGTGTAGAATACAAATCCGCGCGCGTTGACATTCTTCATCAAAACCATACGGACTGATGGGCGCCCTTCGGGCGTCGCCGTGGCCAAACTCATAGCATTCGGCACATCAGGCTCGGCGGCGGTCGCCTCTTCATACCATTGCTGAAACAAGGCGATCGGATCGGAAACGGTGGGAATGGGCGATGACGGGTCCATTAGTACCAGCACAATTGAAAAGATGTTCGGTTCGTAAAGTCGGCTTTGGCTGGCGCCCTGTCAATATTGAGGTTTTTCAACGCTCACATCATTAAATAACCTGGAATCGCCCTTATTTTGCCACCATTTTCAGTTGAGATCGTTAGTGTAACAAGACGAATCGCCTCAACGATGCGTCTGATTGGAATTCTCATCAGAGTAGTGCCGGAAGGACATAAGTAAGGTGCACGCCATGCTTACAATCGTTTCAAAGAAATCTATAGCGGTCACCATGCTGGTTTCAGTATTGGCCCTCGGCGGTTGCGCAGAAAATGCGGGCCGGAAGGAAACTGGCGGCGCTCTCGTCGGCGCGGCGTTGGGTGGCTTGCTGGGCTCTCAATTCGGGAGCGGCGGAGGCCAATTGGCCGCGACCGCGTTCGGCACATTAGCCGGCGCGGCGGTGGGTGGTTCCATTGGTCGGAGCATGGACGATGTTGACCGTATGAAAATGCGCCAAGCCGAACGCGTTGCCTATACCGCTCCAATGAACGAGACAATCGTCTGGAACAATCCAGATAGCGGCAACCATGGTTCGTTTACCCCGGTTCGCGATGGTCGGAGCGACAGCGGCGCATATTGCCGTGAGTTCCAATCGGAGATCATCGTCGGCGGCAAAAAAGAAGAAGGGTTCGGCACGGCGTGTCGCCAGCCCGATGGATCATGGAAAATTGTCGAGAACTAAAATACTGAATTGAATGTCAGCAGTAGGTCGGGGCGGCTCGTGAGGGCCGCCTCTTCTTCTTAGTCACATTACTCAGACGGTTTTTCGCCATCGTCCTTTCTATCTTTGGATTCATCTGGTGGAGCCACGACACGAGCCAGGCTCACGCTAAGCAGTGTTCGCTCAGACTCCGCGGCACTTTTAAGATGAGAGTTCAACCGGCGTCCCAAATCGCTATCACGCAACTTCGAGAAATCGGATCCGCCTAAATCCAATCCCAAGCCAAAATGATGAACAAGGTCGGCAAGCGGCGTGCGGGTTAAATCACGAATTAGAACCCATCTGTTCTCGTCCGACATGATGACAAAACGGCCCTGTCGTAAATCATCCAAGACAGAAGCAAGGACCGGCTCGGGTGCCATGACGAGCTTTGCAAGGTTTTCGGTGCGCAATCCCTGGCCATGCCGCAAAAACATCGCTAAGCGCGAAAGAATCTCCAACGAAAGCAGCAACCGGCCGGCAGCTCCAGCTCCGATTCCGGCTTTGGCCGTGCGCCAATCCGGGAGCGCGGCAGTGATAATCGCACCGCCCAGTATGGCGACCCAAATCAAGAAAACCCAAATAAGAAATACTGGAACGGCAGCAACTGCGCCATAAATGGCCTGGTAGGATGTCATCCCCACCACGACTTGCGCGAAGCCGTATCGCAACATCGCAAACAGCAGGGCTGCAATGCCCGCCCCCACCAAAGCGTCCCGCAACCGCACACGCCGATTGGGCACAACGATATATATAAAGGTCAATGCGGCCCATGAGAGGAGCGCCGGCGTAATCAGGCCGAACAGGAGGCCCAGGACTGAACTGTCAGCGCTATGAGATAATAAGCGAGAAAAGGAAAAATAACCCGAAAGAGAAAAGCTGAGGCCAAGCAATAACGGCCCTACGGTAATAACCGTCCAGAGCACCAGCAGGCGCAAAAGAAGCGGTCTCGGGCGTATAACGCGGAAAATATGATTGAACGCCGCTTCGATTGTCAGCAGCAACAAAATGGCTGTGACCACCAATCCTATAACGCCAAAGGCCGTTAGCTGCCCAGTCGCCTCAATAAATCCTGTAAGAGTTTCACTAATCCTCAGGCCGGTGTCCGGCACGAGGTTGCTGACGATGAACTCCTGCGTCCGAAGCCGTAAATCGTTAAACTGCGGAAATGCGGCCATTACCGAGAACACCAACGTTAGTGCGGGAACGACTGCCAATGAGGTAGAATAGCTAAGCGCTGCCGCGGTGCGGCGGATTTGTTCTTCAAGTATGCGGTGAATAAAGAACGGTATGGCGCGTTCCGGTGTAGTCAGCGCCGCCGCCGCCCGCTCCCAAAGTGCGAGCCGGACCTTTTTCAGGCGTTTGGAAACGCGCTCGGGTATAATTGCGGGTGCCATAGATTCGGTTACCTTGCCCATCGGATGGTTTCGTGTAGGATGCCGTAACTTATTGGTTCCCGAAAGCTTTTCGGTTACAAAATCAGGTATTAGCGATGGCTGAACAACAGCTTTTAATGACGGGTAAAAAAGGGCTGATCATGGGCGTTGCCAATGATCGCTCGATTGCGTGGGGTATTGCGCAGCAGGTGGCCGCCCAGGGTGCCAGCCTAGCGTTCACTTATCAGGGAGAGGCTCTGGAGCGGAGGGTTAAACCCCTCGCGGAAAGCGTCCAATCGTCACTCATCCTGCCCTGCGACGTGACGGATACGGCGTCGGTAGAACGTGTTTTTTCCGAGATTGAGCAGAAATGGGGCGGGTTAGACTTTTTAGTCCACGCCATTGCCTATTCAGACAAGGAACAGTTGCGCGGTCGCTACGTCGATACAACTCGCGACAATTTCCATAAGACTATGGAGATCTCCTGCTATTCCTTCACAGAAGTTTGCCGGATGGCAGCTCCACTTATGAAAAAGGGTGGCAGCCTTGTAACTCTTAGCTACCTCGGCGCCGAGCGCGTGACACCCCACTACAACGTAATGGGTGTGGCGAAGGCTGCCCTTGAAGCTAGTGTCCGCTACTTGGCGACCGACTTGGGCCCGCACAATATCCGCGTCAACGCCATATCCGCCGGGCCTATTAAGACCTTGGCCGCATCTGGCATTGGCGACTTCCGGTACATCCTAAAATGGAACGAGTTGAATGCTCCCATGGACCGCAACGTCACCATTGAAGATGTGGGTAAGTCTGGGCTCTACCTCTTAAGTGATTTGGGCAGCGGCGTTACCGGCGAAGTTCATCACGTAGACTGCGGCTATCACACGGTAGGTATGATGGCGCCAGAATCGGCACAGGACATCTCGGACCTGTTTGCAGGCGCCAACCTCACCGATTAACGCGATGTCCAGCAACACCTTTGGCACCCTCTTTCGCTTTACCACATTTGGGGAAAGCCATGGTCCGGCGTTGGGGTGTGTCGTTGATGGTGTTCCTCCACGTATTTCTCTGGAGGAACGCGACATTCAAGTGTGGCTGGACAAGCGCAAGCCTGGGCAATCCAAATACACCACACAGCGGCGCGAGCCGGATGAGATCAAAATTCTTTCGGGCGTTTTTGAGGGAATCACCACCGGCACACCGATTGGGCTGATGATCGAAAACGTAGATGCTCGATCTAAGGATTACGGCGATATTGCCGAAAAATTCCGACCTGGCCACGCCGACTACACCTATTGGAAAAAATATGGTGTGCGAGACTACCGTGGCGGAGGACGCCAATCGGCCCGCGAGACAGCCATGCGCGTCGCCGCGGGTGCCATTGCTCGTAAAATACTGATCGACCGGCTTGGCGCAGATGTGAACATTCGCGGCGCCTTGGTTCAGATCGGGCCTCACAAAATTAATCGGGAAAACTGGGATTGGGCCGAGTTGGAGCGCAACCCCTTTTTCTCTCCGGACGCCGAAGCCGCTAAAACTTGGGCAGATTATCTGGATGACATTCGTAAAAGTGGATCGTCCGCCGGTGCCGTCATCGAAGTCATTGCCGACGGCGTTCCCGCGGGCCTTGGCGCCCCTGTCTATGGTAAACTGGACGCAGACATCGCGAGTGCATTGATGAGCATCAACGCGGCTAAAGGCGTAGAGATCGGCGACGGATTCGCGACGGCTGCAATGACCGGCGAAGATAACGCCGATGAAATGCAGATGGGAAAAGCTGGCGACATAGAATTTCTCTCCAACCATGCGGGGGGTATCCTTGGCGGCATTTCTTCCGGCCAACCTCTTATCGCGCGCCTTGCCATCAAGCCGACCAGTTCTATCCTAAGCCCGAGAAAAACTGTCGACATTCACGGCAACGATACGGAGATCGTCACCAAGGGTCGCCATGACCCCTGCGTAGGCATTCGCGGCGTGCCCGTAGCAGAAGCGATGCTGGCAATCGTGCTGGCCGACCACCTGCTTCGTCACCAGGCGCAATGCGGCCCATAATTTAAGCGAGGACTTCAATGTTACGGGTAGTCAGGAAACTCATTGTCGGCGTACTTGCTGCACTGGGTCTGCTTACATTTGTTTTGCTTTCGACCATCATGTTTACGATCTTCATATTAGATGATCTCGGCCCGTCGAGCGTTGCCGCTCCCGACAAAATGATTCTAACTGTCAATTTAGACGATGGCTTTGTCGAGGGTGCGGCCGGCCGCCGGCTAGAGGGGCTTTCATTCAAGTCCCAAACAACATTGCAGGATGCCGTTATCGCCATTCGCAATGCTGCTGATGACCCGCGCGTTGTTGCGCTTAAGGCCAATCTCAGTGGACAGGCCCTAGGCCTCGCCCAAATTCAAGATATACGCGATGCCGTCGCTGAGTTTCGCGCCGCAGGAAAGCCCACGCTGTTGTTTTCTGAAACTATTGGTGAAGGGATCGGCGCTCTGCCTGCCTACTATTTGGCGTCCGCGTTCAGCGACATTTGGGTACAGCCCTCCGGGACTGTAGGCGTGGCCGGAATAGGCTCGGAGCAACTCTTTCTGAAGGATTTTCTGGATCGCCTTGGACTGAAGGGCAGTTTCCTTCAACGAAAAGAGTATAAAAGTGCCGGGGAGATGTTCACCAATTCAGAGATGTCTCCGGCAAGTCGGGAAGCCACGGAAGCGCTTCTGGAATCATGGTACGACCAGATAGTCTCGGGCATCGCCGAAACGCGGGACTTGCCGCAAGATACCGTGATCGCTCTGATCGACCGCGGACCGTTGCTCTCCGGCGAGGCTCTCGACGGTGGACTAATCGATCATATCGGGTACCGCGACGAATTCGAAACGGCACTATCGGGACGTGTCGGCACAACGGATTCTATAACTCTCGGGCGCTACCTCGGCTTCGATCGCGACGACGAACGGCCCGAGCCGGAAAAGAAAATTGCGCTTATTCACGCGGTGGGTGAAATCACACGCGGCGGAGGTGCCGAGACACCATTCTTTTCCGATGCTGGGGTTCGCTCCACTCCCATGAGCAAGGCTATCCGGGATGCCGCGAACGACGAGGATGTTGATGCCCTTTTAATTCGCGTAGATAGCCCAGGCGGCTCTTATGTGGCCTCCGATGTTATTTGGCGCGAAATTAAGAACGCAAAAGAAAAATCTAAGCCCATTATTGTAAGCATGGGCAACACCGCGGCCTCGGGTGGTTACTTTATAGCGATGCCCGCAGATCGCATATTTGCACAACCCGCAACCGTGACAGGCTCGATTGGCGTTATTCTCGGCAAGCTCGTTATTGGCGATGCGGCGGAGAAACTCGGTGTAAACTTCGAGCGTATTAGCTTCGGTGAGTCGGCCGGAATGTTCAGTTCTGTGACAGATTTTAACGAAGCCGAATTGACACGCCTAAACCAGATGCTCGATGCCACATATGCGGACTTTACAGGCAAAGCGGCTGAAGGCCGCGGCATGAGCATTGATGACATAGACAAGGTCGCCCGCGGACGGGTTTGGAGCGGAAGCGATGCGCTCGAAGTCGGGCTCGTGGACGAGCTGGGCGGCTTTGGCCGCGCCATTGATTACACCAAGACCCAGATCGGCCTTGCCGAGGACGATGCCGTATGGCTGGTACCCTATCCCGCGCCGGAAGACCCCTTTCGCTCGCTCTTGCGCGCGCTCGAGGACGGGCAACTTCCGTTCGGCATCATGAGCTTTATGCGGGCTGCGGCATGGGTGAGCCAGACCTTGACGCCCGTGTTTGGTGAATACAACGCTTTGCAGCGCAATAGCGTACAGCTTTACATGCCGCCGATTGCCGCGAACTAATCAGCAATAAGGCGCTTTACGACCGCTTGCGCCGACTCGCAGAAACCAGGGCTCGGAAGATCCTTTGCTGGGATTGAGACAACGCTAAAAACTCCGGATGCCATTGCACCCCGAGGAGGAACGTCTTTCCGCCCGCTTCCACCGCTTGAACAATGCCGTGGCCATCCTCTGCCACGATGGACAGCCCTCGCCCAACCTTATCTACTGACTGATGGTGCAAAGCGTTTACGCGGCACTTCGAGAGGCGCAAAATTTTATGAAGGCGGGAGCCAAGTTTAATATCCACTGATTTGCGCGGAAGCACTGTGCGCATACGTGGGGCTTGTTCATAGACCGCGTAAATATCTTCGTGCAACGACCCGCCCTTAGCGATGTTGATCATTTGCGCACCACGGCAAATACCAAGTACGGGCAGGCCGCGGCGTAGAGCCTCTTTGAGCATTCCTAATTCGAGCCGATCCCGAGCCGGATCGATGCGAATATCAACCGCCATCTCGCCGCGATAGAGTTCTGCGCCAATATCGTCGCCGCCCCCGATAATCAGTGCGTCCAGCGCTCGCGCGGACATAGGGCGGCGCGATGTAATTCGCTTCGCACGCCCACCGGCGCGCCAAATAGCGAGACGATTGAACTGCCACATCAACCGGCCACCCCGAACCGATGCCGTGACCCCGACGATAGGCCGCCGCCCCATCAGGATAACCAGGTCCGCACGTTCTCGACCCAAGCCGCGATACTGCCATCCCATTTACGCGCCAACCAATCGTCAGACATCTTGCGCAAGCGCTCCGGGTCCTCGGCCAGTCTTTCGACCTCCACCCAGCGGTTCCATTCCAGGGTCGCTGACCACTCCGGATCATTGAGGCGGCAATTCGGTAATCGGTAATGAAATGTCGGGCGCGATTTGGTTAGGCCATCGTCAAGAGCTGCCTTGATTCTATCTTCATCAAGAAACGTGAAAAGCGGCAGCATATCCAGGTCGCGGTTGCGCGTTAGATTGAAAGCCAAGTAGTCGTCAATAAGCTCCGTCATCGTCGGTGCGTAATTGGGCGAAAGTATTCGCGCGCGATAAGCCGTAGGAAACGGGTCGGCGAACGGGAGGAGGCGACGAGTAAAATCGACTTGGATTTCACTGCGTAGCCAGTCGTTCAGCAGCATAAAACTTTGCAAGTACCGAAGTATGGATTCTACCTGGGTGGAAACAACTTCCGGGTTTAGTTGCAAGCCGAATCCGTAAACAATATTTTCGGATGTATCGAGTGCACCCGCAGCACTAAGGGCCCGAAGCAAACGGTCCATTTCCGGCATATCGCGCAATTCGATCGGCGGACCAGTCACCTCATTTGGAACAACGACTTCACCCACTTGGCCGAGCACCTGTTTTGCGCCTTGTTTGATTTGTTGGGCGATTTCAGCCACATCATCGCCGGGTGGAATGGATTGCTCGCTGGCCTCATGAACTAGCGAGAAATCCATTTCCACGGCGAAGGCACCAAGACTGGTGTCGTCGATTGTATATCGGAAGTCTGTCTTCTTTGAGATTGTGCCGCCAAATAGGTCAACGACCACTTCCGCTGCGCCTAAGCACGTCAACTGTGAGAATTCAATTTCCACACCGATATGGCGCGGCTCGCCTGCGAAATTGCACGCAACGGGTGGCGCCCTGAAACTTCCGGAACTTGTTTTCACAACTTCTAAGCCCACAGTGTCGATAAACGCAGCTAACAAGATGTAGGCGTACGCACAGCGCCAATCAAGAATTCAACGTTGCCTTCAGGGCCTGTAATGGGGCTAGGCGAGATACCCATCACTTTCCATTCCGGCTGCTCTTCCATCCAAGTCGATATAGTTTCGCAGACTTCATTGTGTAGCTCGGGGTCGCGCACGACCCCTTTCTTGCCCACACGTCCCTTCCCGACTTCGAATTGGGGCTTTATGAGAGCAATGAGCCATGCACCGGGTACTGTCAGCCCCATCGCCGCCGGTAGAACGGTACGCAGACCAATAAAGCTTGCATCACAGACCAGGACATTAGCCGGGTCCGGCACCTGCGACGTACTCAGATGGCGGGCGTTCATACGCTCAAGAACCACCACGCGCGGATCAGTTCGCAGTTTATGCGCCAGTTGCCCATACCCAACATCAACCGCATAGACCTTGGCCGCACCGTTGGTCAAAAGGACGTCTGTAAAGCCTCCTGTCGAAGCCCCCAGATCCAGGCAAACGTGATTTGCCGGACTAAATCCGAAGTGCTCAAGCCCATGCGCTAGCTTCAACCCGCCGCGCGAGACCCAGGGGTGGTCCGGCCCCTTCACAGTTAACGGGAGATCAACTGCGACCTTCGCCCCGGCCGAGCGGTGGGGCTGATCGCCGCTATATAC
>JAUIGX010000101.1 GCA_030432435.1 Alphaproteobacteria bacterium
TTGGCGGACCGTCTGGTTGCCGCAATCGACATCAGCCCTAAAACAATAGCGGGCTATTGGCCTATAGGCGACGAGATCGATTGTCGCCCCGCATTGGAACGGCTGGCGGATACTGGCCATCAAATCGTGCTGCCGGTTGTGGCCGGGCAGGGGCAGGTGCTGTTGTTCCGTGTGTGGGACCCGAGCGAGCCACTTGAATCGGGCCCGTTTGGGACATCGCATCCCGGACGTCGCGCGGCCGTGTGTACGCCGGATTTGTTATTGCTGCCCTTGGTGGCGTTCGACCATGTCGGGCACCGGCTCGGATACGGGGCCGGATACTACGACCGTACCCTTGCGGCCTTGCACGCAGACGGCAAGGTCCTATCCATCGGTGTCGGTTATGACGAGCAGGAAATCGAGCGCATTCCCGCCGATGGTCATGATCAAGTCATGGATGCGGTGGTGACGGACCAGCGGACCTTGTGGTTTAACAAGGCCGGATCAGGTCAACAGGATTAAGCAGTAAATTATGCGGTTTTTATATTGTGGCGATGTCCTCGGCAAACCGGGACGGGATGCCTTGGCCACTCATTTGCCGACCTTACGGGAAGAACTTGGCCTCGATTTCGTCATCGCTTGCGGCGAAAACGCGGCGCACGGCTTTGGTATCACCGCGGCCATATGCCAGTCGCTATATGACATCGGCGTCGACGTTATCACCCTTGGCAATCACGCCTGGGATCAACGAGAGATTATATCGTATATCTCCGCTGAACCTAGGCTGTTGCGCCCGCTGAACTATCCGCCTGAAACGCCCGGGCAAGGGATGGGGCTTTACCGGACGAAGAAAGGCCGGCGGGTGATTGTAATCCAGGTGATGTGCCGTCTGTTTATGGACGCCCTCGATGACCCGTTCAGAGCGCTGGAAGAATGCCTGGAACGCCATCCGCTCCGTGACGCCGCCGATGCGATCATTGTTGATGTTCACGGTGAGGCGAGCAGCGAGAAAGCGGCATTGGGGCATCTAGCCGATGGTCGGGTATCGCTGGTGGTTGGCAGTCACTCGCATATTCCGACTGCCGATGCGCGCATCATGCCGGGGGGAACCGGATTCCAGACGGATGCGGGTATGTGCGGACCCTATGATTCGGTTATCGGCATGAAAAAGGAACCGGCAACGGCGCGATTTGTCACCAAGATGCCGACGGAGCGTTTGTCACCGGCCGAAGGTGAAGGAACGCTTTGCGGGGTCTTCGTTGAGACGAACGACCAAACGGGGCTCGCCGAACGGATCGCCCCGGTGCGCGCGGGGGGGGTTCTTAAGCCCGCCCGCCCGGAGTAAGCGGGCTATAGCAGCAAAGATTTTCCGGACTTTATCGAAGAGGAATGTGGCGCGACTCTATGCGTTGCCTACAACATTTGGTATAAGCCCAGGACTTTCCATCATTTTATAGAGTGATTGTTTATTAAAGCGCAGCGGATCTAGGACACCAATGGCCGGCCATTCACAGTTTAAAAACATTATGCATCGCAAGGGCGCGAAAGATGCGAAGCGCGCCAAAATGTTCACCAAATTAGCCCGAGAAATCACGGTGGCGGCCAAGTTGGGAATGCCCGACCCGGCGCATAATCCGCGTTTGAGGGCGGCTATTACGGCGGCGAAAGCCGATAGTATGCCAAAGGACAACATCGAGCGCGCCATCAACAAAGCGATCGGCGGCGATACGGAGAACTTCGAGGAAACGCGTTACGAAGGGTATGGACCGGGTAACGTGGCGGTGATTGTCGAGGCGTTGACAGATAACCGCAATCGGACCGCCGCAGAAATGCGTACTCTGTTCAACAAGAACGGCGGAAATATGGGCGAGGCCAACAGCGTTGCGTTCAATTTCCAGCGGGTCGGCTTTATTCATTACAAAGCAGAGGCGGGCAGCGAAGACAAAATAATGGAAGCCGCAATCAATGCCGGCGCCGATGATGTGCAGTCGAATGCGGATGGCCACGACATCTATTGCGAACCCGATGACTTGCACGCGGTCCAAAAGCAATTGGAAGAACTCCTGGGTGAATCCGAAACGGCACGGCTCGATTGGCGGCCGACTGTGTCCGTGGAAGTTGGCGAGGACCAAGCTGAAACTCTTATGAACCTGCTGAATGCGCTGGAAGACAATGACGACGTCCAGCGTGTTTCGGCCAACTATGAAATGTCCGATGAGGTCATGGCCCGCTTCGGCGGTTAAGACCGCCGCGAAAAGCCAAAATCCTGCAACGCCGGCGCTTGCGCCCGTGGTGCGAGGCGGTGCTGTCCGTATTCTCGGCATTGACCCCGGTTTGCGTCACACCGGGTGGGGAGTCATTGAGGCCAAGGGCAATCAATTGCACTTTGTCGCCGATGGCGTTG
This sequence comes from Alphaproteobacteria bacterium, assembly GCA_030432435.1. GTDB lineage: Bacteria > Pseudomonadota > Alphaproteobacteria > Rhodospirillales > Rhodospirillaceae > UBA11612. Next base: position 2,384 of record JAUIGX010000101.1, read on the forward strand.
TGGAGCCGGATTCTAAATTGTCGCTCGCCGAGCGCTTGAAAATTCTTTTCGAAGGTATGCAGAGCATCGTGGCGACTTATGCCCCGGACGAGTGTGGCATTGAGGAAAGTTTTGTGAACAAAAACCCGGTGTCTACTTTGAAACTCGGGCATGCGAGGGCCGCAGTGATGCTAGCTCCGGCGACGGCCGGTGTGTCCGTGTTCGAGTATAAGCCGAACTTGGTCAAGAAGTCGGTGGTGGGTGCAGGACATGCGGACAAGGGGCAAGTGGCGGCGATGATGCGTGTGTTGTTGCCGGGCAGTCAGTCCGCGAGTAAAGACGCCGCCGATGCTTTGGCAGTCGCAGTGTGCCATGCGCATCACCGCGCGACAGCTCGGCGAATGCCCGCCGCAAGGACAGTGCGATGATCGCCAAGTTACGCGGGCTTTTGGACTCCACGGGCGATGGCTGGGCGGTCGTTGACGTAAGCGGCGTCGGCTACATGTTGTTTTGCGGCGCGCGCACCTTGGCGGGATTGCCGCCAAAGGGAGAGGTGGTCGAGTTCGCCGTGGAAACTCACGTGCGCGAGGATCACATTCACCTCTATGGATTCTCGTCCAACGCTGATCGAGAGATGTTTCGAACCCTGACCACGGTGCAAGGCGTCGGCGCCAAGGTTGGCCTGGCTATTCTATCGGCATTGTCGGCGCCGCAAGTTGGGCAGGCCATCGCGGCCGGAGACGCAAGCGCATTTAAGAAGGTCGGTGGTGTCGGTCCTAAGTTGGCCGCGCGACTTGTTACGGAACTTAAAGATAAGCTGCCGGCAGTTTCTCTTCCCGGACACATGCTGGCGACAACCGCCGGGGAGAAAAAAACCAATGGGGCAGCCGGTGCGAATATTGTCGAAGAAGCCGTGTCTGCACTGGTGAATCTTGGGTATGGCCGTACAGATGCGTTTGGCGCTGTCACACGTGCAGCCCAGGGGGTGGGTGGGGCCGCAACGCTTCCTGCGTTAATTAAATCGTCGTTGCGTGACCTAGGAGGGGCAGATGGCTGAAGCCTCTCAACCTGATCGCGTGATTTCCGCTGTTCGGCAGGACGACGATAGCGATGCGACCATGAGGCCGAAGAAGCTTCAGGATTTCATCGGCCAGACCGCTTTGCGTGAAAACCTGAGCGTTTTCATCGCGGCGGCCGTGCAGCGCAAGGAACCTCTGGACCACGTGTTGCTGCATGGACCGCCGGGATTAGGCAAGACGACCCTTGCGCAGATTGTAGCGCGCGAGTTGGGCGTAGGGTTCAGGGCGACCTCGGGCCCGATGATCGCCCGGGCAGGTGATCTTGCCGCGATTTTGACGAACCTGGAAGCAAACGACGTTCTGTTTATTGATGAAATTCATCGCCTTAATCCAGCCATAGAAGAAGTGCTTTATCCGGCGATGGAGGACTATCAGCTGGACCTTATTATCGGGGAAGGGCCAGCGGCGCGCTCTGTGCGGATTGAGTTGCAGCCGTTCACCCTAGTGGGTGCGACCACACGATCCGGTCTTCTGACGACGCCGTTGCGCGACCGCTTCGGCATTCCGTTGCGGCTTGAATTTTATGATGCGGATGCTCTGGTGAAGATTGTCAGACGCGGCGCAAGAGTCCTCGGGCTCGAGTTGACCGAAGACGGTGCGCTTGAAATAGCAAAGCGCTCGCGCGGAACCCCGCGCGTATCGGGCCGTCTTTTAAAGCGAGTGCGCGATTTTGCGGCCGTGGACGAAACCCCAACAATCAATGCCGCCATTGCCGACAAGGCGTTGCGTCGTTTGGATGTGGATGCGCTCGGCCTTGACGCTATGGACCGGCGCTATCTTGCATGTATCGCTGAAAATTATGCCGGTGGTCCTGTCGGGGTTGAAACGCTGGCGGCCGCTTTGGCGGAAGAGCGTGAAACGCTGGAAGACGTTATTGAGCCCTTTCTTATTCAGCAGGGGCTCATTCAGCGTACGCCCCGTGGCCGCGTTCTATCGGACAACGGATACCGCCAACTGGGGCTGAAAGCTCCCACCCGGGAGGGCGCGCAATTTGATTTGCTTGGTGGGGATGAGGAGCACGAATGACGCCCGGCCAGACGTCCTCCGACATATCTCCCGCCTCCGGCACGCTGAACGGGCGCACACATGTGCTGCCGATACGCGTTTATTATGAAGATACGGATGCGGGGGGCATCGTCTATCACGCTAACTATTTACGGTTTGCGGAGCGTGGCCGGACGGAAATGCTGCGGGCCATTGGCATAGAGTTGGGACGGCTGCGCGAGAGCGAGGGGCTGATTTTTGTCGTGCGCAAAGGCGATATGGAATATCTGAAAGCCGCTGCCCTTGATGACTGCTTGATCGTGGAAACAACCCTTGCGGAAATTCGTGGTGCTTCGGTGTTGTTGAGGCAACAGATTTCTCGCCTCGGCGACGGCGACGCAAACGAAGAGCTATTCAATTTTAATGTGCATGTGGCGTGTATGGGTCCGGACGGTAAAGCTGCTCGGATGCCAAGTGCCTTGCGCGGTGAGTTCGAGAAACTTCTTTGAGTTAATGTGAGCAGATAGGTTCGAATATGGAAACACAAGTACTGGAAGCAGCGACGACGGCGGCGAACGGCGGATTGGACCTCTCGGCGTGGGCGTTGTTTCTTCAAGCGGATGTGGTGGTGAAATCCATCATGATCGTGTTGGCCGTCATGTCCATCTGGAGTTGGGCTATCATCTTCGACAAGACTTTGCGGATGCGCACGTTGCACCGTCGCGCCGAGCAATTCGAAGAGAAGTTTTGGTCGGGCTCGTCGCTTGAGGATCTTTTTGATCGGGTCGGCCAACGCCCCCGCGAGCCGATGTCGGCTATTTTTATCGCGGCGATGAAAGAGTGGAAACGCTCCTCGGGAAAATCGGGGATACCTGCGTCGGGAATTGGTGCGGTGCTGAGTGAGCGCATTGAGCGCGTCATGAAAATCAGCCTCGAGCGAGAGATGGACCAGTTAAGCCGGCGTATGACCTTTCTGGCATCGACGGGGTCTGTGTCACCCTTCCTCGGGTTGTTCGGGACAGTGTGGGGAATTATGAACACCTTCACCTCGATTGGCGCGACTTCGGACACTAGCCTTGCGACCGTGGCGCCGGGTATTGCCGAGGCGTTGTTCGCCACCGCGCTCGGGCTTATTGCGGCTATTCCCGCCGTTGTTGCCTACAATAAGATTTCCAGCGATTTATCCCGCTATGCCCTGCGGCTGGAAAACTTTGCCGGAGAATTTAGCGCTATCCTCTCACGCCAGTTGGACGGGAAGTAAACGATGGCGTTTTCAACCAGTTCCGGTGGTGGTAGGGGCGGGCGCCGTGCGTTCGTGCCGATGGCGGAGATCAACGTTACGCCAATGGTCGATGTGATGTTGGTGTTGTTGATTATCTTCATCATTACAGCGCCGCTCCTGACGACGGGCGTAAATGTGAACTTGCCCCAGACTCAGGCCAAGTCTTTGCCGCAGGACAACGAGCCCTACCAAGTTACGGTGGAAAAAGATGGAACCCTGACCATCGGTACCGAAACCAGGGTTACCCTTGATGAGCTAAGGCCGAAACTTGCAGCCGCATTAGAGGGAAACCGTGATCTGCGGGTTTATGTGCGGGGTGATGAAGAGGTTCCTTATGGGCTGATGATGCAGGTGATCGGCGAGATTAACGGAGCGGGAGTGACGCAGGTGGCCTTCGTCACACAACCGCCCAAAAATTCCACTAGGACTTCTCGCTAAGGATTGGTGACGCGTGATGTCCCGAACGGCAACTATGCAAGGCAACTCGACACAATACGGCTACGTGCTTTCAGTAGCGCTGCATGTTGCGGTGATCGCTGTGGCATGGACGGGTGTCCCGTTTCTCAAGAAGGATATTCCCGAGGACACGCCACTCATCATCGATCTGGTACAAATGGCCGAAATTACCACGGCCGCGCCAAGGCCTGCTCCGGAACCCGAGCCGGAGGTTGAGCCCGAACCTGAGCCGCAAGTTCCCGAGCCGGTGCAAGCCGAAGCGCCGCCTCCATCGGAGGCTATGCCGCCCCCGCCCGAGAAGCCCGCTCCACCAAAGGAAGTCGCTGAGGTGCCGCCGCCGAAGGTAAAGCCGCAGCCAAAGCCGAAACCGCCGCCGACAAAGCAGGACGACATCGCGTTTTTAAACAAACTGGTCAAAGATCTGGATGATCAGGAGGCTGCAAAACCAAAGCCTCAGGCGCTGCAGGCTGAAAATCAGCAACCGAGTAATAACTTCGCGCGTACATTGTCTGATACGCCGACGATGTCGGAGCTAGATGCTATTCGCCGTCATATCGAGGATCATTGGCGCATTGATCCCGGCAAGGAAGGGGTCGATGAGTTGACGGTTGAAATTAAAATTAGTGTCAGTGGTGACGGTACGGTGCAGGAGGCGCAGATTGTCGACTCTCCGCGCTATTTCCTCGACACCGCGTTTCGTACGTTTGCGAATTCGGCCAGAAATGCCGTAATGGCGGCCAGTCCGTTGCCGATCAATCCGGATAATGCGGACGCGTACCGCGAAATGATATTAACATTTTCACCTCAGGGGAGAATCAACTAGCTGGTCTCGGCGGCCTGACACGGGGTCGCCACAATTGTCCGGCATGTTGGACCTGAGTATAACGCTTGGAGCACACTTAGTGAGCAAACGGGGTCATATGCGGAACGTATTGAAGCGCACAGTTTACACGACAGTTATTTTAATGCTGGTCGTGCTTTTCGCCGCGCCGCTGGCGCAGGCGCAAGTTCGGTTGGATATAACGCGCGGGCGGGTCGAGCCGATGCCGATCGCGATCACCGTTTTTCCGGGTGGCGACGAAGCGACGACGCAATTGGGGAAAGATGTGAGCGCGGTCATTTCTTCAGACCTTGAGCGCTCCGGCCTTTTCCGTCCACTGGATCAGAAAGCCTTTCTACAAGACCTTACTTCTCTTGACGTGCAGCCGCGCTTTGCCGATTGGCGCGTGTTGAATGCTCAGGCGCTGGTGCAAGGGTCGGTGGAAGTATTGCCTAACGGGCAATCGCGTGTGGCCTTTCGCTTGTGGGATGTCATCGGTGGTCAACAGATTGTCGGCCAAGCTTATGCGACGCAGCCGGAAAACTGGCGCCGTGTTGCCCATATTATCGCAGATCTTATTTACCAGTCGATCACGGGCGAAAGCGGGTACTTCGATACGCGCATCGTTTATATCGCGGAAAGCGGCCCGGCCAACAAGCGGGTTAAGCGTCTTGCGATCATGGATCAGGACGGCGCGAATCACCGGTACCTAACCGACGGTGCAAATCTTGTTTTGACGCCGCGCTTTTCGCCGACCAGCCAAGAGATCACCTACATGTCGTATTTTCGCGACGTGCCGCGGGTGTATCTGTTCAATATTGATACCGGACGGCAGGAAGTGCTTGGCGATTTTCCGGGCATGACCTATGCGCCGCGGTTCTCGGGTGACGGTAACAAAGTCATTCTGGCGCTGGCGACGAACGGAAACTCCGATATTTACGAAATGGATTTGCGGACGCGCCGTACGACACGGCTAACCGATCATCCGTCAATCGATACATCGCCGTCCTATTCACCTGACGGCGACCGGGTGACTTTTGCTTCGGACCGGGGCGGTAGTCAGCAAATTTATGTGATGAATGCGGATGGCTCGAATCAGCAGCGCATTAGCTTTGGGACCGAAGGTCGCCGGGGTCGCTACGGCACGCCGGTATGGTCGCCCCGTGGAGACCTTATCGCCTTTACGCGCTACGCTCAGGGGGACGGCCAGTTCTATATCGGGGTCATGAAACCGGACGGAACTGGCGAGAGGCTTCTGGCTCAGGGCTTTCTGGTGGAAGCGCCGACCTGGGCGCCCAATGGCCGGGTGTTGATGTATTTTGCCCAATCCCCGACGCGGGCAGACGGTTCGGGTGGGCGGACGAAGCTCTTCTCAATCGACCTAACTGGTTATAACCAAAGGGAAATGTTGACACCGCAGGATGCGTCCGACCCGGCTTGGTCGCCGCTCATTCCTTAGGGCGGATGCTAGGGCGGTAGCTTCGCAGCCGGGCGCTCGGATGAAGAATTTTTGTCACTGCTTCTTTTTTGCAACAGCCGGAAAAATTGTATAATATAGGGGCGTTAGGGCCTAGCCGGGTGCGGCGAGACTATTGCGCAAGTGCGAAATGCTGGTAAAACAGTGCCGCAATTGCGCTTGGTTCAAAAAAAACAGGCTTGTCAATTTCGCGTCGTCATCATTCGTGAACGTAGGGGACTCTACAAATGAACCTTAGATTAGTAAGCGCGGTCGCCGTTGCTTTGATGTTAGCTGCGTGCTCCACAAAACCCGTGGAAGAAGAAGCTGCAGTAGCACCGCCGCCGCCGCCGCCGCCACCGCCAGCTGCCCCGTCGGGTCCGGCTGCAGATTCTCTTGAATACTTCAACACGGTGGTCGGCAATACCGTGAACTTTGATCTCGATAAATATGAGTTGCGCGCCGACGCGCAAGCCGTACTTCGCGCTCAAGCCGCCTGGTTGAACCAGAACCCCTCGCGTACAGTGACTGTTGAAGGCCACTGTGATGAGCGCGGCACTCGTGAATACAACTTGGCTCTGGGTGATCGCCGGGCCAATGCGGCCAAGGAATATCTCGTGAGCCTTGGCGTCGCGGAAAGCCGTTTGAAGACAATTTCCTACGGCAAGGAACGTCCGTTGTGCGTTGAATCCAGCGAGTCTTGCTGGAGCCAAAACCGCCGCGGAACATCCGTAGCGCAATAACAAAGATAAGACGGCTCCGGTTTAACAACCGGAGCCGTTTCCTTTTGGGGCGCATGGTGCCGGCTGGCTTTGGCTAGTGGGCGTATGCGCCTTATTATTGCCTGGAAACCGGGCGATAATCTGACGATGAAACCGCAATTCTTGCTCGGTTCGGGCCGCCGCCCATGCGTCTGCTGGCCCCTCCGGGCCAACTTGGGAATAGTTTGCGATGATTTACTTCTCTAGGTCCGCCGACTCTACATCCAACGGCTTACGCCGCGCGGCCCTGACACTTTGTGCAGGGGCCGCGATTTTTTGCGTGACGTTCCAAGCTCCGGCGCATGCTCAGAGCACGCGTGATCTGGCAAACCGTATTGAGAGCTTAGAGCAAGAGCTTCGCGACCTACAGAACGGGCCGGTCGGGACGGCGGAAGGTATGAGGCCTGATGGTGCGGCCAGCGTTCAGGTGCGCGTACTCAAACTCGAGCAATTGGTCGAACAACTAACAGGACAACTGGAAGAGACCCGCTACCGGGTGGGACAGATGTCGACGCAGCTGCGCCAGTTGTCTGACGATATGAGCCTCCGCCTTGCGACATTGGAGCAAGCGCTGGGCGTTTCGGGAGCGGTGGCCATGGCTCCTGGCGCCGGCGCTGCGCCGGTCACAACAACAGCACGCCCTCAGGCGTCAATGGAGCCGACCGCCAGGGCGCCGGCCACGACCGGAGACGCACCGTTGTCGCAGCCCGTGTCCGCGCAACCCCGCCGGATACCGCAAACAGCCCAATCCCCACAGGTCGCTGTCGGGGCTCCGCAGAATGTTACGCCTGGCGGCCAGATGGTGCTGAGAACCGATGAACAGGGCACTGCGCTTGCGGCAGATCCAAATGAGCCGGCTGCGCCACGCGTGACGGATGCACCGCTTCCGGTTGCGCCGCCGCCGACCGCTGCGCCGACCCCGGGAGCCGTCTCGTCAGGACAACTTGCGGCGCTTCCGCCGGCCAACCGTGTCGTGCTGCCTGATGGGACGCCGAAGGAGCAGTATGAATATGCCTTTAAATTTTTAACGCGTAACGACTTTGCCAGCGCCGAAGTGGCGCTGCGTGATTTCCTGAATCGTCATCCTGAAGACCCGCTCGCGGGTAACGCGCAGTACTGGCTTGGTGAAACCTACTACGTACGCGGCGACTACAAGCAGGCGGCTGTCGAGTTCATGTCCGGCTACCAGAAATATCCTCGGTCCAATAAAGGTCCGGACAACCTCCTTAAGTTGGGAATGTCCATGGCTAGCTTAGGACAGCAGCAAGGGGCGTGCACCGCGCTTGGCCGTATTTCTAAGGACTACGCGGATGCCCCCGAACAGATCAAGAGAACGGCGGCGAGCCAAAGCGCAGACCTAAAGTGTAAGTAAGGCGCTGCAACGTTTGCAGCGAAACGGCATGGCTTTAGAGCACCGGAGCACGGGCGAAGGCCTTTCCGCAGCGGCCTTCGCTGCGGCAATGGCTCAGTTTCGAATTCCCCAAAGCGCGAGAATTGCTGTGGCCGTGTCCGGCGGTGCGGACAGCATCGCGCTGGCTTTGCTGCTCTCAGAGTGGGCTGCGGCGCATAAAGTTTCCCTTCATGGCCTGACGGTAGACCACCGCCTGCGTGATGCCGCCGCGAGCGAAGCCGCGCAGGTCAACGAGTGGCTGACCGCGCGGCATATTCCGCATACAACGCTATCTTGGAATGAGGGTGTTCATCTGCGGGACACAGATGCGAGTCCGCAACGTGCGGCGCGCGACGCGCGCTATCGTTTGATGGTTGAATGGTGCGCGGCGAATGATTGCGCGCATCTTTTTGTAGCGCATCACGCTGACGATCAGGTGGAAACTTTTCTCATGCGACTTGCTCGGGGCAGTGGCGTCGATGGGCTGGCTGCGATGTCGGCATTAAGCGCGCGTGGCAATGTTAATCTCGCGCGCCCGTTGCTGGACTTTACCAAAGACCAATTGATTGAAGTGTGCCGGACTCATGGCCAGGAATGGCTGCGTGACCCCTCAAACGAAAGCGATGCCAGTACGCGGGTGCGATTTCGCAAAGCGCAAGAAATGCTTGAGAGGGAAGGACTTACCCGGCAGAGGCTTCTTGCTACCGTGCGTCATTTGCGCCGGGCTAAAGCGGCTCTTGATTATGCTGTGACACAGCATTTG
>JAUIGX010000102.1 GCA_030432435.1 Alphaproteobacteria bacterium
CGACCACCGACGCGGAGAGGTGCCGGAGCGGTCGAACGGGGCGGTCTCGAAAACCGTTGTGGGTGTGAGCCCACCCAGGGTTCGAATCCCTGTCTCTCCGCCACTTAAGCCCGAAAACTTGCTCTAAATCAAAGACATACAACAAACATCCGAGAGAACATCCCCCATTTTGACCGCCATTCGATTTTGGATGCCCTCCGCTTTAAAGCCGTAAATGTTACGGTTTATGCGTCGTGAGCGGGGCAGGCGGTTCGGAGAAACTTGGCTTGAACGAATTCGCCTACATCCCGCTACCAATAGCCTCTATTCGCAATGTGTCGTCTTTGCTGCATTGCTCAATGAAGTAGTAGTAGACCTTGGCGTAGCCATCGGTGTCAGCCGCGCCGTACCGCCCATGCGCAAGGCCAATAAAATAAAATCGGACAGCGCCGCCGATTGCAACCACTACTGGGTTTGCTTCGGTGCCATCTGCTTCAAGCTGGTAAAGCGCTTCAAGACCCATTTTGCATGGGACAAACAATTGACCCAGCGGCGGATCAAGGTCCTGCGCCACTACCGGCGTCCCAATAAACACCATCGCGGCAATCAATCTCAGCATTCAGAATCTCCTGTCGCAATCCATCTAGCATCGCACGCGGAAAGGCGTGGTCAATAGACACTTGTGCGGCAGCTACTTGGTGGGTCTGTGCGTTTCACCCAGCAATCGCTGCGATTGGATTGGACGGCGATACTAGGGAAATTGCTGAGGCATTGCAAAGTTCGAAAGCGGCGCAAAGCGGTCGTTCATTCGCTACGCAGCATCCGTTAGCATGGGCTCAAAGCGGTCATCCATCGACCGCGCCCAATCTTGAGATTGCCCCGCCTTCCCCACGAACCATCCGCGCGAGTGCGTTGACCATTCGGTGCGTCTCCACCGCATCCGACGACCGCACGCCGTGCTTCCAGTTCCAATGCGCCTTGCCGCACGGAGCGCCGCCGCCCGCGCCGTGAACGCGGCACACGGCCCATCAGCGCTAGGCATTCCCGATTGACCGGCGAAAGCCTGAGGTCCCGGCGAACCGTGACCTTTGACGGGTGCTTCCATGGTGGGCAGATGACCAGGTTTTGACGGTTTGAACATGTTGCAACCAAGTAGAAATGTCTTCGTATTAGCAAAGCAGAAATGTCCTTCTTGTTGATCGGTGAGTGCAGCTTGGCAGGCCGGAGACCTCACCTCGCCGACAAGCGTATTGCTAGAACGCTGCCAATGATGCACCATCAGATGCGTTCGTTTTGGTCGCGCCATGCTTAGCGCATAGAGTGCAGGCAACTCACAGATAATCAGACGGGGGGGTAGGATATGCGAGCTACTCTGCTAGCTTCCCTTTTTTTAGTATGTACTATTTCAATTTTGTATGGATTGCTTTTCGCAATAGTTGAAGTCAGCCGTAGCCCAAGCGGATTTCAAAGTATCGATTTGGATACTGCAACTACTCGATCAACCGGCCTGTCACTTTCATGCATATTGGGTATTGTATCAAAATTGATATTTGATCGACTGAATCAGAACTCTCGTTCCAAGCGTAGCTTTAAGCGAAATGTATTGAGTGCGATAAAGTCTACCATGATTGCTATCATAGTCTCACCGATAGTTATCGTAGGCGTTTACAGTCTTCTAGAAAAGGTGGAGGATACGCTTCTACTTCTCCTCATTGGGTATCAAAATGGATTCTTTTTCCAAACGGTCCTTGGAAAACAAGAACTCATTCAAAGCGAGATGCGATGACAAATAGATTTCTTTCGAATTTTGCTCTCCTCCTACTTGTTTTCTTGGTAGGGAATGGGCCGCAATCTCTCGAAGCGGCGGAGAGGGATGATCTCGCCAAGTCGACAGATTACTTTCACGAAGCCCAAACAGCCGCCTTTGAGGACGCTGTAGTAAAGATTTTAACGCTCTCTGAAATCAGTATGTCAGCTTCCGTGAACAAAATAAGTGATGCAGATCTTCGGTTTTTTGTGGTGGACGCCACAAAGATGATGAATGAAGGCGTCGATGGTATTGGAGAATTATCCGCCAAGCAAATAAAAAATAACTTTTTGGTTGATCGCGACGGCGACATATTTATTGACCGCGATTTCTTGTCACTGATACTTGTCAACGCTTTCAACGATGCATTCGGTTTTGTCCAGACTTTCGGAATGGGTCAAGAGGCTATGACTCAGGGGCTCCCGATTGATTTCGTTCAAAATATAGCCATCGTTATGGGCGGGATAAACAATCTCGATAGGCTAGCAACCATCCGAAACCTAAACTCTCCACCTGAGAACGAATGGCATCCACGAAATGTTGCCGACTATGTAGTCCAAGCCACTCAGTCTTTCGAAATGCAAGACATATTGGTATTGTCCTTAGCTCCGATAGTTTTGCACGAGATTGGCCATATTCAAAGTGGCACGCAGGGTTATTTTTTGGACAGCGTCATTCGTAACTTTCTGAATTCAAAAATTCGAGAAATCGAAGGTGCTGCTGACGAATATGCAATAGCAAAGTTCGACACACTCTTGCTTAACTACTCCCAAAGCGTTGAGGTTTTTGAACTAATTACGATGACACAAGCAACGTTGGGAACGTTGAAACTATTAAGAGACCAAGTCTATTTTGACGCTTTTGAAGGTCTCCGTGGATTGGATGCTGAGGCTTATCGGAGTCGCGTATACTACAAAAACTGTGTTGATCATCCTGAGACTGCTTCTCTACCGATAAACAGTTTTGAGCGAATAGACCATATTCTTGACTTACAGTTTCCAAAACTTACCGCATCAGAGTTTGCTTCGGTCAAGGCAGGCTTTCTCAAGTCGTCAAGTTCTGGGACCCATTCACATCATTTCTCACGCGCGTTCGACTACGCAGCCGTTGTCGATGCTCATTCACCTGTATCAATCGAAGGGGTGTTCTCTCGGTCCGACCCCGCATACCTTGCATTCCTAGATGATAATCCCACGAAGTTGCCAGTGCTCGAAGTTGAGGGCGGCTTAGGTGTTTCAAAGGATGAGTTTCTCGAAAACTTGACCGAAGCGTTTCAGTTTGAGGAAGCCGTGAATTGTGAGCATGGATGCTGGGTGGGGAAAGCTCTCCTCGGTGGTACGGCCTCGATAGAAATCGTCGGTCCAGAAGAGAACATTTCAGAAGCGATTCTGAACGCCAGAGTGTTGGCGATAAACACGGTGTCTTCTTCGGACGAGTCAGCAGAGTACGCGATGACTATGGGTGCAATGCAAAGATTCTTTTTGAATGCACACGGCAGCACTGGCGAGATGGTTGGAAACGAAGCACTTGACGCGTTCTTGCAGTCACCAATTTTCGAGGTGGTTGTCTGGTCAAGAGCTGTCGCGCTTCAATGCGGCGCGGTCACGACAGTCGTGGATTTCGGCGGCCTCACTCATGAGATTAGAACGCTTAACTCTGACGGCTGGCTTCAAGTCCGAATAACCGAGTCTTTCAACTAAAGCGTTTTGTTGCAACGAAAGCTGGTCATCTGCGCTGTTCGTTGTCCCTTAAAGTGCTTCCCCTTCGTCTCTGACCAGCTGTGTGAGAGCATTCACCATTCTGCGGTACTCAACCGCCTCCGACGACCGCTCGCAGTGTTTCCAGTTCCAGTGCGCCTTGCCGCGCGGGGCACCGCCACTCTCTCCTGCGACTGTCACACCACCGCCAACAACTCGTCGCTCAGGGGGCGCTGCAAATGCGCCGCATCCTTCCAAGGCTGACTCAGCCAAACATCCCATTCCCCCGGCTCTGCCAGAATGACCGGCATCGCCCTGGGATGGATCGGCCCAACTTCGGCGTTCGGGTCGGTCGTCAGGAACCCAAACAGGTTGTCCGTCGTCTCTCCGTCCTTCACCTTCCGCGTAGAGGTCCAATCCGGCACATAGATTCCGGCGAAAAACGCGGGCCGCTCATCCTTCATGTGAAACCATGCATTGCCGCCCTTGGTCGGTTCAGCGAACGCATCGAACGGCACCAAACAACGGTGTTCCGGACCGAGCCAGCGCCGCCAGTGCGGTGAGCGGGTGTTGCGCACGTTGGTGACACCACGGTCGGTCTTTTTGCCGACAAGGTATTGCGGCGGAGTGGGCAACCCCCAACGGGCCATTACAAGCTCCAGTCCCTCGCTGTCGTGCCGGACGACCGGGGCCATCTGGTCCGGATATATGTTCGGAAGCGCGGGCAGGTTTCCGACCCGATCAATCAGGGTGCGCGGAGCAAAGAGGCGACGCATCGCCTCCTGCGGCTTCAAGCTGCTGAACAGGTTACACACGTCCGGTTCCTCATCTCGCCCAAACGGCAGGTCCGGGGAAGAATAGACCGAAGACATCGTATCGTCAGCCAGAGGGAGCGGGAAGGCATCTAGGAACCGGTTGGCGTCCTCCAGGCACCGGAAATAGAGCACCATGGCGTCGCCCACGTAGCACCGAGCCCCGGTCGTGGCGTATTCGCCCCGGCCTATCTCGGCATCCAGCCAACGCCACGGGTCACGCGGGAGCGTGGACAGGCCGAACTCGGGGATGAGTACCTTAACCCGCACCGGAAAAGCGCGGTCGTCGGTCTTGTGCTGAGGAGTGGTACGGCGACTCATGATAGAGAACATTTGAAGAACAAACGCCCTACATACAAGCCGGAATTAATTTGATTGTTGCGGTTTTTGAGCCAGACCGTTCACGCCTAGACATCAATAGCCAAAATCCCTACGACATTTCCGACGCGACCTAGCCGAGCGCTTGCGGCACCCTTCGCAGCAATACCGGGTGTCCGCCCGCCGCCATTCGGGCAACTCATCCCCGCACCACCTACAATACCAGTTTCGCCGCGTCATGCGCCGCAGTATCGCAATTGCCCGAGCGCGGCGATTGCCTACGTTGCCGGTCCAGAAATAGGGATAGTAGTTCGCAATCAAGCGACCTTCCCATTCCTCGATCCAGACGGCGCTGGGCTCAGGGCCAGGCATGTTTCTATCCCCAATCTCGCACCCAAAGACGGGTTATCCCATTGTAACAAATAAATCTTTTATAGCTAGGTAGTGCGCCGCGCTATGACCAAAGCCGCGCTTTCCCTTGCGGACAGTTTGTCGGAGGCTTCGACAATGTGCGGACGGTTTACCCAACAACATAGCAGGGCCGAACTTGTTGCCAACGGTGTGCCATTAAGTGATGCGAAAGGCTCCGTGTAGATTGCGTAGAAGAGTTTAATTAACCTTATGATCCAATCAGTTGCAGTACTTTGGAAGCTCGTAAGAGGCTGATAAGTCTCTTCCGACCGAACGAGCCTTTGCTTCAACGTCCCGGTATCTACCCTTCGAAAAGCGGGCGCAATCTCGCGCCATTCCGGCCAATACTTGCATCTCACCTATGTCTGCGCCCTCCACGAAGCAAACGCCAACAGGTCGCCGGTTCGCAACGGTTCCGTCCAGCTTACAGAGAACTTTCTTGCCCTCGGCGATTTCTCGAAGCGCCACGTAGCTTTCGTGGCCTAGCGCCTCGCTTAATTCAGGAGCGGCTATGCCTTGAAGGCGCACTTCGACATCACCGAACCTAATACCGTCGCCGTCCCACACGCTCGCGGTACCGGTGATTAAAGCTGCCACTTTCGCAGTCTCTTCGGGAAACGCAGGACGCTCAAGGATACCAAGAAGAACCAAGCTAACAACAATAAGCTTTGATTTGCGCTTTGACATTCTTGCTAGTCCGTTTGTGCTTTCGACTGAAACTGTTCTCATCTGAAACAGCAATCAGCCTATCTTCTCGCATCAGTCACAATCTTGGTACCCAGAGGTCATGCAGACTTTTGCTCGTTTCTGAGCTTCGCTAATGTCTGCGGATGTCATTTTCGCAGCAATTTCATCACGCCATTTTCCGCTGTCGTCGGACCCATTTGCAGAAGCGATGTTGTACCACATATGTGCAGTTTGGTTGTCCTGAAGGACACCTTTGCCGTATTCGTACATACCGGCAAGATTGTTCTGCGCATGCGCATCTCCCTGCTCGGCGGCAAGGCGATACCAGCGAGCGGCCTCCGCATAGTCCTGCAGAACGCCCTTTCCGGTATCATACATATAACCAAGGTTGTGCTGAGCCGAGGCATTCCCCTGCTCGGCGGCAAGGCGATACCAGCGAATGGCTTCCGCATGGTCCTGAGGGACGCCATAACCATTAGCATACATGACGCCGAGGTTGTACTGTGACGAGGCAAGCCCCTGCTTGGCGGCAAGGCGATACCAGCGAATGGCTTCCGCATAGTCCTGAGGGACGCCAAGACCAGCGCCATACATGACGCCGAGGTTGTGCTGAGCCGAGGCAATCCCTTGCTCGGCGGCAAGGCGATACCAGCGAATGGCTTCCGCATAGTCCTGAGGGACGCCATGGCCATTGTCATACATGACGCCGAGGCCGTACTGCGCTGAGGCATTCCCCTGCTCGGCAGCAAGGCGATACCAGCGAATGGCTTCCGCATCGTCCTGAGGAACGCCATGGCCCATGCGATACATGAGGCCGAGGTTGAACTGCGCCGAGGCGCTCCCCTGCTCGGCAAGGGGCTTCCAATTTGCTAGCGCTGTATCATAGTCACCGCTCTCCGCAGCTTGCACGCCCAACTGGAAATCTTGAGAAAGGCATAGAGAGGGCCATGGTATCAGCGTGATGAGGCAGGCTTGGAAAAATTGGCGCATCGCACACTCTCCTAGGGTTAGGACCAGCATGGGCAATTAACGGAAGTTGTTCAACGTAACTCGTTGGACAAATTGAGAGCTTGGTCGCCGATGGCGGAGTTAGGCTCAGGACCCGTTAATTGCCTTGCGGTCGCCTTGGCTGCGTGATTCACGCTCCCCCAACGACTGGGGGCAATGATGAGCAATCTTTTCTGGCTGACCGACGCGCAGATGGACCGGCTTCGGCCGTTCTTTCCCAGGTCCCACGGCAAGCCACGGGTCGATGATCGGCGTGTGTTGAGCGGGATAATCTTCATCAATCGCAATGGCTTGCGATGGTGTGACGCGCCCAGGGAATATGGCCCGCCGAAAACGCTCTACAATCGTTGGAAGCGATGGAGCGACATGGGGGTCTTCGCCCGGATGATGGAGGGTCTGGCCGCTGAGGGGGGCGAGCAGAAGACCATCATGATCGATGCAACCTATCTGAAAGCCCACCGAACGGCCTCGAGCCTCCGGGTCAAAAAGGGGGGCGCGGGCGCCTGATCGGACGGACCAAGGGCGGGCTCAACACCAAACTGCACGCCGTGACCGACGCCATGGGGCGGCCAATCCGGTTCTTCATGACGGCGGGCGAAGTCAGCGACTACACCGGTGCCGCGGCGATGCTGAGCAGCCTGCCAGCCGCCGACTGGCTCCTCGCGGATCGGGGCTACGATGCCGACTGGTTCCGAGACGCGTTGAAAGACAAGGGCATACGCGCCTGCATCCCAGGGAGAAAGTCGCGCGGCAAGGCGATCCGCTACGACAAGCGCCGCTACAAACGGCGCAATCGCATCGAGATCATGTTCGGCAGGCTGAAGGACTGGCGGCGCATCGCTACGCGCTACGACAGGTGCCCGAACGTGTTTCTCTCCGCCATCGCTCTCGCCGCCACCGTTCTCTTCTGGCTTTGAAAATCAATGAGTCTGGAACCTAGGTAGTTCACCCGTTAAGATGCCATCCGGCCACCCATACCAGCGTCGCTCAGACCGTGCGAGCTCACATGTGGAATTGGCTTTGATTGAATGCATGGGCGCGGAACTCAAGTTCGCCGCTGCGGTCTAACCAGATACAACCTGAACTGGTTTACCGCCGATAGAAATAAGCGCTCTCATGACATCGTTAAATTGGTTGCCAGAGTTTAGTTCGGCCTTGTTCACTTGACCGAAAGCCATCTGCGTCTGAATCCATTGCTGGGCTTGGACGCGCGTTCCGCCCTGATACGGGAAAATCGTAAACTGCACGAGACGTTCAGGCGTGGTGGAATAGGAATTACCAATCAAAAATTGAGCCATTGCCGCATCACCACCTTGCATCGTGCCGCCGCACACGACCTGATTGGTGTCAGCCTTCTGGACTAGAAGACCCTTGCTAGCGCAAAGCCCCACAATTTTCTCGCTGACAGATGCGACATTGCGAGTCGCAAAAGTAACTTCAGGACGGCCACTCGGAGTCTTAGCCAAATACTCCTCAGATGGGACGCATGCGCCTGCAAGAACCAAAGATGCCAAAAAACCCCTAATTTTCATGATTCACCCATAGAAAATATACCTCATTCTTGTCACCCAATCCCTTGTCAGCTGCAACAAAAATTCGCCGAATGGACTGTAGATTGGCTAAACACACTGTTGCCGCTTTGTGGATTGATCGATCGCCCGCGCCCCCCCCCATAATTAATGGTCATCGAATGATCTGACGTGGTCTCGAACCAATCGCGCGAGTACTTTCACCATCCGGCGCATCTCGACCGCTTCCGACGACCGCTCGCCGTGCTTCCAGTTCCAATGGGCCTTGCCGGGCAAAGCGCCGCCACCCGCGCCGTGAACGCGGCACACGGCCCATCCAGTGACCGCTGGGCCCTTGCACGCTCTCCGGTGGACTTTGGCCCTAGCGTGGCATCTGGGCGCGTCACGAATGCGCTGGGTGGGGCTGATGGAGCTACGCGCGGAAGCGTTGCAAGAACTCCGGCTCCAGGGAATAGTGCAGGAAAGCGGACCGCCGAAAGTTCACTCAAAGTACGCGCTTATAACCCCTGGCTTTGGATCTACCTTTAACATTTTGTCTTTTGGCCAGCACCATTGTTGCGAAACGACATAGGACACAGCAACACATCTACGGTCGCTGTCGCATATCCGCTGGCACTCGATGAAGCTAACATTCCGATAGCCAGTTTGTGTAAGGTCACCGCCAATAAAATCTACGCCATCTACCCGGGTCATCTCGGGCTGAGCCGCTTGAAGTGAGGCAAGGCATCCTCTAGCGGTTTCCGAAATCTTCTTATCCCGAATCCCTTCGAAAAAACCAAAAAACACACCAGCCTCAGGGGCAGAGATGCGTGCACCGAGTTCAGCAGCAGACGCCAAGCGTCGCGTGACTCCCTCCGGAAGAAGCGAGATTGCCATCACACGATACTCGTCTCGTTCAAAAGGCTCGAAGTCGCCAAGGGGTATTGTGGTTCCGTCGACGTACAGCTCCAATTGATCAAGCAAAGCTGCTTCCGGCTTATGGAAATCAAATATCCCGACGAGCCCTCGTTCTCCACAAGTTAAAGTCAGACTGTTTTTTCCAACTTGACTGACTTGACTGAGGTGTAGAGCCAAAGTTCCGTTCACATTCCGATACTCTGCAGTTTGATCATAAACATTCCCAGTCACAACCCGAAGCTCTTCAAGGGTTTCCCTAGGCACCCAATAGACCTCCTCTGCGTGAGCAGAGACCATGAGCCCGAAAAAGCTGGGATCAGCACGCATCGCACGGATATGTTCAACGATCTGTGCTGATATATCCTGCGATATAGAGAGGGCCTCATTGGTCTCCATCTCAGTCCCTGACACTGCGAACTGGTGAACACCGATGCGGCTCCCTTCATCGAGAAAACGATAATCAGAGCCCAGATACGCGTTCACGCATGCACTAGCACAAATATTTTCACCACCATTTACGCCGACATACGCACGGGTGATGAACGGAAGCTCTGATATGGCGCGACCCAGGCGAAGACCCTCGACCAGATTTCCTCCGGGACTGTCAAACCTAAATACAATCTCCTCAACGTCGCGATCCATAAATGGTAGAATTACTGTCAGGAAGCGGATGGTATCACCTGTCTTTATTTCCCCAGTCAACTCCACCCAGAGCGCTGGGCGAAAGATTGGTCGGTTATCGCTATACTGAACCTCGATTTCCATCGCTGTCGACGGTGCGCAGAAGAAAACCGCGAGCGCAGTCGCCAGAATTCCAAGAAATTTAACCAAACATCGCGTCTTAATCATTGCACCTCTGGAGCATTTCGTAACGCCCAACACTTTGACGGCAATCGTCCGGGAACGTCTCTCTCACTTGAGACTATCGCTCAACCACTTGCAGTATCAAGTTCCGCTCGCTGTAATCAAAGCGCCATGTTTGATTTTCTGCGCCACGGGTCCACTGTGCCAACCGCTTTCTACAGCGTGCACCACACTACTGCGCGTTCGCGCATGAGATTGCTTCCCCTTCGGCGCGGGCCATCCGCGCCAGCTCATTCACCATACGACGCAGTTCAACTGCCTCAATCGACCGCTCGCCGTGTTTCCAGTTCCAGTGTGCCTGACCGCGCGGAGCGCCGCCGCCCGCGCCGTGAACGCGGCACACGGCCCATCCCGTGACCGCTGGGCCCTTGCACCGCTCGCCAGTGGATTTAGCCTTGGCATGGCACCTGGGCGCGTCGTTGAGGCGCTGTGCGGGGTTAATGGGGTTAGCGACGCTTTTTCTCATCGCCCCT
The DNA here is from genome assembly GCA_030432435.1 of Alphaproteobacteria bacterium. Classification (GTDB taxonomy): domain Bacteria; phylum Pseudomonadota; class Alphaproteobacteria; order Rhodospirillales; family Rhodospirillaceae; genus UBA11612. Next base: position 10,483 of record JAUIGX010000102.1, read on the forward strand.
CCCCCCATGCTGTACGGGGCCGACGATTGCCTGCCCACCTTCGTTCACGGTAACGCGCTCCACTCGCACGACCTGCCGACCCTTCGACCGATAGCGCTTCAAGGTTTCCATCTGCGTTGCGAATGTGCGGGTAAGTTTGGTCAATGCCCTTTCGGCGCTGTCTTTGCTTGCTAGGCTTTCGCCCCAAAGGTAGCGCCGTGATGCGTCCATTGCACAGACATGCACCGCCGCCATCTGTGCCGCCAGCATCGCCTCGATTTCATCCCTCGGTTCCAGACCGACGATGACGCCCAGCGCAAAGCGCATTTTGCTTTCGGATATTGAGCCCTTGTCCGAGACCGCGTTGCCAATCTGGCCGAGAAAAGCGTCCATGAAGCCGTAGTCAAAGGTGCCCACCGCCGCCATCAGCCGCAGGTATTCCTCTCCGCTGCTCTCCTCCCCAACCGTGAAGCTCGCGGCGTTGCCCTCCATCGTAACGGACACTTCTGGGGCTTTCGCGCGGCGCTCGCGAAGCTTTTCCGTCAGTTCGGCGAAATTCGGTGCTTGCTTCTTGCTCGCTTGGTTCATTCCGTACCTGCCTATGGCTAGATGTATATATGTCCCGTTTTTTGGGACGGGGATTTCGCGGAAACTGCCAAATGCGTCCCGTTTTTTGGGACAGTTTCGGGTGTTTTTCTGCTCTCGGGGCTGCGAGTGTCCCGGAAATTAGGACGGGGCGTCCCGTTTTTTGGGCGGGGATTCTGTTTTTCGCTCCACCTGAGAACGGCGGTGCGAAAGTCGACCACGGTAGCGGCGGGATAAGCCTGCTGCGGGCGGCGTAAAAGTCGTCCACCTTTGCCCTCCTTTTTGACGGAGGGAGGG
>JAUIGX010000305.1 GCA_030432435.1 Alphaproteobacteria bacterium
GAACTGACTGAGACCGCATTGGCTGACGATGTTTCCCGTGCCAAAGCCGCTATCAACGAACTGCGGGCACTCGGCATCGCGGTGGCGCTTGATGATTTCGGCACAGGTTATTCTGCTCTTTCGTACATACAGAAATACAGCTTCAGCCAGCTGAAAATTGACCGAGCGTTCATTGACGAGATGGACAAGCACAATGACGGATTTTTGCTGGTTGAAGGTATCGTGCGTATGGCCCATTCCCTGAGGCTGGAAGTGGCTGCCGAGGGCGTGGAAACCGTCGCCCAAAGAGACGCCCTGATCGCCCTAGGGTGTGACTATCTGCAAGGGTATCTGATCAGCCGACCAGTACCGCTGTGCGAATTGCGCCCGCTCCTCCGGCTCGAAAAGATGGAACACGCCGCCTAGATTCTGGCCGAATCGCCCGCTCAACTCCGACTTTTCGCGCGACCTAGCATGCTGATTTCAGCCAAGGGACATCCCCCTTGGCTGAAATCAATAGTTGTGTTTATCATTCCCTCTTATTGACATTTCAGCCAAATAGTAGGACTGCTCGGCATAATGTTTCGACTAACGATTACACTGCACCATCGGGCGCGGCGGTGGGCGGCGACTACGGCAAGCATATATTCATGAATGTTCTTATTGCCGACGACCATAGTCTAATGCGCGATATCCTTCGTCAGTACACGATGCTGCTCGACGAAAACACTCAGATCAGTGAGGCAAACTCCTTAGAGGAAATACGAAATCACGCCGCCTCTGCATCTCCAAATTTGGTATTGCTGGACCTCGACATGCCCGGCATGAACGGCACCGATAGCATCCCCGAAGTTTGCGCGATGTACCCTGAAGCCCGTATTGCCGTGATATCGGCCACTATTGACGGCGACACTATTTCCGCCGCTTTCCGCAATGGTGCCCACGGCTATATTCCGAAAACCACCCGCGCAAAATCGCTGGTTAACGCGCTTCGACTGATTATGAACGGCGAAACATACGTACCGCCGGCTATCATGGACTTTGTTTCCGATGAGGCGCCCACGGCGCTGCCGGGCAACGAACCGGCGAGAGACCTTCCGGCCAAACTGAGCAAGCTGACAGCACGCGAAGTTACAGTGCTTCTGAGGCTGATTGACGGGAAGAGTAATAAAGAAATAGCGATTGATCTTGGTCTTCAGGAGGTCACTATAAAAGTTCATTTACGGAACGTTTTCCGGAAACTGAACGCGAACAACAGAACTGATGCGGTTCGCATAGCGCTTTCTGCCGGCGACCCCGCCACCTGGGCAGCGCAAGCGCCCACAAAAAACAACTAGTAGCCCGCTATTCCCACTCGATCGTGCCCGGCGGTTTGGATGTCACATCATACGTCACGCGATTGACGCCCTTCACCTCGTTGATGATGCGGTTTGCGACCCGCCCGAGAAATTCCATATCGAAGTGATAGTAGTCTGCCGTCATGCCGTCGGTTGACGTGACCGCGCGCAGAGCAAGCGCGTAATCGTAAGAGCGTGAATCGCCCATGACGCCGACGGTACGCACAGGCAGCAACACGGCAAAGGCCTGCCAGATAGAATCGTACAAACCGGCGTTTCGAATTTCTTCCAGATAGATCGCGTCCGACTTGCGCAGAATGTCGAGCCGCTCGACAGTAATTTCCTGGCCCGGGATGCGGATGGCAAGGCCCGGCCCGGGGAACGGATGGCGGCCCACCATCTCTTCCGGCAGGCCAAGCTCGCGGCCCAGTTCGCGCACTTCATCCTTGAACAATTCGCGCAAGGGTTCGACCAGCTTCATGTTCATGCGCTCGGGCAGACCGCCGACATTGTGATGCGATTTGATGGTGACCGAGGGGCCGCCGTGAAACGAGACGGACTCGATCACGTCCGGGTAAAGCGTGCCCTGGGCGAGAAAGTCGGCCCCGCCGATTTTTTTGGCTTCTTCCTCGAATACATCAATGAACGTTGCGCCGATAATTTTACGTTTCTTCTCCGGGTCTATCTCGCCTGCAAGCTTGCCGAGGAAGAGAGCGGAGGCATCCCGGTCTATCAGATGAATGTTGAAGCGGTCGCGGAACACGCGCACCACCTGCTCGGT
>JAUIGX010000001.1 GCA_030432435.1 Alphaproteobacteria bacterium
TGAAACTCTGCTTGAAGCTGCCCACGATGCAGCGATGGGTATGCACAATACGATCGTCCGAGCCGCTATTGCGACACATAGTGGCAATGAGATCACACACACCGGCAAGGGAATCTTTGCCCACTACGAATCTGCGGATGAAGCATTGGACGCCGCGACGGACATCCGGCAGCAGTTCAAAAATAGTAACGGTGCCAATATTGCCATCGCCGTGATCGGCAATTTTAACGTGGATGAAGATCCAAATTACTCGCCTGCATTGAGTCGGCAGGCACAGGCCGTCATTGCTGAAGCCAAGAGCGGAGAGATCCTTTGTGAATCAGAGGTACATGATGCCGCCAAAAGACCCCGGGCGACACAGCCCGGTAATAGCCTCAACGAAAAAAATGGGGACAAGGACGAAACTGGGGCATTCGTTAGCATTTCACCCGAAACAACTCCAATTAAGCCAGCCCAGGCCGCTCAGGTTAGTTGAACTTGCGTTAACGGCTGTGGCAAATTCTCCGCAATTTACCGCCAAACAACGCACCACAACGCTCGAGAATTTAAGGCATCTTTAGGGTTTTCTACCCACTTATGATGCCCTTCGGTTTGCCCGTTCGGTTTGGCCGTGCATACCTATGTTTGTCGCCATAAAAAACGACCTGGGTACGCTGGCGGCACAAATAAAGGAGAGACAGGCGCCACCGCGACAACGTGGGCGGCGCGGAGAATCATGGCGCGGGATACATACGAAGTCTATTACCACCAGAACGGACGTTGGCAACTCCACGCCAGCTTCGAAAGCGGCGAGCGCGAGCTTGCTACTGAAGAAGCGAATATGGTTGCCAATAAGGAGGGCTACGCAACCCGCGTGGTTCGCGAAACCTTCTATCCCGAAACAAATACCACTGAAGACGTGGTTGCTTGGCAAAGCCCCAAAGCAAAGCAAATGGGCGATGCCGACGACATGTTTGGCACCGCCGGCCCCAAAAAAGCGCCTCAGAAAAAGAGACCCCGGCCGGGCGGACAAGCGCAACGGCAAAGCCCGCAGCGCAGCGAGCCCCCAAGCGCTGCACCGCAGCCCAAGACCTCTCCTAAAAAGAGAAAGAAAAAAAATGCAAAGGCGGGCGGCCCTCAGGGCAAGGTCAAGCGTAGGCCGAAAAAAAAGAAAAAATCGAGCGGTGTTGCACGCGCAATTATGGTGCTGGCCATCAGTGTGAGTGTGGCCGCAATCGGCGCTGCAGCGATGGCTTTGATCATCGCTCAAATGGTCGCCATGGATATGCTGCCGAGAGCCAACCGCCTGCCCCTTATTAACGGCACATTTGTTTCTCTCTTTTTCCTATCGATGTTCGTAAATCTGCAGAAACATTTCAAAATTCTCAGCATGTTGAGAGGCGGATCTCGCGGCAAAGCTCCGCCGGCAGGCCCCGAGAACATGATGGCCGCTATCGCGAAAAAACCGAAAGCCGAAGCACCCGTCCAAGACGTAGACTTCGATCAAGTGGAGATTGAACGCGCAGAAGAGACATCAGGCCTAGAGGATATCGCCGAAGACGAAATGCCCGCGGACCTGGATGCCGAAATGGACGTTAAAGTTAGCGGCCAGGAGAATCAGGATCTGCCGGAAGAGAAACCAATCGCGCAGCCCGAAGAGAGTAAGAAAGAAGAAAAGAAAGAGTCCGAGCCGCAAGCTCCGAAGAAAGAGGAGCCGCCAAAAAAGACAGAACAGAAGAAGGCTTCAGAAAAAAAGCCCGCGAAAAAGACGGCTGCAGAAACCGAAGTGCGGGCAAGCCTGGGGCAATTCGTCAAAGATGCCGTCAACAGCGTCAAGTCAGTTCAAATCAATACATTTACGCGATTTGGTCTCAACCTCTACGTGGCCGGAGCGGCCTCGGTTGCCGGACAGAGCAAACGCCTGGGCCGCGACGAGCAATTAGCCATTTTAAAGGACAGTTTAATATCGGCAGGCGCCAACCCTGCAAGTGCGACATCGTTCTGTGTCGAGCTTCCTTCTCATGGAAAGAACCCGCGTTACGCGGGCATGATTCAATCCGGGAGCAAGGCGATGACTCAATATTTGAGTGGAACTCGCACCATCGCACCAAGCCTCGATGGACTCTTGTCTGATTGGAATCTGCCTGACAAGCGCCCGACCGTCCCCTCGCTTATCACGTTTGTGTTCACCGACATCGTCGGCTCCACAGCTATGACCCAGAAGCTGGGGAATGCAGGCGCGCAGAAAGCTGTCCGCGCGCACAACGATGCGGTCCGCAGCGCGATCAAGGCGCAGAAGGGCCGCGAAGTGAAACATACCGGAGACGGTATTATGGCAACCTTTCCCTCCCCCGCCGCCGCCGTGGCCGGGACAATTGCAATGCAACGGGCGATCTCCGCTCACAATTCGAAAAACCCAAACATTCAGGTCCAAATCAGAATCGGCATTAACGCCGGGGAAGCGGTGGAAGAAGAAAACGACTTCTTCGGCGCCGCAGTGCAAATGACCGCCCGTATTTGTGACAAAGCCAGTACAGGCAATATTTGGGTGTCACAGGGAATCGTCGATGCCTGCAAAGGTCAGAAGTTTGGATTTATTCCACGCGGCGGCTTTGACATGAAGGGTATCCAAGGCCGCAAACCCCTGTACGAAGTGGGTTGGAGCGATGCTCATAAAAATGAACTGGCCGACTTATAAGTCTGATAGCCGCATTCAGGTGATCAGCGCGTAACCCAGCGCAAACCCTACCGCACACCAAATAACGATGACGACGATTGCGGCCAGCCAGCTCACCGGTTTCGCATCGGCATGCCGCGCGCCGGCCTGCTGGCGGAGATCGTCCATCAAATCGGGCGGGACCATGCGGATAACAAGCGCGATGCCAAGGGGAACGAGAATAAGATCATCCAGATATCCTAGAACAGGTATGAAATCTGGGATCAAATCGATGGGACTGAGAGCGTAAGCGGCCACAAAGGCCGCCACGAGTTTAGCAGCTATAGGCACACGGGGGTCGCGCGCGCCAAGATACAGGGCGAATGTATCCCGTTTGAGGCCGGCCGCCCACTGGCCCAAGCGCGCACGCCTGTTCACGATTTAAAAAATGACTCCGCCCCAGCGCGCGCCTTGGTTTTTTTAGTAATCGCCTCTTCCGCGCGTACGATTTCGGCTTTCAGTTCTGTTATATATTCGCCGAGCCCCTCAATAGACATCCGGCTGAGGTCTTTTGCCTGGGGCTTCTTTTTGATCGGTTCAAAATCATCCGTATCCATTTTTCATGCTTCCTCATCCGGTGGACGATAAGACATCGACACCATATAAACTTAGACCAACACCTTCAAACAGTCAGCCGGTCAACCAATAAGCCGGTGGAGTTTCTAACGTGACGAAACCGACGCTTCCCGCGCGTATGCGCTGTATCGAAATCAGCGAGCCTGGCGGACCCGAAAAGCTCGTGCTTGGCGAACGCGCGTTGCCCTTACCTGCCGCCGGTGAAGTTTTAATCGCGGTGAAGGCGGCCGGAGTTAATCGGCCGGACGTTATTCAGCGCCTAGGACGTTATCCGGCGCCGCCCGGCGCATCAGATATACCGGGGCTTGAAGTTGCAGGCACCGTTGTCGCCAGCGGCGAAGGTGTTACGACACCCATCGTCGGCGACAATGTATGTGCGCTGATTTCAGGTGGCGGATACGCCGAATACGTCACGGCCCCCGCACTCACCTGCTTGCCCGTGCCTAAATCTTTGAGCATGACTGAAGCGGCCGCCGTGCCGGAAACCTTCTTTACAGTTTGGCACAACGTGTTCGAGCGCGGCGCGTTAAAAGACGGGGAGTCTTTTTTGGTGCACGGTGGAAGCAGCGGTATCGGCACAACCGCTATCCAGCTGGCGAAAGCATTCGGTGCGTTCGTGGTTGCCACCGCAGGCAGTGATGAGAAGTGTGAGGCATGCCGAAATCTGGGCGCTGATCTTGTCATCAACTACACCTCCACAGACTTTGCTGAAGAAATTCGGAACCGACTTCCCGGCAAGGGCGTGGATGTCATACTCGATATGGTCGGCGGCGATTACTTGGCGCGGAATATCCGCTGTTTGAACGCCGATGGCCGCCTGGTGAACATTGCGTTCTTGCAAGGCTCAAAAGCCGAAGTCGACTTCATGCCGATGATGCTGAAACGACTTACCCTGACCGGGTCGACTCTGCGGCCCCGAGACATTGCCTTTAAGGGCGCCATCGCCGCAGCCCTTAAATCTCAGGTCTGGCCCCTCATAGAAACGGGCACCATTAGGCCGGTCATGGATTCCGTTCTACCACTCGACGAGGCCTCCGAGGCCCATCGGCGCATGGAAAGCAGCAGGCATATTGGCAAAATCGTCCTGAAAACCGGCCTCTAAACGAGGAAAAGGTATAGTTTTTTCAATCCGTTGCCCCTATTCTACGGGAACGGTTTGACCCCGTTGTGATAAACCCGATATATACCGGCGAAATCGACTATTCAGGCCCGGTCGCTTTTTTCTAGGCGCCGGCCTTTTGCGTGGTGGCTTCGCCGCCTTCGCGCACACATCCGAAAGGGAAGACTATGGCATCACAGCCTCTTATGCCGAAGGCCACGGCCGTATGGTTGGTTGAGAATACGGCTCTGTCGTTTGAACAGATTGCCGACTTCACAGGCATGCACGAGTTAGAGGTGCAAGCGATCGCGGACGGTGAAGTCGCCGTAGGCATCGTTGGCGTCAACCCGATCACCAATAATCAACTGACTCAGGCAGAGTTGGACCGTTGCCAGAACGACCCAAAGGCAAGACTAAGAATCAGCAAGTCTGACATGCCTATCCCGCAAGCTCGTTCCAAAGGCGCGCGCTACACCCCGGTGTCAAAACGGCAGGAACGCCCGGACGCCATCGCGTGGCTTCTGAAGAATCTTCCTGATCTCACCGACGCGCAGTTGTGCCGGTTGATCGGCACGACGAAACCGACAATCAGCAGTGTGCGCGACCGCACGCACTGGAACGCCCCGAATATCAAACCACAGAACCCTGTCATTCTTGGACTGTGCACTGAGGCGGAACTTGAGAAAATGGCTCTAACAGCGCAGCGCCGTGCCGAACGCGCCGCCAAAGCGGCCGCCAAGGACGCTGCGAAGAAACAAAAAGAGAGCCCGCAAGCGGAGCCGGAAGCCGAAAGTGCGCCTACTGCACAGGTTCCCGCCGAGAATGGTGACGCCCCCTCTGACGACACCAACGGCTAATCCTAGCTTCGGACCGGCGATAAAAAAAAAGGCCCACCCGGCGATGGGCCTTTAATATCTTAGGGATCCTACCCCGGTCCGGTCCGGAAACGGCGAGTCTCCGTTTTTTGCTCCGGCGGATCGGAAAAAGCGGCTGAAGTACCTTAGGTGCTAACTAACAGCTACCCGCTGCAGCTCGTCCTTAATCTTCAGCTTCTTCCTTTTGAGTTCGTGAACGCGTCGAAAATCCGGGAATGGTCGTCGCTCTTCTTCGAATAGTACGGTTTCAAGTTCGTCGTGCTTACTACGTAAAGACTCATTCCTCGCATCCTGACCCATGGATTTCCTCCGGATAGTGATTCAAGAACACCTAAGTGTACATCCACCGGCGGCCTTTGTTCCAGACCCGTCTTAACCCTTTGTGTTGCCTATATTTTATGTTGGTGTACGGTCATTGCATGACACTCTGCCGCTCCTCGGTTAAGCCTCTACTACCTGCAAAAATACGGAGTCGAATGAATTTGCGGCCCCAGAGGGGACCATGCCCTGTTCGACTCGAAGAGTATCGGCGGTGTAAAATTGCGAGACAGGTTCGAAACACCGCTTGCTCGCTCAATGTTTTAAAATTTCTCGAAACTGAAGGGGCTGCGGTTAATATCGGCCCGACAACAACAGGATGCACGGACATCAATGTCTGAAAATCAGGACCAGCTAAAAGCCAAGCTTGCTGAATTGGAGTTGGAGCACCGCGACCTGGACGATGTCATTAATACTTTGATCGAGAAAAGCGATTTCGATCAGATAAAAGTTTCGCGCTTAAAAAAGCGTAAGCTGGCGCTGAAAGATCAAATCTCTTCCCTGCAAGATCGCTTGATCCCCGACATTATAGCCTAAAGACCTCCCCTAGGGATGCGGCAGTTCAGTTTGCGCGCATTAGATGGTCGGCCCGGCCCAGCGCGAGCAGCGGGCTTTCTCCTACACCGCTGACGGACGCTGCGACCTGCACCTCGAGCGCCATATCAACGCCCCCAACATGGAAGCCCGACGCGCAAATATGGTCGCGCACCCTTCGCGCGATCATCGTTGTGTCCAAGGGCCCGTTTGGCAGCGCGGCTAGTCCGGCCACGGTAGCCCCGCCAGCGTACCCCGCCACCGTCAGAGGAACGGGCGTAGCGCCGGACGCGGATGCCGCCGAACTTCCCGCAGGCTCCACCGCTGCGGACGGCCCCTGATTTAAGTCTCCAATCTGAACCTGCGCAAACCGATGCCCGACATCATCAAGCGCTCCGTTTGCCGCCAGGAGGCCTGAACTTCGGCGCAAGAGCTCGTAAGTTTTAAGATGAACCAGGATAACGACCCACGAGGCCCCGTCGCCGGGCGCCCCGGCAAGTGTCGTCCCGAGCACTCCGACAAAGGAACTGTAATCTAAGAGATCAACGGCGCCGCCGCCTTGCGCGCGCGCGATAGATTGCTTGCCAGAGGCGCCTCTGCGGGCCCCTCGCTCGTGTCGCGACAGCGCATTCCGCAAATAGTTATTTTCCGACACCAAACTCGCAAGAGCGGCATGCGTTGCAGATGTGATCCGTTCTATGGGGATGCCAAGAATTGTGATGCTGTCGTCGGCCGGAAGGGCGCGAGCGGCCTCCTCATAGGTCTCCGCAACCTTTTTAGGCGGCTGATCGCCAGCCCCCTTGCCGTCTCCGGGTGCGCGACCATCGAGGCGCTCTTGCACCAGCATGACAGCTTCAGGTTTCTTGATATCCGACATGAGTAAACCCAATTCCTGACCGTTCGCCGCGTGAAGGGTTCGGCATGGACAGATCTTTCAACTTCGGATTTTATCACCCAAGGCTTTGCAAAACCTTACCAGCCAGAAACCCTCAAATTGAGGAAAAACCGCAAAAATGCTGGAAAAATGCGGGTTTGAGGTTGCTTGCTGGCCTCGTCCCCCTCGTTTAAAGTCGCCCCCTTTCGCGCAGGGCTGGGGATTACAAAAATGGCCGGGGCACCGAAAGGCAAAGCTAAAAAAAAGGCGGCACCAAAACGCGTTCAAACGCCTTTGGTCGGCCTGATTATGGGCAGCAAATCAGACTGGGACACCATGCGTCATGCCGCCGATATCCTGGCGGAATTGAAGGTTCCCTGCGAAACCAAGGTCGTATCTGCCCACCGCACGCCAAAACGGCTTTATGAGTACGCGGGCAGCGCCGAAGAGCGCGGTCTGAAAGTGATCATCGCCGGCGCCGGTGGCGCGGCTCATTTGCCCGGCATGGCCGCCTCGATGACACCGCTTCCTGTTCTTGGCGTACCGGTGGAAAGCAAAGCGCTTAAAGGGTTAGATAGCCTGCTTTCTATTGCGCAAATGCCGGCCGGTGTTCCTGTGGGGACGCTGGCTATCGGCAAGGCCGGCGCAAAGAACGCCGCTCTTCTTGCCGCCTCTATCGTCGCCCTGTCGGACACCGGCATTGCCACGCGCCTGAAGGCCTGGCGCAAGCGGCAAACCGCCAGCGTCGGCATTAGCCCCAAGTAATTTACTCTCGATAAAGATTGACCGACATGTCCCGCCTCCCACCCGGCGCTACCCTTGGAATCCTCGGCAACGGCCAACTTGGCCGGATGCTGTGCCTGGCTGCCGCGCCACTGGGATTTCGCACTCATGTTTACGGGCCTGACAAGAACAGCCCGGCGGAGCTGGTGGCGACATCCTCGACCGTCGCGCCCTATGACGATGAAGCCGCTCTCGCCGCCTTCGCCCGGGCGGTTGATGTTGTGACTTTTGAATTTGAGAATGTGCCCGCGCATGCCGCAGCATTCCTTTCGGCGCGCACGCAGGTGCGCCCCACATACAAGGCCCTGGAAGTCGCCCAAGACCGGGCTCAGGAAAAGGCGTTTTTTGCCAAGATCGGCGCCAAAACGGCGGATTGGCGGCCCGTGAACTCGGAACCCGATTTGAAGGCGGCGCTGGAAGACATCTCGGGTCCAGCGATCCTGAAAACCTCGCGGCTGGGCTACGACGGAAAGGGCCAGGTCAAAATCAAGTCCGCGGCGGAGGCCGGCTCCGCGTGGCAAGCGCTCACCGGCGGCCAGACTACCCACTCAAACGGCGCATTTGCAGTGCTGGAAGGCTTTGTCGACTTCAGCTGTGAGATTTCGGTGATTGCTGCGCGGGACGTGAGCGGCGCGCTGATGTGCTATGAGCCCGCCGAGAACGTCCATGCCAATCACATGCTGGCAACCTCCACCGTTCCCGCGCGCCTAGATCCAAAAATCGCCGCAGAAGCGGAAAGCATAGCCAAGCGTGCCATTGAGGCTCTGGATATCGTCGGCCTGCTCGCGGTGGAAATGTTTGTGACCAGATCCGGTGATATTCTGTGCAACGAGATGGCCCCTCGCCCACATAACTCGGGCCATTGGACGATGGACGCGTGCGGAACCGATCAGTTTCAGCAGTTGGTCAGGGCCGTCACCGGCCTACCCCTGGTGGACCCCGCCCGGCATTCGGATGCGAGAATGATCAACCTTGTCGGGGACGATGTGGAGCGGCTCGACAGCTACCTCGCCGACCCCGCAGCGCATCTGCACCTGTACGGGAAAACCGAAGCGCGGCCAGGCCGTAAAATGGGCCACGTCAATATACTCTCGCCCAGATCAGGCTGACCGTTAGCCCCGAGGCGAGCTTCATGGGGAAACTAAATTCATGCCGGGCCCACTTCACGGCGTTCGCATACTGGAAATCACTAACATCTTGCTAGGTCCACTAGCCGGTCAGCTTCTGGCGGACATGGGCGCGGACGTAATCAAGGTAGAGCCGCCAACCGGCGACGGTCTACGTACCATCGGCGCCAGCCGCAACACGCCGAACATGGCCGCTCTTTTCCTCACCTGTAATCGTAATAAACGCAGCCTTATCCTTGATTTAAAACAAAATAATGCTCGAGAGGCTTTGTTAAAGTTAGCTGTGAACTCGGACGTCGTGCTTCACAACTACCGTCCCCAGGCGATGCGCAAACTTGGCCTGGACTACGCGGCCTTCAAGGAGGTGAACCCCGATCTGATCTACGCCGGCGCACACGGATACGGGCGCAAGGGTCGCTATGGTGACAAAGGCGCCCTCGACGATGCCATTCAAGCCGCGAGCGGCATTGCGGCTTTAAACATACCCGCCCTTGGCGAGCCCCGCTGCGTACCGCTGGCGATGGCCGACCAGAACTCGGCACTGACGTTAGTCTACGGGGTGCTTGGCGCCCTCTTCCACCGCGAGCGCACCGGGCAAGGCCAGGAGCTTGAGGTGCCGATGTTCGAGACAATGACTCATTATTCGATGCTTTTGAATTTGTGGGGAAAGACGTTTGAGCCGGCCATCGGCACCACCGACTACCCGGCGATGACCAGCAAAAGCCGGAAACCCTGCGCCACCAAGGACGGCTACGCGGTGGTAATCACCTATGTGGACCCGCACTGGGAGGTGTTTGCGCGCAAATCGGGCCACCCCGAATTGATCGACGATCCCCGCTTTAAGACCCAGAACCTGCGCGTCCAGAACATGGACGCCACCTATGAGATGACGGCCCGGGTTATCGCCGAGCGCACCACCCAGGAGTGGTTGGATATATTTCAGGACACCAGTGTACCGGTGACCCCGGTCAACTCGCTGGATGATCTTATCGAAGACCCCCACCTAGACGATGTCGGGTTCTGGAAGCTGATGGACCACCCGACCGAAGGCACTCTTCGCATGGCCGCTTTTCCAGTAAACTACGAGGAAACACCGGCGGAGATCAGACGGCTGGCCCCGAACCTAGGCGAACACAGCGCTGAAATTTTGAAGGAGGCCGGGTACAGCGAGGCGGAAATTGAGGGACTGGTGGAAACAGGGGCAACCGTCAAGGTGGCTTGACCGGTTGCATTCGAACCCTCGCCCTGTCCGCGTGGCGACGAGGAGCCAAGGCCGGCTACGAGTGATGAAGAAGCCAGCTATTGGAAGGTCTTAACACCTTTGGGCAGGCGCCCTTGAACCTCCCGGATAGATTTATGCGTGCCATGAGGTCAAACGCGCGAACTCTTTGAGGTTCCGAATGGCGCGCAAGCACCGCACTTAAACCGGAATTGTACTCCCTGCCTTCACCCGGTCCATGGTCACAAAAGTGCGGAAACGGCGCACGTTATTGTCTGCAAAGAACATCTTCCGGGTAAATGCCTCGTAATCGGCCATCGTCGGAACAGTGAGAACGATCACGAAATCGGCCTCGCCCGTAACGTAATAACACTGCTGTACCTCCGGCGCATTGGCCAGACGGCGCTTCATTGCATCTATGAGAGCAGACTTCTCACTTTCGAGTTCTACCTCAACAAATATCGTCAAGGGGCGCCCGACCTTGGCCGGATCAAGCATGGCAACGTTGGCGACAATGACGCCGGCAGCCTCCATCCGCCGAATGCGCCGCTGTACGGTCGGTGCCGATAGATTGACTGCTGCACCAATCGCGCGATGCGGCATTGAATTGTCGCGCTGAAGAATCTCCAGAATGGCGCGATCGAAACTGTCGAGTACAAGATGAGAAGTGTCAGCCATCCCAGAGCCTCTTATGCAACAAACTTGCAGCAGCTGTGTCCATATAGAGCAATTTCATCGCATTGAATTAACTATAGTGACGTTGAAAGGTCAGGCAGCATGTTTCTTCTCAATGTTCATGAAACTCATAGACATCCACTCGATGCCCGCGACGCCGCAAAATTGGACGGAGCCGCGGCCGCTGATGTCGCCCAATATCTAGCAAACCGCCCAGACTACAAACGTACCCCACTTCACGCCCTCCATTCGCTGGCGCATGAACTCAACGTCGCCGAGATCTTCGTAAAGGACGAAGGGCCGCGGTTTGGCTTAGGCAGCTTCAAGGCGCTGGGAGGAGCATACGCTGTGGCGCGAGTTGTTCTGGCCGAAGCCAGCCGCATCCTCAAAAGGGAGCTTGGCTACTCGGACATGTTGTCCGCCGACGTGAGGAGTGTCGCCGAAACACTCACCGTCTGTTGTGCAACAGCGGGAAATCACGGGCGCTCGGTGGCCCAAGGCGCGAAATTGATCGGCGCGCGCTGTACGATTTTTGTTCATTCCGGCGTGAGTTCCGAACGCGCCGCTGCAATCGCACGGTTCGGCGCAGACGTTGTCCGCGTTGAAGGCAACTATGATGCGAGTGTCGCTGAATCTGATCGCGTAAGCAGACAACAAGGCTGGATTACCGTCTCCGACACTTCGTGGCCTGGCTACGAGGAAATTCCTGGCATCGTCATGCAAGGTTATACCGCGCTGGTTTCGGAGACGCTTCAGGCGTTGCAAGAGCCGCCAACACACGTATTCATCCAAGCGGGGGTTGGCGGTTTAGCGGGAGCCGTCGCGGGACACCTTGCACTTATCTATGGCGAACGGAGGCCGACATTCATTGTCGTCGAGCCGGACCGAGCCGCCTGCCTACTAGAAACAGCACGCGCCGGGCATCTCGTGACTATCAATCCCGGCGAACCAACGGTAATGGCTATGCTCGAATGCTATACGCCCTCTGCACTTGCCTGGCGTGTTCTAGCGCGTGCCGCAGATGCCTTCATAAGTGTTGAGGAGTCTGATGCGGTGTCGGCTATGAATCGTCTCGCCCGTCCTACGGGCAGCGATACTTCCATCGTTTCCGGCGAGAGCGGAGGTGTTGGCCTAGCCGGTCTCATCAGAGTCGCCCGCGACAAAAATGCGCGCTCCGCGATTGGCCTAGACTCAACCGCCCGCGTGTTGGTCGTGAACACCGAAGGCGCTACCGACCCTGCACACTACCGCACATTAACACGCATCGAGGCCCCCGAGGCTTGAACTCCTGTGGGCCTAATACGGGTAAAACCGAGGGCCAACGAGATCGCACCAAGCGCTCGCAATTTTCCTAGTCGGTTTGGCTGTTACACCTGACGACGCCGAAGCAATGGACGCGACCTGCGTAATCATCGGCATAGGCAACGTCGCGCCACCGCCAAGACACCAAAACGAGAGTCGAATTACGTCGTGCGTCTGACGAAGGCGTCGATCAGATCCGCGACACCGGTAGGGTCTTCAAACATAGGATAGTGTCCAATCCCCTCCAGGAGAGCGACCTCTGTGTCCTTGCCTACCAACGCAGCCGATTCTCGGATCAGGGCCTCCGGTAACCAGAAATCGTCCGTGCCCTTTACAACGAGAACAGGGCACTTCGCGTCACCAAGCTTGTCTCGAACGTCGTGCGAGGCCCATCCCTGGATGTCGCCATTTCCCGCTTGATGTGCATTCTGATGTTGCCACCAAAGCTCTTTCACCTTGGCTGGATTGGCCAGCGTTTTTTTGCCCAGTGAATCGACGGCGGCGTACTCAAGGAACGGTTTCCAAGCTGTCGACCAGGAGGGGTTCTCGAGTTCCGCGGGGTGAGGCAAGATTGGAGCGCCCCACGCAAGCCCTTCCATGGGGATGATTGCACGGAAGGCGTCGCTATGATTGGCGATCAAATCGAACGCAATGCAGCCGCCAATGGAACACCCGGCAACGACTGCCTTCTCCTCGCCTAAAAGCGCGCGCGCGAAAGCGTAAACAAACTCCGCGTGGCCGTTAATAGTGCGCGTCGGCTCCCAGTCAATGGGGTACGAGCGAGAATGACCGGGAAGGTCCAGCGCTATCGCACGGTAACCGCGTGCGGCCATCTCAGGCAGCAGATATTGGTATTCGCGAGAGTCGGACCCCGCGGTGTGTACGCCTATGAATGGTATGCCCTCGCCGACCTCATCGAAAAAGGTGCGCGTGCCATTCACTGAAATGTAGTGTCCGGTGAGTTGTTCTATTGCCATACCTTGCTCCTATCGGATCCGCCTTCAGACGGCATGGACCCCATAAACTGACGCGAATACGCCGCAGAGGTCGCGGAGACCGATGTGAATGCGACCGGCTTCAAATCCATTGCCACCGATGGAGATTTCCGGCGGGCGAAGGCCTCCGCCTTCGGACATGGGGTCATCGTAGGACGCCAAATGACGTGATCCGGCCGTTACCAGGTCGGAGAATGTGCGTTCGCCGGAGCACAGCCATTCCCACGCCTGAGCAGATCCGGAAATAGAGATCGTTGCACCGAACGGCGGAATCATCTCCATCGCGTCGATGACTTTCCCGCGATAGATCTTCAGCCAGAGCCGCTGTTTATCGACTTCGATCACGATCGATCCGTCGAACCAGCGCGTCTCGCGTATGAATTCGCTGCTCGCATTCAGTGCATTAACGAAGTCGCTCTGCTTAGCTAGAAGATTCAGGCTCATTCGGTCCTCCCTGCCTGTCTAGTGACGTGCAGGGAGTACTTTATCCACCTGCCTAGGGTAGTCTACATGTCGTTCGGGCAAGGCAACGGAATTCCAACCGGCGCCATTGTTCGATATTCTTGCTTGTAACAGGCCAGATTGCGCGCCT
The DNA here is from genome assembly GCA_030432435.1 of Alphaproteobacteria bacterium. Lineage (GTDB taxonomy): Bacteria > Pseudomonadota > Alphaproteobacteria > Rhodospirillales > Rhodospirillaceae > UBA11612. The sequence continues at coordinate 13,665 of JAUIGX010000001.1, forward strand.
TTTTCCCCGCCTGATATGAGCATGATAAAAGGACACCGCTCGGATGAAACGACCAATTCTCGAATGCCATGCCTCCTAGACCTTCTCGACCGTGCCCGCCCTCGCTGTGAAACGAAGATTGCCTATTGATGCCCTGAAATATTGAGAGGCTTTTAAAATGACCTCCGATGTAGCCAGAGAGAGAGCCGTAAAGTGCCTGTTGCTCGCTCTTGCCGTTCTGTGTCTGCTGGCATCCCCGGCCGCGGCGCAAGACTACAATAAAGGTGCGAACGCCTATGCGCGCGGAGATTTCGCCGCTGCGTTGCAGGAGTGGCGTCCTCTTGCCGAAAAGGACAACGTCAGCGCCCAATTTAACCTCGGCCAAATGTATTTTCTAGGGCGCGGCGTCTCGCAGGACTACGCCGAAGCGTTGATCTGGTACACGCGTGCCGCCGAGCAGGGTGACACTGGGGCGGCGAGCGCTATTGGCAATATGTATGCGATGGGCCACGGTGTGCAGCAGGATTTAGTACGCGCTTACATGTGGCACGCTCTGGCCGTTGAGCACGGAGGCAGGTATCCGTATTTTACACGGGATGTCAGGGTCGCTCGGGATGAGGTCGTGCGACGTCTCACGCCGGAACAACTAGCCGAGGGGCGAAAGCTCGTCCGCGAATGGATGGAAAGCCGGTAAAACCTTCCCCGTAAACTCGGCCGTTGCGACACGGTACTGTCGATGATTCTGCGAACACCTGGATATTGGCGAGTCAGGAATAGCCGCGCCGGGAATGGGTCGAACCGGCATTTTTTAGACCGACTGTGTTATTATGGCGGGGTACGCACGAGAGTTACTCAGGAGGCCCTCCCATGAATTTTAGAAAAGTCGCGCGCCTAGGTTTCGTTGCTGCTTTCGTGGCCGGCGGCGCGGTAGCCGGACTCGTTTGGACACAGGCGGTGCTGGTGCCCGCAACAGCCGATGCGGCAAGCGCCCCCTTCACGCCCCAGTCCGGGCAGGCCGGAAAGGATGTGGTGTGGGTACCGACGCCGCAAGCCCTGGTGGACCGGATGCTCAACATGGCCCAGGTGAATGAACAGGACTACCTGGTCGATCTCGGATCAGGTGACGGGCGCACGGTGATCACCGCGGCCAAACGCGGGGTCCGGGCGCACGGTATTGAATACAATCCCGACATGGTCGCGCTTGCGAACTTCAATGCCGAGAAGGAAGGCGTTGCCGGTCTGGCGACTTTCGAACGAGCCGACATCTTCGAATCTGATTTCTCCGACGCCACGGTCGTCACTCTGTTTCTGCTGACAGAGTTAAATATAAAACTGCGTCCACTCTTGCTGGACATGAAACCCGGCACGCGTGTGGTTTCGAACACTTTCGAGATGGGCGATTGGAGGGCGGATGAATCCATAGACGCCGGCGAAAGCTGCATCGCGTGGTGCAGAGCCCATAAATGGATCGTACCCGCGAAGGTCGGCGGAGATTGGAAGCTGGAGAATGGCCAGCTGTCGCTGAAGCAAACCTATCAAATGCTTGATGGCACGCTTATTCTGGACGGGCAGCCAGAGGCCATCCGCGACGCAAAGATGAACGGCACCGAGATTAGTTTCACGGCGTCCGGAAAGCGATACACCGGCCGGGTAGAGGGAAACACCATGCAAGGCCGCATCGAAGGCGGCGGCCGTTGGCGCGCCACTCGCGCCCAATAGCGGGAAACCTCCCGGCGTGAGCTAATAGCGTCCATGAGGCCGTACTTTTATCAGCTCCGGCACGCCCTCTATCCGACTGACGTTTCCAGCAGAGTTTGCCGCAGCCCAATGGATACGCGGCGCGCTCTGCTCGAAAGCGTCTTTTCGCCCGAGGGTTACGCTTGGCGACCCAATGTTATTACTGGCTTCTGCCCAACAGCTGCTGATTGAGGTCGGCAACTGGAAAGACCTCGCCGGATTTAACGGTCGTATGGATGTCTCTTATGTTCTTGATATCGACAAGCGGATTGGCATTTAGCGCGACAATATCGCCCTGCTTGCCAATCTCGATCGAACCAAACCGGTTCTCCCACCCCAAAATCTTGGCCGCATTTATGGTTGCCGCCCGCAAGGCCTGAAGCGGCGTTTGCCCGCCTTCTACAAATGTCTGCAGTTCCTGATGAAGCGATGTTCCCGGGCCGTAGGGAAATATATCGATAGAGAAATCAGATCCCGCGCCTACAACGCCGCCCATCTCGACGAATTTCGCGATTATGCGCGCTTGCACTTTTATGCTCTCACCCCACATCTTGGGATCGTATTTGGCAAAATCAAACCCGCCAGTATGTTCCTCGACACCTTCTGCCGCAGGCGCCGATAGAGCCTCGTAGACCTCCGGCTGATAATACCGAAATAACTCGGCGTTATCCCGCGCCAACTTTTCCCTATCCACAAATATGTTTTGAACCGCCAACGTTGGAATGATCGGCGTTCCATTTTCAACCAGCACTTCCAGCGTTTTGATAACTTCTTCTTCGTTTACATCGGTCCAAAGCCGGAACAAGCGATAGTATCCGATGTCGGTCATCGAGATGCTTGTCTCGTAATCGAGCGCCCTCTGCACCAACGAGACAGTGTGCTCCAGGCTATCCACCCCAAGGCGCGAAGCCTCGGCCGCGCCGAGCATCGCAAAATGCCCCCATACCTTGCGGCCAAGGCGATGAGATTCGTCAATGACCGATTGAACCATCTCAGCATCGCCGAAGTTGTAAAATTTAATCCACTCGGCCCCCCTGTACGCATACTCGCCCACAAGATCTCGGGCTTCGATGGGTGTCTTGACGATTTCGGTGCGCTTCACACTTGGAAAGCCAGGCGCTTGCTCGATGATTCCTGATGCGCTGACAATGATGTTCGGGCCGTCCATTTCCCCGTCGTCAATCGCGATTTTGTTTTTTAGCAGACCGGACATGGCGCTTTGATCAGACGCGCCGCCATTAATGGCCAGGGCGCGAATAGTCGTGATGCCGTTTTTAAGGAGTAGCCGGTAGAAATGTTCCATATCGACCTCCACACCATGAACTGTGGTGGGCGTATGAAGGTGCATGTCGGTAAGGCCGGGTATCAGGTACTTGCCCGCGACATCAACACGCGAGGCGTTTTCCGGCACTCGAGCGGCATTGAACGGAAAATCATAAAAAAGGTCGGTGATTTTTCCATCCTCGATAACGACGGCAACCTGCTCGTAAACTTCTCCGCGTATCACATCAACCAGATGGCCACCGGCCAAATAAACCGGCCGTTCTTGCGCGTTTGCGAACGGGACATGAACGAGCAGCAAGACAGCGGTCAGAAAAAACGTCTTCATGATTAATCTACTCCTTGAGCGTTTATCGGTTGCCGATAAAGGCCGGTGCCGCAAAAAAGCGCAGCGGCTCCCGCCTCAATGAGATGATCTCCGGCAAGTCTAAGCGCTTTTGGAAGCAAACGCATAGCGAAGTTGGTGCCGCAGGAATTCACGAAGACGGATAGGCGGCAACGTCGGCGGCGCTAACGATGGCCATAGCTATCGGCGCAAGTGGGCTCAAGCTACGCCGAGATGCGCAGCGAGCTTGGCCAAAGTCTGATTGCCGAACTCTACCGCACCGAAGCCAATGCCGGCGTCGCGTTGCTCTTTGGTCGGATGTAGTTGGCGCATGGTCAACACGGTCTTGCCGTCGCTTTGCTCATCGAACGTTACCGTGACATGAAAGCGCCCGGGATCGTCGTCCCTGTCTGAGCCGTGCTCCATCTCGATCAACCGCGGAGGGTCGATCCGTAGGAAGACCATACGGTTGTCGTATACGGTTCCGTCCGGGCCGGTAAAAACGAAACGCCAGCGGCCCCCCACGCTGATGTCGCACTCCAGGCTCTCTACCTTGAATCCTTCCGGTCCAAACCACTGGATAATCTGCTTCGGATCCGTCCACGCCTGGAACACGCGCGCGCGCGGCGCGGCAATCACACGGCTCAGGACGATCTCGCGATCGAGGGCCCAGGTTCTGCGAGGATCAGCGGTCATGCTCGTCACCCTTTGTCATCTGTTGACCGGTTTCGTTTTTAGCGAGGAAACGCTCTAGGCGATCAAACCGTGCTTCCCAGGCTTCGCGAGTGTGGTTCAGCCAATTTGCCGCCTCCGCAAGGCGTTCGGCCCGCAACGAGCATGGGCGCTTCTGACCGTCGCGCCCGCGTGCGATCAATCCGGCGCGCTCCAGCACCTTAAGATGCTGGGACACTGCCGGAAGGCTCATGGTGAAGGGCGCCGCGAGTTCCTGAACGGTCAGGTCGCCTTCGTCCGCCAAACGCGCAAGAATGGCCAGCCGCGTTGGGTCGCCGAGAGCTGTGAACGCCTGCGTAACTTCTTGAGAGACTGGCACTTTTGCACACCCAGACCTATATATTTAAGTAAACACTTAAATATATAGGAAAGGCCGCCGTGTCAAGCAACCGGCCCACTATGCCGAGGTTTCAGCAAGTTTCGGTTTCAGCCGACCTTTCACAAAAAAAAGGGCGAGGGTTAAACCCCTCGCCCTTCCGGCTTGGTTCTTCTGACGATCAGCTACATCTGGAAACGCACACCCGCGCGGAACGTGCGGCCCATGCGGTCATAAAGACCGGTGTTTCCCTGACCGGCGTAAAATCCGGCGCCGCGCGTCCCCGCGATTAACGGGGGGTCCCTATCGAACATGTTTTCAGCGACAAAGTAGGCATCAAGCGCCCCGTCCATAAACTTGTAACTAAGAGCGAGGTCGAAATACGTCACTCCGGGCACATGATTGTCGTTGATTGTTGGATTTGCCGAGGTCGCCGCGGGGCATCCGGTGGTGCATTCGATGAAGGACGTATTGTAAACGCCCGACCCGATACCGCGCATAGTCAAAGTCGCGTTTGCCGGACCATTCGTGTAGGCGGCCGACACCAAGTAGCGGAACTTTGGTGCCGATAGCGCGCTGCCGAGGCCGATAAGGCCGCTATCGGCCTGAATGCCAGCCCCTTCTGTAGAACCGAGGCTGTCCACGGTCTTGAGCGTAAATACTCGCGTGGCCAAGCCCCGCAGCCTCACTTCACCGTCCCAGCTCGCCGATATCATATCGAGCGGCATGCTGTAGGAAGCTTCGACGTCCAGCCCACGCGTCTTTTGCGACAGGATATTCGCAGGCACCACGGCTATGAACGAGATTTCACCCGAGGCATTGCGCTCGATAAACGGACACAACTGCGGCGCCGAACCGTCGAAGCAACGGTCTACATACTGTTGCGAGCTTAGAGACGCGATCGCCCCTTTGATGTTGATATTATAGTAATCGACGGACGCGGCGAATCCCGGAACAAACGTCGGCGTAAAGACAGCGCCAAACCCGGTAGTATCAGCCTTCTCGGGTTGGAGAAGCGGATTGCCGCGAACCGACGTCACGATGAAAGACACCACGCCGTTTGACGGGTCGATGATGGTGCCCGTCCCTGGGCGATCCGAGGTGAAAAGATCGCCGACGTTTGGTGCGCGGATATCGCGAGAGCGAGTTACACGAAAGGTAAGATCATCGACCGGCGAATACGTTGCTCCCGCCTTCCAAGTCACGACAAAACCGGACGTGCTGTAGTCGGTCAGGCGAACGGCCGCATTCAAGTCGAGAGACTCTGCCCATTCTTGATCCTTGGCCAGCGGCACGACGGTTTCCAAATACCCTTCGGTGACGTTGTACTTGCCCTGGGTGATGCCGTAGTTGCCGGCAAAGTAAGAGTTACTGAGGTCTAACGCGCTCGCGATCGCTTTCGCGCTTTCACGACGGTGCTCCCCGCCGAATGCCACGGAAACCGGACCGGCCCAAGTCGAGAATGGCTCGCCGCTGACGTTCGCCGCAATAACTTCCTGGGCCAGAACCGTTAAACTGTAGCCGGTTCCGTAAACGTACTTGTTGTCTGCATTTACGTTGATGCCCATCGGGTTGTAAGGCTGACACAGCGGATCATCGTTCGCTGGATTCCCATCTACGTTGACACGGCAGACGATCTGTCCAGTGGCAGGGTCCGTAACGGCGTCGATCGCCCGCACATAGTTCGCGTTGATACGGTTATCGGGTGAGCGAACAGAGAGATGATTAGTGCTTCTGGCCCAAGACGCTTCCCATGCCCAGTTACTCCCGAAGGCGTCCACTTCCCCTTCAAGTCCCGCGACATAGCTGCGGAACGTGCGGGTGTTGAGCGATTTGAGCAGCGGGAGATCGTGGTTGGAGGTTCCCATCGTGAACTGGGAGATGCCCAGGTTCGTCATTTGCGCCTGAACGGAGGCGGGAATAAACGGATTGCCGGATTGGATATTCAATCCACCACCGTTGAAGTTTGCCGTGGCCCCGCTGTTCAAAGCGGAAGAGTAGCCCCAAATAAACTGGGCAAATGCCGTAACGTTGTCGGTCACATCGTAGCTGAGGCGCGAGAAAAGATTATTGCGTTCCAGCCGCTGGGCCAGCGCAATACTTACTTTGTCAATCCGCGACATTTCAAAATCGCCGCCCGACATCGCATTGCCGCTGACAAGGCCAAATCGGAAAGGCGCCGGCGTGCCGCCCTCAAGGAACTGAGTTCCACGCAGCGGACAGCTATCACCCGCATAGCCCGCACACGAAATAATTAAACCGCCCGGCGTTGCCCGTGACAAGCCGATGTCTGGCGCGATCAGCAACGAGGGTTGGCCATTCGTGGGCGTATAGTTTGGATTATTTATACCCGCTAGAGTTTGATCACTCCACGGACGAGGCTGCCCTTTAACGCCGTGCTCGTAAGCATGCTCGCCGCTTATCAAGAAATGCCCTCGGCCCCCTGCAAACGGAGTGCCCGCGGATAGTGAAACTCTGTAGGTGGGGTTGTCACCGTAGGTCGTGATGCTGCTATCGACACTGCCCTTGATGCCGGTGAATTCCTTATCGAGGACAAAGTTAACAACGCCGGCCAACGCATCCGAGCCGTAGACGGCCGATGCACCGCCGGTCACGACATCGACACGACTCATCAGCCCGTTCGGGAATCCGTTGACATCCACGGCACCGCCGCGGCTTCCGCCCGCAGTAGCGGCGACCACGCGCTTTCCGTCGAGCAATACAAGAGTGCGAGGAGCGCCGAGACCGCGCAGGTTGAGCAGATTGATACCGCCCTCACCGCCGCTAACGCCACCGGATGTATTGCGCGATGTCGCACCGGCGCCGAATGTCGGAAGCCTGTTTACTGCGTCGGCGATATTGGTCACCGCCATGGTGTCGAGCTCTTCCATACTCAGCACAGAAACCGGTGTCGGTGCTTCGTATCCGTCGCGGACGATACGCGAGCCAGTGACCACGATTTCGTCAATCGCGGCAGCGTCCTCCGCTTGCTGATTGGACACGGGTTGCGCCAGTACTCCAACCGAAGTTCCAAGCAGCGCAATTGCGCTTACCGTCGTTAAAAAGCCGAAGCACCGCGTCCGCGGCGCAAAATTTGTATAAGGCATCTGATTCCCTCCCCGGGTGTGGATAGCCAATCCTTTGAAACCATAACTTAAACTGGAATTTATCTCAGGTTCTCGTTATGATAGCTTTTTCGTTACCATGGGTTTTGTAGAGCGGCAATCTATATAAATTCGCTTTCCCCGAGGATGACGTCGCGTCCGCTCTGAACGATTGCGACATTCACCGCGATAAACGCACACTCGCTTCGTGGGACGCTCAACGCTTAGGTGAGCGGTTTAGTTTGTTCCAAACGCTGTAAAGTGCGGCGCTCTCTGTAAGTTGCGCCGCGGCGGAAACTTGCAAGTCTTGCCCATAGGATAGAGCCTCCGTACTTTCGCAATGATCATGCAATGTCTCTCCCCATCGCCATGAACAAGCTCTCAGCACTCGTTCTTGCTATCCTGTTTTCATTCGCGCCAACCGCGTTTGCGCAGCAAAACACCCTAATACCCAGTTCCGAGCGCAGCGCGCGGGCACTTTCCCAAATTCTGGACCAGGCGGAGAGCCTTGGGCCGCTTAAAACGGTGATCATTGCGCAGCACGGGGAGGTGCTGGCCCAACGGGGCTATCGCGGTCATTCCGTCAGCGCGCCCACAAATATCAAGTCGGCCTCGAAATCTGTCATTTCGGCACTTGTCGGTATCGCCATCGACAAGGGGCATCTGCAAGGCACACACCAAAAGATCGCCCCCCTGCTCCGTGAAGACCTCCCGTCGGCTCCCGATCCGCGCATCGAAGATATAACCATCGGTCACCTGCTCTCGATGCAGGCCGGGCTGAACCGCACTTCAGGGCGCAATTACGGCCGCTGGGTGAGCAGCCGCAACTGGGTGCGCGCGGCCCTCGCGCAGCCGTTTGCCGATGAACCCGGCGGAGACATGCTCTATTCGACCGGCTCCACGCATCTGCTCTCAGCGATTTTAACCCGCGTAGCTGGACGCTCTACGTTAGACCTTGCCCGCGAATGGCTCGGACCCGCTGGAGATTTCTCTATCGCCGGCTGGCACCGCGACCCGCAAGGTATCTATCTTGGCGGCAATCAGATGGCGATGAGCGCAAAGTCCTTGTTGGGCTTCGGCGAGTTGTACCGCAACGGCGGACGAACTGCGGATGGACGGCAGCTCATTTCGCCCAGTTGGATCGAGCAATCCTGGCGCCTGCGTACGCATTCGCGCTTCACCGGGGATGGCTACGGCTATGGCTGGTTTTTGCGTGAAATCGGCGGGCACGATGTGCGTTACGCGTGGGGCTATGGGGGGCAAATGCTTTACATCGTGCCTTCCCTTGGCCTCACCTGCGTTATGACCTCTGACGACAGCCAGCCCGCAGGCCGAACCGGATATCGCGCCGAACTTCACAGCCTGGTGGGCGAGATTATTCGCGCCGCCGATTCACCTCGCAATAGGTAAGCGGGAGTCGGTAACTGGCCCAAAGGCTGCCCGCTGCCTCGCCTTGTGAGTACGCCACTATCCGGAGCGGATTTCGCCGCGCGATATTGTTTAGGTCCGGACTTTCATGCCGGGCCGTCTCAAGATTTCACCTCTCGCGCTCATCTCCGGCCCGTTCGCTACTCCGGCGCATGATCGCCGTAGTATTTATTCAGCTCACCAATTTTCGACCAAAACGGGCCCTTTGGCTCTCCTCTCAAGAGATATCCCAACAGGTCGGCATGAAGGTGCCAACCGCCGGAGTTTCCCATAAGCTCCTCGCGGGTGGGCAAACCGGTCTGGGTAATGATGAGGCGCACTTTGTCGCCCTCTGGACTCAGTTCAAAGGTCACCACCGAGTCCTTGCCACCGAACGTATATCCTAGAAGGCGCGGCGGGTCGTAATGGGTGACCCGTTCCTGGGACGTGACGTTCTCGGCATGCTGCTTGTAGTTCGCAGGGGTCGGTTCGTCGGTGATGTTGGGATGGTGAAACAATAAGTCGGCCTTGCCGCCCACTTTGGGCTCGATCTCTCCGCCGGCGAACCATTGAGCGCGCTTGTCTGCCTCGGTCAGATACGCCCAGACCCGCTCGATAGGGCCCGGCAAGATCCGCTCGACACGAATAGTGCGCGGCTCGGGAAATGTGGCGTAGTCGGTCATACCGTCCTCCTGCTTGTTAGTCTGTTGACTCTAAAAGAGCCTGTTCAAGCGCATCCAGCCGCGCATTCCAGAACGTCCGTTGGGTTTCCACCCACGCGGCGACCTCGTCGAGCGGCTTTGGATTTACCGAGAGAATATGCTCGCGCCCCATCTTGCGGCGGCGCACCAGCTTGGCCCGCTCGAGCATGCGGATGTGTTTTGAAACGGCATTCAGCGACATCTTGAAAGGCTGCGCGATCTCGGTCACCCGGGCCTCGCCTTTTGACAGGCGTTGCAAAATGGCTCGCCGGGTCGGGTCGGCCAAAGCCATCATGGTGTGGTCGAGGGCAGCCTGCATCGTCCGTTCCTATATTCAACCTTATGGTTGAATATAGGTTGCCCGCCTTTTTGTCAACGGCACCGATTGTGCACTAAAGCGCTGTTGACTACTGTCGGGTTTGCATCTCTCAGGGGGACTTTTCTACATGCCCGGTCCGTTGCACGGCATCCGCGTTATTGAAGTTGCCAACGTCTTGCTAGGTCCTTGGGCCTGCCAAATTCTGGCGGACATGGGCGCCGACGTCATCAAGGTAGAACCGCCCGAAGGCGACCGGGCCCGGCGCACGGGGCCGCATAAAACCACCGAAAACATGGGCGCCCTATTCCTCGGACCTAACCGTAACAAACGCTCGGTTGTCATTGATTTAGCATCAAAATTAGGCCGTGATTCATTTCTAAAATTAACTGAGTCTGCGGACGTTCTGGTTCATAATCTACGGCCTCAGATGATGGCCCATTTGGGCCTCGACTACGCCGCGCTAAGCGCTGTGAATCCCGACATCATTTACGCCAGCGCCTGCGGCTATGGACAAACGGGGCCCTACGCTGAACGCAGCGCGCTCGAAGATGCGATGCAGGCAGCTTGCGGACTGGTCAAACTAAACGAGCGCATTTTCGGCGAGCCGCGCTACACCCCGACGGCGGCCTGCGAGAAAACCACGGCCCTCATGTTAGTCTGCGGTATTCTGAGCGCGGTTTATCACCGGACGCAAACCGGCGAAGGACAAGAGGTCCAAGTGCCCATGATGGAAACCATGGTGGGCTATTTGATGATTGAGCACCTGTGGGGCAAGACCTTTGACCCACCTCAAGGGCACATGGGCTACAAGGGCTCGCTCAGTGCCGGCCGCAGGCCCGCCGCGACCAAGGACGGCTTTATTGCCATCCTTACCTACCTTGATCCGGCCTGGGACAATTTCTGCAATATGGTTGACCGACCCGACCTACTTGCCGATCCGAGATTCAAATCTCTCGCCGAGCGCATCCGCCATATCGACGACGTGTATGCGGAGACGGCCAAAATCATGGCCACAAAAACCACCGCCGAATGGGAAGCCCTCTTTAAGGGCACCAGCATGCCCTACACGATCGTGAATACCCTGGAGGACTTGGCCGAAGACCCGCACCTCAAGGCCGTGGGTTTCTGGAAGTCCGCCGCCCATCCGACCGAAGGCAAATTGCGCTGGCCGGGCTTCCCGGTCAATTATTCGGACAGCCTCGCCGAGGATCGACGCCCGGCTCCGCGCCTTGGCGAGCATAGCACTGAGATTCTCCGCGAAGCCGGATTCAGCGAGGCCGAGATCGAGGCCATGCTGGCCGATGGTACGACAGCCGCAGACCCGGCAGTAGATAACGCTGCGGACCCGGCGATAGTTAACTCCCCGCGGGTCTCCTGACATGCCTGGTCCTCTGCACGGCGTGCGTATCCTCGAACTCGCCCATGTGATTCTTGGTCCCTATGCCTGCCAGATCCTTGCCGACATGGGCGCGGAGGTGATCAAGATCGAGCCACCCACCGGCGACAAAATGCGGACTCTTGGCGCGGTCGCAAACTCTCCGGACATGGGCTCTCTGTTCCTCGCGTGCAATCGCAACAAGAGGAGTCTTGTGCTTGATTTAAAAAAGAAATCGGCCCGTGAGGTTGTGCTGAAGTTGGCCAGAACCGCTGACGTGGTTTTGCATAACAACCGACCTCAGGTGATGACGAAACTCGGCCTTGATTACGCTGATTTCAAAGCGGTAAATCCGAAAATCATCTACTGCGGTGCCTATGGCTACAGCAAGAAGGGCCCATACGGCGAACGCGGCGCGCTTGATGAAGCCATCCAGGCTGCAGGCGGCATCGCCGATTTGAACGGGCGGGCCAACGGCCATCCGCGCAGCGTGCCGACCGCCCTCGCCGACAAAACCAACTCGATTACAGTTGCCTATGCGGTGCTCGGCGCCCTGATCCACCGCTCCCGCACCGGGAGGGGTCAGGAGGTTGAGGTGCCCATGCTGGAAACCATGGTCAACTATGTATTAGCGGAGCACCTGGGAGGTATGAGCTTTGACCCACCACTTGCCGGAGCCGGATATGCACCGCTGATCAGTCCCAAGCGCCAACCCGCCCGCACCCAGGATGGTTATGTTGCGATCCTTCCTTCGCTAGACCCGCATTGGGAAATTTTCTGTACGCGGGCGGGGCGGACCGATTTGCTATCCGACCCCAGGTTCAAGACCGCCGACGCGCGGGTCAAAAACGCCGACGCCGCCTATGGAGAAACGGCAAAGATACTGGCCACCAATACCACTCAGCACTGGATGGACGTGTTCAAAGACACGAGCGTGCCGATCACACCCCTCAACGATCTTGAGGATTTAATCACCGATCCGCACCTGGAGGCCGTCGGCTTCTGGCAAATGAGCGAACATCCGACCGAGGGGCGCGTACGTATGCCCGCGTTCCCCATCCACTATTCCAAAACGCCCGCGGAAAACCGCCGCCACATCCCGAATTTAGGAGAACACAGTGTCGAGGTTCTGAAGGAAGCGGGCCTTACTCGAAAGGACATCGACGGCCTGCTCGCCAACGGAACCACAGCGCAAAAAGCGTAATGTTACCCCGTGGGCTTGGAGGTTTGGCCAAAGAGGATTTTTCGGGACTCTTCCGTCACCACCGCGGCCGAGCTTATTTCCCGGCCTTTCTCATATGCTCTCGCCGTCGCAGGACGGCATGCGATAGCCTCAAACCAACGCTTGAGATTAGGAAATTCGTTAATGTCTTGCTTCTGGCGCTCGTGTGGCACAACCCAGGGGTAGCAGGCCATATCAGCGATAGAATACTCACCGGAGATAAAATCGCGGCCCTCAAGGCGCTTGTTCAGCACACCATAAAGCCGGTTTGTCTCGGCGATATAGCGGTCCATCGCATAAGGAATACGCTCGGGCGCATATTGAACAAAGTGGTGGTTCTGGCCGGCCATCGGTCCTAGCCCGCCCATTTGCCAAAACAGCCATTGCATGACCTCCGTCCGAGCGCGCCCCTCCGCAGGGATGAACTGCCCGGTTTTTTCGGCGAGATATTGCAAGATTGCGCCGGACTCAAAAACAGACAGGGGGGCGCCGCCGTCGGCGGGCTCGGTATCGACAATCGCCGGCATACGATTGTTGGGCGCAATGCGTAGAAAGTCAGGATTGAACTGCTCACCCGCGCCGATGTTCACAGGAACAATCCGATACGGCAGCCCCGCTTCTTCGAGAAAGATCGTGATTTTATGGCCGTTGGGTGTGGGCCAGTAATGCAGATCAATCATTTAACGTCCGATCACCGAAAGTTCGGCGTACGGCGCTGGGCGAACCGTTCAAAAATCCCGCGCGGACTGGGGAGGTTTTTAAGGCGCTCCGTGATGCGACTTTTGATCTGAGGCACCTTCATCACATCGGCGATCCGTCGGTCCAAGAATGCCCAGGTGGCCGTACAATCCTCAGACTTGTCATCCAGCCAGTACAGCAGAGTTGTGCCGTACACCGCCGCAAGAAGGCCGCGCTTAGTGTAAAAATTAAAGTCGGTGGACTTATCGCCCGCCGCGCGCCAAATGGCGTCGACGGTTTTGTACCAGCCGCGCATGGTTCCGCCCGCAAACGGCGGTAGGGGCGCAAGAACAAGGGCCCGCCGCACGGCTTCGCGGTATGGCGTCCAGCGCTCAAGCCGCAGACGCACGGCAATGGAGATGCGCTCGCGCACCTTCATGGACGGCAGATCGTACGCAGCCAGGTCTTCCAGCATGCGCCGGTCGGCAAGATCGATGAAATGAGCGATAGCGTCTTTGACGCCGCCGGGGAAAAACCGGCGCACGGCGCCCGCACCAACCCCTGTGCTTTCCGCGGCCGCAGCCAAGGCTTTATCGCTCCAGCCTTCGAAAGGGATATGCGGAAGTGCCGCCATTATCAGCGCATCACGCTGCGCAGCCCTCTCCTGCCGGGCGGCATCCATTGCTTCTTCGTTGGGGCTCGCTTTGCCCGTCGTGCTTGACGTGCTCATTCCGGATTGCGCCCTTCTTCATCGAGATCCAAGGTTTCACCCCTCGCCCGCGCCTCGGTCTCCAGCACATCGACAAAAGCGAGTGACTTCATGTCGCTCATGCGCATCGGGTAGAGAATTCCATCGAGGTGGTCGCATTCGTGCTGGACCACGCGGGCATGAAAGTCTTCAGCCTCGCGCTCCACCGTTGCACCGCTCAAATCTTGGTAACGATACTTGATGGCCGTGTAGCGCGGCACTTCGCCGGTAAGGCCCGGAACAGACAGGCACGCCTCCCAACCCTCGTCTTGTTCTTGCGTAACCGGCGTAATCACTGGATTGATCATCACTGTAAGGGGCACTTCGACGCCCTTATTGCGCTCCGCCGGTACAAAGAACATCACGATACGCTTTGGCACCGAGACTTGCGGCGCGGCGAGCCCGACACCGCGCGCCTCGGTCATGGTTTCAAGCATATTATCGACGAGGGCCGGTAGAGACGGATCCTTAAAATCGGTCACTTCCTCGGCGCGGCGTTTCAAAACATCTGCGCCCATACGGGCAATCGGAAGAACTGGCATGGCAATCTAATTATCAAAAGAGTTTCAAGTGTGGACGCGGAAAGTACTATGTCTTCCGTGTTTCTGACAGGTTTAATCGAGCACCTCTGGGCATGGCCCCAAACATAAGGACTCTCATGGACACCGCAGATTACATAGCCATTCAGAACCTGTTGCATAGGTACTGCGACCTTCTCGACCGAGGTAACTTGGATGGCGTTGGTGCGATATTTGCCCATGCGGTCGTGCATCTGCCGGGTATGGACAAACCCTTCAACAAGGACGCCGCTGGTGTCGCCGGCAACTACAAGAAGTTTGTGCGACTTTATGAGGATGGAACGCCGCGCACCCGGCACGTCAGCACCAATCTCATTCTTGAGGCGGACGGCCCTGACCGTGCGAAAGCTCAATCCTACGTGATGGTGTTTCAGGCGGCGGACACGTTTCCGCTGCAACCCCTTGTTGCTGCCCGGTATCAAGATGCATTCGAGCGCGTGGACGGTACGTGGCGATTTGCAGAGCGCATCATGGAAACCGATTTATACGGAGACCTATCCGCGCACATGCTTCTGGACTTTGGACAGGGCGCATAAGTATCGCAAAAACTGATCTTTTCACGCCGTCCTCCCCCATCGTTCCGGTAAACTGTATCGCGCGCCGTCCCTGGGACCAAAGTCCTATCGGGGCGTGTCCTGGAGGCACCACGGTCAGAAAACCGTTCGGTCTTGTAAAAAACCGCAGAAAACGGCGCTTGACCGGCCTTCCCATGTGGAAATCCCTGTGATATATACCCGCCCCTATTGAGGCTGCCCTTTAACGACAGATGGAGGCGCCCGACAGAAACACGCATCCGAAGGAGAACGACCCTGGTACAGGTAGTAGTGCGCGACAATAACGTCGATCAGGCCTTAAAAGCGCTGAAGAAAAAGATGCAGCGCGAAGGTGTTTTCAGAGAAATGAAGCTTCGTAAGTCTTACGAAAAGCCGTCTGAGAAGAAGGCCCGTGAGAAAGCCGAAGCTGTGCGCCGCGCCCGCAAGATGGAGCGCAAGCGTCTGGAACGCGAAGGCTTCTAGAGCACTCTAGAGCCATTGGGACTGGCCCTCGCCGTCCCTTTTCACGTCGATCAGTTGAAACGGAGCGCGATTGCCGCTCCGTTTTTTGCTGTTAACGCCCCGGAAACCCGGCGCGGGTACTGTTGCCCCGTTCGCTATTGGGATGGGGACAATCCAGTGACCGCAATTTGCATCCGGCGCGCTTGTGCCGCCGACTCTCAGGACGTTGCCGCTTTGGTGCGGGAATCCTGGCTTGCCGCCAATCAAAACCTTTTACCCGGCGACACTGCCGATGCTTTGGCCCAAAGTGCCGATATCGGCGGTTTTGTTGCCGGAGAATGGCCAAGCGTCTGGATTGCCGAGATCGAAGGCGAAATCGCCGGGGTAGTTGGCGTTAACCCCGCCGGGGTGATTTGGGCGCTGTATGTCCGCCCAGGCTATCAGGGCTGCGGCATAGGCTCGGCCCTGTATGATGCAGCCATCAACACCCTCAAGCGTGCCGGGCAACGTAAGGCGCTGCTAGAGGTTCTAGCCGCCAATGAAAATGCCGTAGCTTTCTACCGCGCGCGCGGCTGGGTGCCCGAAGGCCGGCGCACCGAGCACATTCCCGGCTTCCGCTTCACTGCCGTAAGAATGGGATTGGCGCTGGCTTAGATCTCGACCTGTGTGCCCACTTCCACAACACGGTCAGGCGGCAATTTGAAAAAGTCCATCGCACTGGTCGCCGAGCGCGACATCCAGGCAAATAAACCTTCACGCCAAAGCGCCATACCCGGACGGCGACTAGGAATCAGCGTTTCACGGCCCAGAAAATACGACGTTTCCATATTATTGAACTCGAAGTTCGACGGCGTCAGCGCCTGCAAATCAACGGGTATGTTCGTTGCGTCCATATATCCGTAGCGCATCACCATGCGATAGAAACGTCGGCCCAGGTGCTGCACTTCAATTCTTTGCTCTCCCAAGACATGCGGGTCTTCTTCCGTAACCACAGTTAGAAACACTACCCGTTCGTGCACGACTTTATTGTGTTTGAGGTTGTGCAACATCGCATGGGGCACGCCGTCCACTGTTCCCGAAAGGAAAATGGCGGTACCGGGAACGCGGGTGATACTGGGGTTGAGAGATTCCAAAAACATCTCCACCGGCATGGCTTCTTCCGCCATACGGTTGAACAAAAGTTTCCGGCCCTTCTTCCAGGTCATCAGCAACAGAAAAATCGCCGCCCCGACCAATAGCGGCACCCATCCACCGGATGTGATCTTGGTGGCATTTGATGCGACGAAGGCAACATCGACGATCAGGAGCGTAATAGTGATCGCTCCTGCGATCCATGCCTTCCATTTCCACATCATGAACATCGCCACTGCCACCAATAAAGTGTCGATCAGCATGGTCGTGGAGAGAGCCACACCGTAGGCCGAAGCCAGTCCGTTAGAGGACTGAAACCCGAGCACCAGAAGAATGACGACGGCCAGTAGCATCCAGTTCACAAAGGGTATGTATATCTGCCCGGATTCCGATTCCGAAGTGTGGACCGTGGCCATACGCGGCAGAAATCCGAGTTGCATGGCTTGGCGAGTTACCGAGTACGATCCGGTGATCACAGCCTGAGACGCGATAACCGTAGCCACGGTTGCGAGACCAACCATGGGCAACGCGGCCCATTCCGGGACCATTCGATAAAATGGGCTGGTGACGGCCTCCGGTGTGTGCAGCAATAGAGCGCCTTGCCCAAAGTAATTGAGTGTTAAGGCCGGCAGGACAAACGAAACCCATGAGCGTTTGACAGGCTCCCGGCCAAAGTGCCCCATATCGGCGTACAGCGCCTCGCCGCCAGTCACCACAAGGATTACAGCCGAAAGCGACAGAAATGCCGCAGTCGGGTGAACCGTGAAGAATTGAAAAGCATACCAGGGATTAAGCGCCACCAAGATCTCGGGGGCCTTAACGATATTTATCACGCCGATGATCGCAAGGACGATGAACCACACGATCATTACCGGCCCGAAGAGCCGTCCGACTTTCTCGGTCCCGCGACTTTGAAAAAGAAACAACGCAACCAAAATACCGATGGTCAATGGAATAACAAAACGGCCCAGTCCCGGCAGTGCGACTTCAAGCCCTTCAACAGCGCTGAGGACCGAAATCGCCGGCGTGATCATACTGTCGCCGTAAAACAAAGCGCCTGCGGTTACACCCAAGATGATGATCAACGGTGACAACCAGCTGCGACGATCTCCCTTTACCGCTTGGTTCAAGCGTGCGAGCAGAGCCAGACTACCGCCCTGCCCCTTATTGTCGGCCATCGTCATCAACATTGTGTATTTGAGCGTCACCACAACGATCAGCGCCCAGAACACAAGTGAGAGCAGACCAAAGATATTGATCTCATCGACAGCCATCGGGTGATTGCCGGTAAAGGCCTGCCGAATAGCGTAGAGAGGGCTGGTGCCGATATCGCCGTATATAACGCCAATCGCACCGATCATCAGGGCGCGCATAGAATGCGCACGCGCGGTATGCTCATCGCCTCCTTCAGCAGGAGCAATGGTCTCGGGCTGTGACGATTGGGATGGATCGCCAGGCGTTTCCTGGTTCATATCAAATGCCGCAAACCTGTCTGCGGGGATGGGGCCGAAAGTGGCTACCCATTAAATCAAGTGGGCTCTTAAAACTTAAGTCGCCATTAAAAAGCGGGCCCCCTGTAGCACTCCGGCAACCTAATGCAAAGGCTTGAGAGGTTAAGATTAACCATTTTTAGGTTTATTTTTACGTCGCCCATCGCCCCACGGGTATACTGTGAGCGCAGGCCAGTTCGAATGCCAGCTGGCCGCTTTTTCGGCGTAAATGTCCGTCAACGGTAAGCCACGGTTGGGGCGGACAACCATGTCCCATATGTCACCGAGCCCAAACGGAGCATACACATCCAAAAAATCATCGCCGGTGCGCTTTATACCCACAGTTTGCGGAGAAGCCGGGAATCGTAAGATCCCCTCCCCCGCCGTCGTCAGCGGCGGATACGCGACACCGAATTTCTCCGTGTACCAGAGGTGTACCCTCGCCTGATTACGGACCTGCACCTTGACGTTCAGATCCTTAAAGAGAATATCGGCATTGCGAATGACCTCATCCTCTGCCGTCCAGGACGAATCTTCAGAAAAATAGCAAATGTCATAGTCATCGATATTTCGGTCGGCCGGTCGGCCGCTCTTTAAATTCCACACGGTCTGAAACAAGCAGCCCGACGTCAGCCACCAGTCACGAAGACCGAGTTCTGGAAACCGCTCCAATATCAGGGCGTTGTTTCTATTTAAGAGGCAAAGTTCAGCGACCCGCGCTGCGAGCCGCTCGGAGACCGTGTCATGCGAGTCGTCTGCCGGAGGGTCAAATAACGTTAACGGCGTCGGCTCCGCACGCTGACGGTGCGGCTGCGATTTAGGACGCGGAAACAAGCGAACGCGCAAACGTCGCCCATCAGATAGGAAAATATGGGCCATTAACTGGAAAGCTCGCCAAGCTGACGCGAACACCAACATATAGCTTTGGTGTTCGGGTGGCGAGCCTTGGCCCGCCCGGGATTATTTGGCTGCGTCTTCGACGGCCTTGCCGCCACTTTTAATGTCTTTGCCCATACCCTCAATAGTATTGCAGGCCCCCAGCAAAGACGCCGCACCAAAAGCAATAAGCACAGACAAAACAGCCGTGCGAAATTTAGATGTGAACTGAGTAGTCATGGGGTCGTGATCCTCTATTTTAAATCTTGAGAGAACAAAAGCACACCTATCGGTAGAAACTCAACTTCAGAAACGAATGTAGCGGTAAATGGGTGTCAGGCCAAGGTGCGGCGGAACAATCATCAATGGCAGGCGTTGGCGCTTATTGGGTGGGACGCCGCCCACCGGTTAAGGCTCTGGACTGCAATCCTGCAACATATATCATTTCCAAACGTTGCTAACGAGCCTGCCGATACACATATGGTGCATGCCTATGCGCGGCGGAACATAGGCAAAACAGAATTCAGGTCTTTCCGGCATTTTCATGCCGCGGTTGCCGCGAAAGATCATCTAGCCCTTTTAAACTTAAGGAGATTTCAAATGGCGAATAAAGTCAGTAACGGTAACCAAGAGTTATCCTTGCGCGATGAACTCGAGCAGGTCAGCGGCATGATTGCACATTTAAGCAAACGTGCGGTCGATGAAGGTCAGGACAAGGTCAGCGAAGAAATCGCTCATTTGCGGGCTGCCGCTGACGAACTGATGAAGCGCACAAACACGCGGGCACAGGCCACATTACAAACGGCTTCCGCGCAGGTCCAAGAACATCCCATGAGCAGTCTCCTGGGTGCCTTTACCGCCGGCGCCGTCGTAGCAGCGCTTCTGTCGCGCCGTTAAACCACGGTGGATATTTTTGGGACTATGTTGCAGGCATTGGCAGCCAAACAGGCTGTCGATGCCGCCAAGGAGGAAGTGCGCAGCGGGCTGATCACAGTCGCGCTGGGGCTGATATGCATCGCTCTGCTTCTGGGGGGACTTGGATTTATTGCAAGCGCCAGTCACACGGCGTTGCTCGCGGTCGTCTCCCCGGCTGAAGCCGCCGCTATTGTCGGCTTCGTGTTACTGTTGATCGCGGTGGGCCTCGGGCTTTTTATTGCCCGGCAAATGCGCGGCAACACCAAACCTGCCGGTAAAGGACAAAGCGCTCCGCAGCTCGACATAGAAACCCTGGAGCAAGCCCTTAACGTCGTATCTGCTGAAGTTAAGAAGAACCCGGGGACGTCGGTGCTGCTTGCCTGCGCCGCCGGATTCCTTGCCTATGATGCGTTTATAAAGCCGCGCCGCTAGGGCGCGGCTTTATAACGAACCTACGATTTCCTCGGTCATTTTCTTGGCATCGCCGAAGAGCATCATAGTGTTGTCGCGGAAGAACAATTCGTTGTCGACGCCGGCGTACCCCGCAGCCATAGAGCGCTTCACAAACAACACCGTCTTCGCTTTTTCCACATCGAGAATCGGCATGCCGTAAATCGGGCTCGCGGGATCAGATTTCGCGACCGGGTTCGTAACGTCGTTGGCGCCGATCACATACACCGCATCTGCAGTCGAGAACTCGTGATTGATTTCTTCCAACTCGAATACTTCGTCGTAAGGCACGTTGGCCTCCGCGAGCAGCACATTCATGTGCCCAGGCATACGGCCCGCCACCGGGTGGATGGCGTACTTCACGTCCACGCCTTCGGCTTTTAGCTGATCAGCCATCTCGCGCAGCGCATGCTGGGCCTGAGCCACCGCCATACCGTAGCCCGGCACGATAATTACCTTCGACGCGTTCTTCATAATGAAAGCCGCATCATCGGCCGACCCTGCCTTTACCGGCCGTTGCTCTTTAGAGCCCGCCGGCCCTGCGGCGGCCGTGTCGCCGCCAAACCCGCCGAGAATAACGTTAAAGATCGAGCGGTTCATGCCTTTGCACATGATGTAGGACAGGATCGCGCCCGAGGAACCCACCAGCGCGCCGACAATAATGAGCAGGCTGTTCTGTAGAGTGAACCCGATACCTGCCGCCGCCCAGCCGGAGTAGCTGTTGAGCATGGATACGACGACGGGCATGTCTGCGCCGCCGATCGGCAGGATCAACAAGAACCCCAACACGAAACTGACCGCCATAAGCGCAAAGAACAAATTGTAGTCCTCGGTCAGGCAAAACAGGATCACGAGGACCACCATGGAGATGCCGAGCACCGCATTTAGAAAATGCTGCCCTTTGAACACCAGCGGATTGCCGGTCATCAAACCCTGCAACTTGGCAAAAGCAATAATCGAGCCTGAAAACGTGATCGCGCCGATGGCAAGGCCCAGAGACATCTCGGCCAAACTACCCGGCGCAATGTTACCGACAGTCCCAATGTTGTAACTCTCAGGCGAGAGCAACGCTGCAGTTGCCACCAGCACCGCCGCAAGGCCCACCAAACTGTGAAAGGCGGCCACAAGCTGCGGCAGCGCGGTCATCTGAATTTTTCGCGCGGTTATTGCGCCTATCGCTCCGCCGATTGCGATACCTGCAACAATCCATTCGTAGCTTTGGACGACCGGGGAGGCGATTGTGGTGATAATCGCTATCGCCATACCGATCATGCCGAGGGTGTTGCCGCGGCGCGAGGTTTCAGGATTGGAAAGACCGCGAAGGGTCAGGATGAAAAATATGCCTGCAATAATGTAGGCAAAAAGTGTGACGCCCAATGTCATGACGATTCCCTATTTGCCTTTTTTCTTGAACATTTGAAGCATGCGCTGGGTCACGATGAACCCACCGAAGATATTCACCGAGGCCAAAACCACCGCCAAAAATCCTAGAATTTTTGATGGTCCCAACATCTCAGGTCCGGCGGCGAGGATCGCCCCGACGATAATCACGCTGGATACAGCGTTCGTAACGGCCATCAGCGGTGAATGAAGCGCAGGTGTGACGCTCCAGACCACGTAGAAGCCGACAAACACTGCCAATACGAAGATGGTGAGCAGATACCAAAAGTCAGCGGGGCCGTGGGCCGCCATGCCGGCGGTCTGCTGCGCGAGGGCGTGCATATTTTCCATAGAAGCCTCCGTTAACCCGCAAGCTGCGGGTGGACAATATTACCGTCTTTGGTGACAAGCGTTCCCTTTACCAATTCATCGTCCCAATTGATTTTAAGCGTTCCGCTTTCCTTATCGAGCATCGGCGTCACGAAATTGAGAATGTTCTTGGCGAAAAAGGTGCTGGCGTCGCGGCCAAGGCGGGACGGCATATTGGTATAACCGATGATAGTGACGCCATTCGCAGTGGTCGTAACTTCGTCCTTAACCGTTCCATCCACATTGCCGCCGGCTTCCGCCGCCAAATCAACGATGACCGAGCCCGCTTTCATCCCTGCGACCATATCGGCCGTAACAAGCTTCGGCGCAGGCCGTCCGGGAATAAGGGCGGTGGTGATGACGATGTCCGATTTCAACACTTCGGTTTTCACCGCTTCGGCTTGCTTCTTTTTGAAATCGTCGTCCATTTCTTTGGCATAGCCAGCCGAGGTTTCTGCCGCTTTCATCTTTTCTTCGTCAACGACGATGAATTTTCCGCCAAGAGACTCGACCTGTTCCTTCGCCGCATAGCGCACGTCAGTTGCCAGCACGACGGCGCCCATGCGCTTAGCGGTGGCGATGGCTTGCAAACCCGCGACCCCCGCACCGAACACCAGCACTCGCGCCGGCGCGATCGTGCCCGCCGCCGTCATCATCATCGGCATCGCCCGCCCGAACGTGGACGCGGCATCGACCACGGCCTTGTATCCAGAAAGGTTTGATTGCGACGAGAGAATGTCCATGGCCTGAGCACGACTAATGCGCGGCATTAGTTCCAGAGCGAAGGTCGTGACCCCCTGCTTGGCCAGCGCCTCCATCAATGGTTTATCGGTCAGCGCTTGAAGGTGTGCCATCAGCACGGACCCCGACTTCAGGTACCCAACCTCATCGGTGCCTTCAGCTGCCGTCATCGGTTTCTGGATCTTGAGAACCAAATCGGCGGACCCCGCCGCAGATGCGGCGTCCGCTGCGATGGTGGCACCAACGTCCTTGAACGCATCATCGGAAATTTGCGATCCGGCGCCAGCACCGGCTTCAACAGCGACTTTACACCCGGCTGCCACGAATTTTTTCACCGAGTCCGGTGAAGCCGCCACACGAAATTCACCGGCGCGACGCTCCTTCAAAACAGCAATTTGCATGGCAATATCCTTAAATACGGCGGCGGGCGAAGTATTGAGCCCCACTCTTAGTTGAGGATTCCGTAGGCGAGAAGCGCATACAACCAGATTTACGCCCCAATTGCCAAGCCCAACCTCCATAGAGGGCTATAAGCTATGAAACATCACGCCCTCTCATCCCCATAGGCAAACTACTCGAGAATCCGATAGACTAGCTTCCGAGCACCGGGATGAGAAAGCAGCAAGGGCGAGCACTATCATGCGGTCAAGACAGCCACTTTCTAAAGTCAGTACGGTAATCGCGCTATTGCTGGGTTGCGCTGCAGCGTCCCCAGGCAAAGCAGATAATATTGAACAAATCGAACGCCTCACCTACTCCGCTATGCTCGGCGGCCTACATGTAG
This sequence comes from Alphaproteobacteria bacterium, assembly GCA_030432435.1. Classification (GTDB taxonomy): domain Bacteria; phylum Pseudomonadota; class Alphaproteobacteria; order Rhodospirillales; family Rhodospirillaceae; genus UBA11612. Next base: position 37,298 of record JAUIGX010000001.1, read on the forward strand.
CAGACCTCATGGTCACTCTAGATCAAAGCCAAGCCGGATATACCTCGGGCCTTGAGGTCGTCTCTCGTGGGGTCGTGCGGTGGGTGCAGGATTTTCGCGCCGACATAAACGGTGAAGGAGAGTTTGCACCTGCGCCACTCCCAAACGGCGCCGAAGCGTTGCAGCCTCTGCCAGTCAGTTTTCAAAGAGAATGGACCGGAGGTGAAATCGCCTCCCAAATGATGATGACATTCGCTCCGGGTACACGCGAGGCGATCGTCAATGAACGCCTGTACAATCCGGTGACCGGGGAAGAATTGTCCCGTGATGACATGCCTTGGAACGAAGACGAGCGCCGCGAGGATACTGAGCCTGTGCCCGAAGAACTGCGCCGAAACGTCCTAGACCCCATGGGGGCATTCATTGCGGCGCGCCGTCAAATCATGGCCCAGGGTGGCGCAACAGGCGCCGCCAAAAGCTTCCGGGTGCCGATATACGATGGCCGGCGTCGGTACGACATTGTCGGCAAAACGGCTCCGATACGAAGCACCGCAATTAACGGGAAAGAAACAGCCGTCGTACCCGTCTCGGTCACTCTAGAACCCGTGTTCGGATTCAATGCGAGATCAAGTAATCGCATGACCGATGTTGATAATCGTTTATATTTCTCAGCCGATGGACGGTTCATCCCCATTCAATTCACGATGCTCAGCAACATGTTCGCGGTTGTGATCAACCTGCAAACGGATTGCGCCATAAACCCGATGCCTTGTGAAACGTTCGGGCAAGAACCGCCCTCGTAACTCAGAGATTTTTTCTCGACCTAAGCAGCGCCTCCGCCAAATCTGTCACGACCCATTCCTTCGTGATCAAGCTATCCTCAAAGTGACTCACAACCATGTCACGCCATGTGATTTGGAGGCCCGAGGCCGGGAAGCCCTGGAATTTTCCCGTGTGGTTCCCTCGTAGGGTTCTCTGCCAGGCGACGCAGCTATCGGCTTCCATCAGAACCTGCACAGAGACCTGCAAGCTGGAAAAGGACTTATGAATCTGTTTCGTAAATCCTCCAATGACTTCGTGACCGACTCTCTCGCTGCCACCGGTTGCCACGACATAATTTTTGCTGAAGTAGTCTGGGATATTGTCGATGGCGCCTTGCTCGACAATTCGATGATTAGCCTCCAGTATTCGTGAACCGAGAAAGCTCATATTGTTGCCTCCACAATTTGTGATTGATGACTCCCTTGGTGCTCGGTGAATTCCCTGAGGCAACAAAGCGATGCACTAGCTTCCTAATCCCGCCTTCTTCAAAGCCGTCGCTTGCGTCTTTTTCAATGCGTCAACATCGAATCCTTCGATGGTTTCCTGGAACAGACGGTACCAGTTAACCTCTGCCCGCAAGTGCATGAACACAGAGCCGAGGCCAATGGCCGCGCGGTCCATCAGCACGAATTCGCGGGGCGGCTTTACGCCGCCAAGCCGCTTCAGTTCTTTGTGCACCTTCGTCACAGTTTCGCGGCCATATTCCGCGGCATTGGTCTCTTCAACAAGGCGCGGCCGATCTTCCATCAACGGCGCATAAACAAATGAGGCCCAAATGTTGAGGGTTTCAATCATCTCGCGACTCAAGCCAACAAAGCCCCAAGTCTCATACGCCGAGACGGCCAACTCGTGGTCGCCCTCCTCCAGCGCGCGGTACAAGTCGATCACACCCTTGACGAATTCCGGGCCGAATATTCGAATACACCCGAAGTCCATGAGGTTAACGCTGCCGTCATCACGAACCGTGTAATTGCCCAAGTGCGGGTCGCCATGAATCACGCCAAATTTATAGAAAGGCACGTACCATGCCCGAAACATATTCACGGCGATCTCATCGCGGGTTTTTTGGTCGGCGTCTGCCGCAACGTCCTTAATAGGCCGTCCCTCGAGCCAAGACATGGTGAGCAGCCGCCGGGTGGATAGCGCGTCAAACACATCAGGCACATGCACGCCTTTTTCGAGCGCGAGCATTTGCCGGTAGAGGGCCATGTTGCAGGCTTCGTTGCCGTAATCCAACTCCTCGGTGAGACGTTCGGCAATCTCGGCGTGAATGTCCGAAGGGTCAATCGCCGGGTCGAAACGGCGGTACGCAGCGAAGATCAGTTTCAACTGACGCAGATCGGCGGCCACGACAGAATCCATGTCCGGATATTGCAGCTTACAGGCAAGAGCCTCGTCGGTCTTCGACACCGCGCGGTGGACCTGCCCGAGTGATGCCGCCCGCGCCGCCTCGCGCTCAAAAGACTTAAACCGAGCCTTCCAACCGGGGCCAAGCTCGGTCGTCATGCGCCGATTAACAAAAGGCCAGCCCATATGCGGCGCGTTTGCCTGAAGGTGCGCTAGTTCCTGCGCGTATTCCGGCGGTATTGCTTCAGGAATGGATGCCAGGATCTGCGCCACCTTCATCAACGGCCCCTTGAGGCCGCCCAGAGCGCGCTTCAGTCCCTCCGCATCTTTAGCGCTATCGCGCTTACCGCCCACCATGCGGCCACCCATCGTACGCGCCGCAAGCCCGCCGATGGCGCCGCCGACTTGGGCGTAGCGCTTAACACGGCCGCGAAGCGTATTTTCACTGACCGGAGAAGCAGGTTTGCTCTCTTTTGGAGGCACGTTCATTATTAATAGTGCCAGGTACTGTTAATTTTCCATCTTCTCTAGCTCGTCGATAAACCCTTCGATCGTTTTCATCCCCCGGCGCCAAAACCCCGGGTCGCTAGCGTCCAGACCAAATGGCGCCAGCAGTTCTTTGTGCCGTAAGCGCCCGCCCGATGACAACATATCGAGATACTTGCTTTGAAAATCCGGGACAGCGCCAGACTCATACACATCATACAGTGAATTCACGAGGCAATCGCCAAACGCATACGCATAGACGTAAAACGGCACCTGAACGAAGTGACTGATGTAGGTCCAGTATACCCGATACTCCTCGTCATATTGGAAGGCTGGCCCCTGGGCCTCTTTCGTCACCTGAAGCCAAATCTCGCAAAGACGTTCTTCCGACAATTCACCGTTCCGGCGCTCGTCATGAACCTGACGCTCAAACTCATGCAAACTGATTTGGCGCACGCCGGTGTTCAGCATGTCCTCTACTTTACCGGCCAGCAACGCACGACGCTCGGCCGGACGCGTTTCTTTTCTGAGCATCGCTTTAAATGTCAGCATCTCGCCGAACACCGATGCGGTTTCAGCCAGCGTCAAAGGTGTTCCACAAATGAGATGTCCCTGTCCGCCTGCAAGCACCTGATGAACACCATGGCCGAGTTCGTGCGCGAGCGTCATGACATCGTTCGGCGTCCCTAGATAGTTGAGCAAGATGTATGGGTGAGACGATGGCACCACGGGATGCGAGAACGCGCCGGAGGCTTTCCCCGGACGAGCCGGTGCATCAATCCAGTTCTTGGTGAAAAACGAGTGGGTAATTTCCGCAAGCTGTCCTGAAAATTCCGCATAGGCATTTTGTACGGTTTCCCGCGCTTCGGCCCAGGGAATGTCGCGATGATCGGCATCAGGCAACGGCGCATTGCGGTCCCAATAATCCAGCTTGTCTTTGCCAAACCATTTGGCTTTTAGCGCATAGTAACGATGTGAAGTGGACGCATAACTATCCTTAACAGCAGTGACCAGAGCCTCCACCACCTCGTCTTCCACGAGGTTGGAGAGGTTGCGCGAGGATACGGGCCTTGGAAATTTTCGCCACTGATCCTCAACGGCCTTGTCCTTGGCCAGCACATTCGTAATGAGCGTAAACAATGATGTTTTTTCCGACAGAGACTCACCGATTGCTTTGGCGGCGACCTTTCGGCGGTCTTCTTTGGCATCAGACAGGCGGTTGAAGGCTTCCGTCAGTGTCAGGTTTTCATTGCCGACCTGACAGCGCATCTCGGCAAGGGTTTCATCGAATAGACGGGTCCAAGCAGTGCGGCCGCTCGTGGATTTATCGAGAAAAAGCCGCTCAAGATCGTCGGTAAGCTCGTGATCGCGCAGTACGCGCAGGTCGCGCACCCAAGGAGCGTACTTTGCCGCGCTTTCGTGCTTCATCTTCTCGTTCAGCGCAGGTTCGTCCAGGCGATTAATTTCGAGAGTGAAAAATAGAAGCCGGCCCGACAAGTCCGTCAGGCGTTCAAGCGTGTCCTGATAAAATCGTCCGCGTGCCGGATCGGCTACATCAACTGATTGATAGAGCTGCGCGTAGCTGGCAACCTTACCCAGCATCTCGTCAATTGCTTCGTAGGCCGCAATGGCCCCGCCGAACTCCGCACCGGCTAAATTCGCAACCTTGCCGCGATGATTTTCAAAAGCCTCTACACTTGATTCCAGATCGGCGAAATCTTGAGAAAGTGCCGGACTGTCCGGCCCCTCATATAAGTCTGAGAGGTTCCATTCCGGCATGTCTCCCAAATTAATGGCTGCTGCGCCGTCGCTCGGTTCGTCCTTGCGCACGATTTGCGGAAAATTGCTTTGAATAGTCATAAGGCACCTCGTTTTGCGGCTATCTTCTTGGGGGCAGCAGATCTCATTGGAAATGGACACAAAACCTGTGTAACCGCAAGTCGTCGATCCGGCTGGACACAGAGCCTCATAAGCTTGAAGAATATGGCAGTTAGCCGACAATAGCGGCACTGGAGCGATAACGGGGGGATACGGCACGTGGCGAACACTTCCAATGCCATAGATACACAAACCATGACTAGCCTGCCGGGCATGTTCTTCACCCAGGCGAATCGCCTCGGCGAGCGTCCGTTTCTATGGGCAAAGATCGACGGCATCTACCGCGCGCGCACATGGAAGACCGTTCGCGAACACGTAGTCGCCGTGGCCCATGGCCTAAAGGCCGCCGGAGTTAAGCCGGGTGATCGCGTTATGCTGGTTTCTGAAAATCGGCCCGAGTGGTTTATTGCCGATATGGCGATCATGACCGCCGGCGCGATCGCCGTGCCCACCTACACCACCAATACCGCACTCAATCATCTGCATATCTTGAATGACTCCGGCAGTACGGTCGCAATTGTCTCGACACCCGAATTGGCTAAACGCTTGATTATGGCTGCATCCGAAGCCAATCAGAACGTCACCATTTACGTGATGGACGAGGCCGAGAAGACAATGCCCTCGGATGTCACAACCCTGCCGTGGTCCGACCTCATGTCCGCGGGTGCTGGTCAGAGCGAACCCCCAGCGGAAATGAATGCGCTCAAGCGCGACGATGTGTGTGCGCTAATATACACATCGGGCACAGGAGGTTTGCCGCGCGGCGTAATGCTGACCCACGGCAATATTCTATGCAATTGCATGGGGGCGACGGGAGTAATTGAAACTCTAGGAATTGGTGATGAGGTTTTCCTATCGTTCCTACCGTTGTCTCATGCTTACGAACATTGCGGCGGACAGTTTTTCCCGCTCTCGCTCGGCGCGCAAATATATTACGCCGAACGCGTTGAAACTCTGACGACCAATCTGACCGAAGCGCGGCCGACCGTTATGACCGCGGTCCCGCGTTTATACGAAAGCATGCGTCAACGGATTCTCTCCGGCCTTAAAAGCCAATCGAAATTTCGGCGACGGTTGTTTGATTTGGCTCTAGAACTCGGCCGCAAGCGCTACGAAACGCCAGAGGCCATGAGCGCATGGGAGAAAGCCCAGGACAAGATGTGTGACATTCTTGTCCGGCGCAAAGTCAGCAAGCGGTTCGGCGGGCGTTTAAAGGCCATGGTTTCCGGCGGCGCACCGCTCAACTACGATGTGGGGCTATTCTTCATCGCTTTGGGCGTGCCTCTGCTGCAAGGCTATGGGCAAACCGAAGCAGCGCCGATTATCAGCGCCAACCTCCCCAAACGCATCAAGCTAAAAACCGTCGGGCCGGCGCTCAATGGCGTAGAAGTAAAAATCGCCGCCGATGGCGAGATACTTGTGCGCGGCGAATTGGTCATGAAGGGTTACTGGAATGACCCCGACGCAACGCTGCTCGCGATCGACAAGGACGGCTGGTTGCATACCGGTGACGTCGGTCAGATCGACGACGACGGCTACATTGAAATCACCGACCGCAAGAAAGATATTATCGTCAACTCGGGCGGAGATAACGTGGCGCCGCAGCACATTCAAGGCATCTTGTGTCTTGAAGAAGCCATCGGCCAGGCTATGGCCTACGGCGACAAGAAGCCCTACATCACTGCGCTTATAGTGCCCGACACTGACTTCGCAACGGCCTGGGGCGGCACCCACGGCGTTGCCGGTGACTTAGAAAGCCTGTCGCGCAATGCGCAGTTCAGGTCTGTCATCGCCAAGGCGGTCGAGCGCGCCAACCGACAACTCGGCCCGCTTGAAAAAGTGCGCAAGTTCGTGATTGCGCCGCAGCCGTTCACGGTGGAGAACGGTCAAATGACGCCTACTTTGAAAGTGCGCCGTCATGCCATCGTCAAAGAGTACGGCGCGGCGCTGGATGCTTTGTACTAGGAGAGTTAGAGGAACTCGGCTTTGCTACTAACCGGAAGCAATCCAATTTTCGCGGTGCTGGTGATAGGCACTATTCTTGCGGCCATCATCTTCAGCCGTGGCCGCGGCGAGCGCACCAAGATGGTCCTTGGCGGGCTCGCAGTTGCCGCAGCAATGGTGGGACTCGCGTTATTAGCCGATGCGCTGATGTAGCCAGCCGCTATTCGCCGACAGCTTCCAGATAAACCTGTAGCAACGATTCCTGCTCTTCGCGCTCCGATTTATCCATTTGCCGGATTTTCACCACCTGACGCATGATCTTGGCGTCAAAGCCGGTGGACTTCGCTTCGGAATAGACTTCGCGAATATCTGCCCCGAGAGCCTTCTTTTCTTCTTCAAGCCGCTCAATCCGCTGAATAAAGCTCTTAAGCCGCTGAGCCGAAATACCTGCGCCGTCGGGCATTGGGTGTACTCCCTCGCAAAAACCAATCCGAGGCGGACATTAACAGCGCGCCCGGACCAAACAAGACCGGGCACCCTGTGGATTACGAGGATAACGGGGATAGAATTTTTCCGCCGCCCTCCCCCTGCATTGAGCCCCTACTCCACCACCGTAATTTCCGCATGCAGCGGCTTAGTCTCCTCGAATAGCTTTTGCTGGTCGGGCGATGCCGGTTTTTGATGCTTGGACTTCCAATCGCCAACCGGCATGCCATAGATGACTTCCTGAGCCTGATCGTAGGACATCTCTTCGCCGAAATGCTCTGCGGCGGCGCGGTACCATTTCGCCAGACAGTTCCGACAAAATCCCGCCGTGTTCATGATATCGATATTCTGCACATCGGTGCGCTTTTGCAAATGCTGAACCAATCCGCGAAAAGCGGCCGCTTCGACTTTTAGGCGGGTGTTCTCGTCCATCTCGATCTCCTCAGTCGCAGATTTTTACTAGATATGCACAATACTGTTGAAGCTTGGCTGGCTCAGAATAGGCGCCAGAACCTTGGCGAGCAGACTCGCCCACCTTTCCTGACCCGTCACATCGGCAACCAGGTCCTGACGAATTTCCAGTTCAACGTGCGGCAGACCATGGGCCAAGCCGTGAATTTTAAGCGCATAGCCATGGGTGATGCCCGAATAGGGTTCGTTGTCGCCGACCACGAGCCCTTCCTCAGCTTTCAGGGCGTCCATGAGCGGACGGGGCAAGCGTTCATCCCGGCTGTACAACACCCCGACATGCCAGGGCCGCGCCGAATCACCGGCCGGCTTCATTGCCGGTGTACCGGCGGTGTTCATCGCCGTTGTACCGGCGGTGTTCATTGCCGGTGTAAAAGTGTGAACCGCGATGATCGCCGGCACCTGCCCCGCCCGGCGCAATCGCCCGATCTGTTCATCGGTCACACGGTGATAGGGCCAGTAGAACGCATTGGCGCGCGCTTCGATATCCGCATCGGACAAATCCGCGTTGGCAGGAATGGGCGTTCCGTCACTGGTCGCAGGAATACACTCCGGATCTCCCAACGGACGATTGGGGTCGATCAAAAGCCGTGAATACACCGCAAGCACTGCAGTTGCGGTCATCTTGTGCGCAAGGCTACGCGCAACACCGGCCGCGCCAATGTCCCACGCGATATGCCGTTCAAGCTCAGGCGCTGGAAGCCCGAGGCCGTTCATCGCCCGAGGCACAGCGTTACCGGTGTGGTCGCCGGTAATCAAAACGGGCGATACGGCGAACGGATTGATGATTTCGACTGGCGCGGGATCTTCGGGCCCGAGGACTATAGACGACATCACGCAGCGCTATTCTGTCGGACGTCGGGTCAACCGGCGTGACGCCATTCCCGGGAAAACCAACTCCACGGTGTCGGCGCCGCGCATGACCGCCGTAAGCGGCGTATCGTCTTGGCCGCTTATGAAAATGGTCACACCACCATCTGGCGACGTCTCAAAAGTTATCGGTGCGGTGTTGGCCTCACTTTTCGCGCCCGCCGGGTTCACGGCCCAAAAGGAGATGGTATCGGCGGTAAATTCAGTGATCATGGCAGCCCCATTGGGAAGCTGATCAACCCATTGGCCTATCAAAGGATTCGCGTCATCTGCTGCGGCGGGATGCGCAAACAAAAGAGCCGCAATGCAAAGTGTTAGAACTCGTAACTGCTGTCTCACAGTATCTCTCCAATCGGGCGCCGTTTTGGGGCGATCACCGTGGCATAACAACGCCGCCGTTGCCATAATCAACACAGGCGGCGTCGGTGACACCGTCATCGAACCGCCGCTCGCTTAACGCCATGATCCCGTGTACATTTCCGCTATGACAAACACAAAACCAAACCATCGTGGGCGGCGCGCCAAGGTCATCGCCACCCTAGGGCCTTCAAGCCATGACCCGGAAACCATCGCCGATTTGTACGAGGCAGGCGCCGATGTTTTCCGGCTGAACTTTAGCCACGGATCGCACGCCGATCACGCAGCCTCCATTGCCGCTATCCGCAATCTCGAAAAAGAGACTGGCCGCCCCATCACAATCTTGATGGATTTACAGGGTCCAAAGCTCCGCGTCGGGAAATTCAAGGACGGCAAAGTTGTTTTAAAGCCCGGCACCAAATTCCGCCTGGATTTGGATAGCGCTCCCGGCGACGAAACGCGCGTGCAGCTCCCGCACCCAGAAATTTTTGCAGCTCTGAAACCGGGTTCGACCCTGCTGATTGATGACGGCCATTTGCGCCTCAGTGTGAAGGACTGCGGCAAGGACTTTGCCGAAACCGAAATTGTGATCCCCGGCACCATTTCGGACCGGAAAGGCGTCAATGTTCCCGATGTGGCCCTACCGATTCCCGCCATGACGGACAAGGACAAGGCCGACCTGGAATTCGGCCTTAGCCAGGGCGTCGATTGGGTCGCGCTCAGTTTTGTACAAAGGCCGGAGGACGTTGCAGAGGTGCGCGAGGCTGTGGCTGGGCGAGCAGGTATCCTTTCCAAATTGGAGAAACCAGCCGCTCTCGATCAGCTTGACGCCATCGTCGCGTTATCGGATTCGGTCATGGTGGCGCGCGGGGACCTCGGCGTAGAGATGCCGCTCGAACAAGTCCCGGTCCTACAAAAGCGCATCATTAGAACCTGTCGCGCTCAGGGCAAACCTGTAGTCGTCGCGACTCAGATGCTCGACAGCATGATCAAATCGCCTGTGCCGACGCGCGCAGAGGCATCGGATGTGGCCACGGCCGTTTATGATGGCGCCGATGCGGTGATGCTGTCGGCGGAAACCGCCGCAGGCATGTTTCCGGTGCGCGCCGTCGCCACTATGCACCGGATCATTTGTCAGGTCGAAAGCGACGAGCACTATTTGAAGCTTATGGATGCAGGACGCTTGGAGACCGAACACTCCTCCCCCGCCGCGATCACCGCCGCGGCGCGGCAGATTGCCCATACCCTCAATGCTGCGGCCATCGTCACATTCACATCGTCGGGTTCGACCACATTGCGCGCCGCGCAAGAGCGCCCAGATGTGCCAATTTTATGTATTACACCTAGCCTAGAAGCCGGACGGCGCATGGGGCTGGTTTGGGGTGTTCACGCCCTGGTCGGTGATTTCATCCACAAGGTGGATGACATCGGCGAAGTGGCCGTGAAAGGAGCTGCTCAATGCGGCATTGGCCGGGACGGCCAAACCCTGGTCATTACTGCCGGCATGCCCTTCGGCAAGGTTGGCTCAACCAACATGGTCCGCGTGGTCTGGATTGGCGGCGAGACCTCTGAAAATTAATTCAACCGGCAAATAAAAAACCGCGGGATACACGATCCCGCGGCTAAAGTTCCTCCCGATGGGCGAACGCGTTGATCGCGCTCAGCCTTGCCGCGCCTTGAAGCGCGGGTTTTTCTTATTGATCAGAAACACTCTCCCTCTGCGGCGAACAATTTTACAGTTCTTGTCGCGAGTCCGAGCAGACTTCAGGGAATTACGAACTTTCATAACAACTACCTTTTGGATGGCGCAGGGAACGAGGACGTCCCCTCAAGACCGTGAAAAGCGGGCGGGTTATAACCAATGGGCCTGTCCGATGCAAGCCCATCGCCCACTTATTCGGACTCTTACCTCGGTGGAAACGGTCGGAGCGGCGTGCCGCGCGGCGGACTAGACGGGTTTTCCCAGGGTGGCCGGGCCGCCAACGGGTCCCGATTAACGCCGGAGACACAATTTGACGAGGATTGGCACCAGGAATTTGCAGTTCCAATCAAGGCACTACCTAAGACGTCTCCGGCATTTTCTCCGGCACAGCCCGCACAGAACGCCGCAGCACCTAGCACAACCAAAACTTGAATAGTTCTCTTCATGCTATCCAACTCAAATTCTCCAACTCTTCGCTGGTTTAGGCAAATGCCAGGCCCTTCCAGCTGATCGTGAAAAGCTGGGCCCTCCCCTGTTTCAAGCCCTTACGCGATTATATCAACTTGACGCTGACGACCACAAGCACGCAACGGGCCGATCACAATAGGACAAGACTAAGCCGCCATTGCACCCGAGACATCGTTCAACATGGCGATCAAACCGTGATTAGAGGAGCGCACTTTTGTGCTGTATTCGCGTATGCGATAGTCTTGTCGCAATCTACAAGTTGGAAAGCGATTGCTTAGCAAAACCGTTCGTCTCGCTATTTTAGCCTATAGCTGGCGGGTGCGCCGTTTCCAAGGTCGGGCAATTCGACCCGCAACGTCGTTCATGTATGACCGGAGAGCCCCCCAAGTGCAAAGGCTGCAGACCGCAACATTTCAGAAACTACTTAGCCCATGGATCGCCTATCTCCTCGCGATCCTCGCATTCGCGATCGTTCTCGTCTTCTTGATAACTTCCGTTCAGCTTGGACGAAGTACAACGCGAAGCGATGCGCACCTCCAAGTTTCCGCGCAACTCAGCCAGCTTCGTGCCCGCCTCGAAGCGAATATATACAACAACGCCAACCTTGTTCAGGGGCTTGCAGCTTCGGTCGCGACAGAACCAGACATGAAGCAGGAGAGATTTGCCGCACTCGCGAGCCACCTTTTTCAAGGCCGCAACCAGCTCAGAAATATTGGAGGCGCGCCAGACCTTGTCATCAGCATGATGTTCCCCATGGAAGGGAATGAAGGCGCGCTCGGGCTCGACTACACTAAAAATGAAAACCAGAGAACGGCGGCGCTGCTGGCAAGAGACTTAAATCAGTTGGTCATTGCCGGTCCCGTCGACTTACGCCAGGGCGGGCAAGGCTTTATCGCACGACTCCCAGTTTTCACTGCTGAAAGCACGAGCGAGCCCGGGCGGTTCTGGGGTCTTATTTCTACGGTCATTGACGTACAGCGTCTTTACGAAGATAGCGGCTTGGCCAACAGCGAAGAAACTCTTTCCATAGCCATACGTGGCAAGGACTCCAAAGGCCAAAGTGGAGAGTTTTTTCACGGCAGCCCGGACATTCTCAACAACAATCCTGAAACAGCAACCGTGTCGCTTCCATATGGTGAATGGCAGCTACTCGCTGTTCCTATAAACGGCTGGCCGCAAACGGCGCGCAATGAAAACACCATAATTGCCACGTTCTTGATCGGCGGAGCGTTCATTGTATTTCCGCTGCTGTTTATTGGTCGGCTGCTGTCCGAACGTCAGGGGATCACCCGTGACTTAATCCATGCTCGGGAAGATGCCGATGCTGCCAACAAGGCAAAATCAGAATTTCTCGCGTCGATGAGCCACGAAATTCGCACACCGATGACAGTGGTGATGGGGTATGCAGACATCCTTCTTCGGGAGCCCCTGCCGGACTCAAATAAATTGCAAGTCCAGCGAATAAAAGACTCAACGAAATCGTTGCTGACCATAATTAACGACATTCTGGATATGTCGAAAATGGAGGCTGGGAAACTTGAAATCGAGAATCTCGATTTTCATTTGCCATCGTTGATTCAAGACGTCTTTAGCTTCTTCGCTGAGCAAAAAGGTAGCGTAGCGGACGACCAAGTCGCCATGAAATTAGAGTTACCAGCCGAACTCCCGGCGGCTGTGAATTCCGATCCGACGCGCATAAGACAGATTCTGGTCAATTTGATTGGCAACGCCGTAAAGTTTACCCGGCACGGCTCTGTCACAGTGCACGGCTCGTTGATCGAGCAAGAAGGTGATGAACAATTTATTCGGCTCGCCGTCACAGACACTGGTATCGGCGTTTCCCCAGAGTCTGTCGGACTTCTGTTTGAGGATTTCACCCAAGCAGATGCTTCAATTCAAAGGAATTATCATGGGACCGGATTGGGATTGGCGATTTGCAAACGCCTCGTGACCCTACTGGGCGGCGAAATAGGCGTAGAAAGCGCACTCAATCAGGGGAGCACTTTCTGGTTTACGGTCCCCTACAAGCCTGCGCTCAAACCCGTGAGCGAGATAAACGTTTATGGGCAACAACGAGCCACCCGCTTCCGCTCGACCCGGCGACTCAAAATACTGGTTGCCGAGGATAGTAAACTCAATCAGGAAATTTTAGCGGCGATTATTGATGAGATCGGACATGCCATCGAATTTGCCAATGACGGGCAAGAACTGATCGACATGCACCTTGCGAATTCCTACGACCTCATTCTGTCGGATGTCCGCATGCCGAAAATGTCTGGGCCCGATGCCGCAAGACTTATCAGACAGCTGGACGGCCCCAAGTCGGATATTCCCATTGTTGCTTTGACGGCCGATGTCATGGAAGACAGCAAGAAAAGCTATTACGCCGCGGGCATGAACGGCATAGCCTCCAAGCCCATAGACCCATTTGAACTGGTAACCGTCATAGATTCAGTGATGGGCGAAAACTTGCATGTTCCCGTAGAGGAAGAAAATAGGCAGGGCACTCATGCAATCAACCATGAGCCCGCCATCAATCCCACTGCATCTCCCGCAAAATTCCAAATCGATGACCTCGCTGATCAACTCGGAATTCCAAAACAAGATTTAAATGCCGTGCTCCAAAAGTTCGCGACCAATCACACGGACATTGCTGCACAGATTCGGTCCGAGTTCAAAACAGACAAGGAATTGGCAAAACGAACGGCTCACTCATTGAAAGGGCTCTCGGGAACATTGCAAATGACCCAGATATTCGAGCTCTCGGGACACATTGAACAGTTCATCACTGCCGGGGATGAGGCAGCATTGGATCGCGCCCTAACTAACCTGGAGGAGCAAGTGCGCGTTGTCGTAACCGCTATTCATGAGGACACCGGTTGAGTTGGCTAGTATTTGAGCGGCAAACCAAAACGCTCGGAGATGATGTGAAACGGATATGATTTTGGGGGGAACGTAAAATGGACAGCAAAAATTTCTCTGCGGCACCACCTGGTCGTCGCGCAATGCTCACAAACGCAATTAGATCCGGTCTAGCGCTAGCCATCGGCGTGATAGCAGGGGGGGCTCAGTCATCCGCGCAGGCTCAAACCGGGCAGCCCCAGGCCAGCATTCTGCATATAGCCATTAATGTGGCAGATATGGAACGCACCACGCGATTCTACACCGAGGCATTCGGTTTCACGGCCTCGCCACCAATCACGCCAGACGGTCAGGCAGCCCGCATCTTCGGATTGCCAACCCCAATCGAAGTAAAGGCTCGCTTCTTGAGCCTTGGATCGGTTCGCGTGTTGGTTCGCCAATTCGACAAGCCCAAATACGCCGGACCAGCGCGGGACTTGCCGGTCATTTACCCAGGCTGGGGTGATATTGCACTGCGCGTCGGCGACCTGGAGCAAGTCCTTGGGAAGGTTCGCCGCCTTGGTGGAACGGTTCTTGAGAATACTCGCACGCTCGAGGGCACCCCGGACAAGCCAGGGCCCGAAGTCGTATTCGTCACCGACCCGGATGGTGCGCGTGTTGAACTCGTGAGTTTCTAGTGGAACTATTGGTATAGTGCCCGTGCTTCAGCTCTTAATCGAAGGATACGTAGTCAAATGAAAGTTGCTCTAGGTGTTGGTGCGGTCGTGGTCGTTATTCTGATCATCGCCGTAGTCGTATATTATAATAAGCCTGCAACAGACGCGCCGCAGACAGCCTCTGAAACGGAAACCCAACAACCAGCGAGCGACCCAGCCGAAGCAGGACCGCCGCCGCGTATTGTATGGCGAGCCGCACAGGATGCTTTTCTAAATGAAAATGCTAATCGCGACGGTTGGACTCAATCACCCGAGGGTTTGCAGTATTACGTCGAGAAAGAAGCTGCCGGCGATGCCCCAAAGCCCGCGCCAGGTAGTCGCGTGACTGTGCACTATGAAGGCCAGCTCATTAACGGAAATGTATTTGATAGTTCCTACGCGCGCGGAGAACCCGCCACGTTCCCGTTGAGTGGTGTTATTCAGGGATGGCAAATCGGTGTGCCATTGATGCGCCTTGGCGAGATCTGGCAATTTGCTATTCCCGCCGAGCTTGGCTACGGCGAACGAGATTCCGGCCCAATTCCAGGCGGCTCTACACTCTTGTTCAAAGTAGAATTGCTAGACGTTGAAACGCCCGCCGACTAATTGACATCAAGGCCCCAACGGTCGCGCGAAACTAATCTCGTGACCGTCGGGGTCTTTGATATGAAAATATCGCTCATTCCACGCGGCATTTCTTGGCGCGAAATCGGGTGTAAAACCTAGCGCCAGCGCCCGCTGATACATCGCGTCGACATCGCTCACATAAAAAATCGCTCGGCCCCAGACCTCACAAAACTTACCCTCGCCTTCCGAGGTGAGATTGAGAAACTGAGATCCCGCACGAAATGTCGTAAAGGCTGCCTCGGGACCACCTCTAGCGAGATCGAACCCAAGCATCTTATAAAACGCGACCGAACGCGTCATATCACCGGTAAAAAGTGTGAGCGCGCTGAGAGACTCTATTTGTACTGCGCGAACCATCACTCGCTCCCTGTCCGCGAGATAACTATCCTAACCAGGCATCAAGTTCCGCCGTTACTTCGTCCGGCCGCTCAAGAGGAGCCAGATGTCCACAGTGCTCCACGAGAACAAGCTTTGCATGATCGATTCGCTCGGCCATCTCCTCCTGCACCTTAGGCGGACAGAGCAAATCCTCGCGCCCCGCCAGAATCAGCGTCGGCACGCGAATGGCACGTAAATCTTCGCGGCTGTCCTTCCTCTCCAGGATCGCCATCTGCTGCCGCTTGAACACGTCTTGCCCCATGCGCTCGGCCATCTCCATCACGACACCCGCCACATCTGGGTCTTCCATACGCGACGGATGGATCAGACTGGGCAGTAAACGAGGCGTGACGCCCTTAAATTTTCCGACAACGGCCAGCTCAACTAATCCAGTGCGTACCTTGCGTTGCGCATCGCTATCTGCGCGCGCATTCGTATTCACAAATGCAAGGCGCTCTACCCGCTCCGGCTGTTGGCGCATAATTTCTTGCGCGACGTAGCCCCCCATCGACAAACCGGCCAGGGCAAATTTTGGCGGTGCGTCGCTTAAAATCTGACGCGCTAGTTCTTCCATAGTCTCGAGTTTCGTGAGATCACCGACCGTGATGTCTACCGTACCCTCGAGAGCCTTGATCTGATGCGCCCAAAGGGCCTCGTCACAGAGTAATCCAGGAAGAAGGATGAGGTGTTTAGAACGTGCCATAACCTGCCCACACTAAAAATTTACACAAAATTGGCCGGATTCCTTATGTTTCCGGCGTTGACACCGGCAAACTAACACCTATTATGCCGCCCCGTGAACATGTCGCGCCGCGCTGCCCGCCTTTGGCCTAAACAAGGCAGCCTTAAAATAGCCCGCGACAAAGAATTTCCGTGACGATGGATTTTGCAGACCTCGGCCTTACGCCGGACACTCTAAAAGCCGTTTCAGACGCCGGATACCTGACACCGACCCCGATTCAGGAACAAGCGATCCCAGTGGTGCTTATGGGACGCGATGTGCTCGGCGTTGCCCAAACCGGAACAGGCAAAACTGCGGCATTCACCATGCCGATGATTGATATTCTCGCCGATGGCCGCGCCAAAGCGCGTATGCCGCGCTCACTCATCATTGCCCCAACCCGCGAGCTAGCCGCCCAAATCGCCGACAACTTCGCCAAATACGGCAAGTATCAATCCCTTTCCATGGCGCTTCTTATCGGTGGAAGCTCGTTCACCGATCAAGAAAAAGCGCTGGAACGCGGCGTTGATGTTCTTATCGCCACCCCCGGTCGCTTGCTGGATTTATACGAGCGCGGCCGGATATTGCTGAACGATGTGAAGCTACTCGTGATCGACGAAGCTGATCGTATGCTCGACATGGGCTTTATCCCCGACGTAGAGCGTATCGTCGGCCTCCTGCCAAAAATCCGTCAAACGCTGTTCTTTTCGGCGACTATGGATAAAGAAATCAAAAAGCTAGCGGACAAATTCCTGATGAACCCCAAGGAAATAGCCGTCAGCCTGCCTGCCACCGCGGCAACTACGATTGAGCAAGGCGTCGTCGCCGTCAGAAACGATGACAAGCGCGAGGCCCTAAGGCGTATCTTGCGGGTCAAGGACGTCCACAATGCATTCATCTTCTGCAACCGTAAAAAAGATGTCGATATCCTGTACAAGTCCCTGACAAGTCATGGTTTCGATGCGGTCGCCCTGCATGGCGATATGCCGCAATCTAAACGCAATGAGACGCTCGCGAAATTTAAAGCCGGCGAAGCGGAATTGCTGGTCTGTTCCGACGTCGCCGCGCGCGGACTTGATATTTCAAACGTCAGCCACGTTATTAACTTCGATGTACCCGTGAACGCCGAGGACTACATTCATCGCATCGGGCGTACTGGGCGGGCCGGAAAAGAGGGCCACGCCTATACACTGGCCTCTCCTGCCGACGTCAAACTTCTCGCCGCTGTCGAGAAAATGCTAAAGCAGGCTATCCCGACGCTGGTCATCGACGAACTCGCGGAATTAACGATATCGTCCTCAGACGCGAGTGATGAAAAAAGCACCGGCAAGCGGGAACGCGGAAGACCCCGTGGTGGCCGAAGCGCCAAGCCCAGAGCCAAAAAAGAGCCCGCGCCGAAAACAGTGGCAGCGCAATCAGACTCAACACCCGCAGTTGAACAAGTGCCCGACACTGTGTCCGAGGCCGCACCCAAGGCAGCGTCTGCGGAGGCACTACCACAGCCTTCACCAGAATCACCGCCTGAGAAAACCGAGTCTGAAAAACCAAAAGCTGACCAGCCGCGCAAAAATCGCGACGATGACCGACGTAGTCCGAACGAACGCGCGCGGAAGACCCGTCGTAACCCTCATGGCATTGCCGAGATGGATATCGGTGACGACGTTATTGCCTTTGGAGGATTTACGCCGGCCTTCTTACAAGATGCCCCCTACCGGGCTGGCGAATCGGCGCGTTCTCAGACCGGTCAGAGCGAAGACGAAACCGACTCATAGAGTTCGCGCAAACCGACTATTTCCACAGACGCTCAGTTGATAGCCGGGGCTGGGTCTTCGTCCTCATCATCGAAACTATCGGGGTCTATGTGCACCGGTCCTGCTTGATGATGGACCATCGTCCAGACGCGGCCGGTTCTCACAAACACGTTCGTTGCCGCGAGGAATTCATGCTCGTCGTTTTGGGTCGTGATTTCTTCAACACAGGTCACAATCGCCATATCACCATAAATGGCCGCCCTCCGTGCACGGCAAAATATCTCCGGCGCCTCCGGATTGGACAAAATAGCGGCCCAACTCTCCATGACCTCTTCATGACCATCTAGGGTTTGCCATCCGGGATGTGTGCAACTGATAGGCTTCTCAGCGGACCAAACCCGCTCCATTGCGTCTTGATCCCGCTCGGCAAAAGCCGCGTAAAACGCGTCGTTGGCAAATAATACAGCATCTTTTTCAGACATGGGCCGTTTTCGCCGCTTGCTGGTAGGAGTGGCTGGTCACCGCTTCGTTTTCCTTGTATCGAAAGAACCTAACCTGTTCTCCTAGCCTATGTGCTGGAGCCGCCAAAGAAAAGGTTTAGGCAAGCTAGACTTTCAACCGCATTAGACCAGTAGCGCTGTGTACCCATGACCGAAATCGACGCCCTCTCCGGCCCGACCTTACCGCCCTCCTCTGGCGAGCCCGCGAACGCCGCAGTAGTTCTACTGCACGGCTACGGCTCGAACGGTAATGATCTGATCGGGCTTGCACCATTCTTTGCACGAATTCTGCCCAATGCTGTTTTTTACTCCCCAAATGCCCCCGAAGGCTGGGAAGGCGGTATGGGTGGCGCGTACCAATGGTTTGGTCTCTCGGACTTTGACCCGGATTTGATGCGGCGCGACCCCATTCGTATGGGCGCCACATTTAACGGCATGATCAAGGGCGCCAGAAAAGCCGGACCGGCTCTGGACCGGTACCTAGATCAAATTCTCGAACATCACAGCCTGCAGGCCAACAGATTAGTCTTATTCGGATTTTCCCAGGGCACTATGATGGCGTTGCATGTCGGCTTGCGCAGAACAGAACAACTCGCAGGAATACTTGGATTTTCCGGCGCCTTGGTAGGCGCAGAACTGCTGCCCGACGAAATCAAAACCAAGCCGCCGGTCACACTTGTTCACGGTGAAGATGACCCGGTCGTTCCGGTTCAGGCCATGAGCGAAATTGAAAAAGCCTTGAAAGCCGCAGACGTGTCTGTTGAATCCTATGCGATTCCAGGACTACAGCACGGTATCGACGGCAACGGTGCTCAAATCGGCGCGGCCTTTCTCAAAGCCCATCTAGGCTAAAACGTCTCAGAGGCCGTCGTCGTTCTCTGCTTCGCGCTCTTTTTCGCGATCACGGTCGGCTTGTGTTTTATCTAGGTTTCGAAACGTCGATGGATCGTGACGCCGGCGCGCTTCAAGCCGCCGCCGTGCTTTTTTCTTTTCTTGGGCGCGCAGCCAAAACAGTACGGCCAGGATAGCAACTCCAAGAGCCGCCCATGGCGCGATCACAGTAATCGCGCGCTCTAGTTCCAATTGCGCGCGCACCGACGCGCGGCATTCGGGCAAACCTTCACGACACGCGCGGCGCGCGAGTTCTTCCGCACGGGAGCGAAACCCAGGCAGCGGAATGCCTTGCTCGGGCATAATTTGTGCAGACACTGGCAATGCACTGGTCGAAGCCGCACCCAACACCAATGACGCGAGGAACCGTCTCCGGTTCATAAGCCCCCTCCTCCTCATTTATCAATCAATTGTAACAACCCTATACAGGGTTGGCCAATTCTTTGCTGGCGATCAAATCGTATGCAACCACGCAAAACGGCGTTGTCAAAGACACTTCAGGCCATAGACCGCCAGCCAGTATTTGCTAGACTAGCTAGGTTAGAAAGGAGGCTATTTAAGGCCCCCGGGCAAGGACGATGACTTTGAGTGAATCACTCAACCAAATTCGTTGCCGCACCATGCACGTTCTACGCGCGTTGCCGGAACAGTTTCGCAATGCGCCGCGTATGATCTGTTTTCACCGTTACCGCCAGCGATGTGACTAAGCAAGGGGCCCATTAACAGCCCCTTTTTCGCAACTTCACGTGCAGCGATTCGATTCTTTATTCAGCCTCGCTCGAATACAGAGTCAAAAATGGGAGGGAATGACATGCCGAACGGAAAGTCTTCATCAGCAAAAAGCACACGATGTGTGGCTCTGGTCGGGCCTCAATCAAGCGGTAAAACAAGCTTGCTTGAAGGAATGCTATTTGCCGCCGGGGCCATCTCCAAAAAGGGTAACGTCGCCGATGGTTCAACCGTAAGCGATCCGAGTCCGGAAGCCAAAGCACGACAGATGTCGACCGAGGTTACGCCCGTTCGATTCACGTATCTAGACGATAACTGGGTTGTGTTGGATTGTCCCGGCGCGGTCGATCTCAATCAAGACTCCCACCAAGGCATGTTGATTGCCGACGCAGTTATCGTTGTCGTCGAACCGGATGCGAACAAAATGTTGGGGCTTGGCTCACTTCTCCGGTTTCTGGATGAGCACACCATACCTCACCTGCTTTTTATAAATAAGATGGATACTTGGGCGGGCTCGGTGCGCGAACTTCTGAGCGCGGCGCAAAGACAATCGAGCCGACCACTTGTTCTGCGCCATATCCCGATCATGGAGAATTCACAGATCACCGGATATGTGGACCATGTTGCCGAGCGCGCTTACCACTATAAACTTGATCACCCTTCCGAGCGCATTCCCTTCGAAGAGGCCCCTCAAGATGCTGCCGATGCGCGCCGCGATCTGCTGGAAAAACTGTCCGACTTCGACGATGCCCTCCTGGAGAAATTGCTAGAGGACATCGAACCCGCAACAGAGGAAGTATATCAACATCTCACTAAGGACTTACACGGCGACTTGATTGTGCCTGTGTTTATTGGCGCAGGCGAACACGACCACGGTGTCCGGCGGATTCTCAAAGCCTTGCGCCACGAAGTCCCGGCCGCAAGCGCTACCGCCGAGCGACTTGGTATTCCCGAAGCGAATGTCGCAGCTCAGATCTACAAAATTCAGTACGCTCATCACGTCGGCCGGCAGTCGTTGCTCCGCCTGTGGCGCGGAGAGTTAAATGACGGCGACACACTAGCTGGACTCCGCGTTACCAATATTCAGGACGGCGCCGAACCAAAACAGGGCAAGGCTCGCATGACCTCCGTAGCTGAGGGGGATGTCTTTGCCCTTAGTAAAATAGACGCCGGCCCGGCTGGGAGCGTTTTAACAGACTCCGCCACATTGGAACCTGGTATATGGGCTTCCCCACCCCCTCCACTCTACACCCTTGCGGTCTCGGCCACACATCGCAAAGACGACGTCAAACTCGGCGATGCTTTGCGCAAGCTATGTGAAGAAGATCCTTCTTTAAGCGTGCACCACGTGAGCGAAACGTCTGAGCTTCTCTTGAGCGGACAAGGAGACATTCATATTCAACTGGCTCTAGAGCGAGTAAAACGTAAATTCGACCTTGATGTGCAAACAGATCGTCCGCAAGTGCCCTACCGCGAGACAATTCGTAAAGGAACGACCCACCATGCTCGGCACAAGCGCCAGTCAGGCGGGCACGGGCAATTCGCCGACATAAAGGTTGAAATCAACCCATTGCCGCGTGGCTCGGGGTTTACTTTCACAGACAGTATTGTTGGCGGCGTCGTCCCCAAGAATTTTATTCCGGCTGTAGAGGCGGGTCTCAGGGGCAACACCGCGCAGGGGCCCCTCGGCTTTAATGTTGTGGATATAAACGTACGCCTTTTCGATGGCCAATTTCACAGCGTGGACAGTTCGGATCAAGCCTTTAGGACGGCTGGTCGTATGGCAATGACCGATGCCTTGCCGGACTGCGGGCCTGTTCTGCTGGAGCCGATTTTTGAGGTGAATATTTATGTGCCGACAGAATTTACCTCGAAGGTCCAACGTGCCGTCACACAAAGGCGCGCGCAAATATTAAATTTCAATACGCGCGAGGGCTGGGAAGGTTGGGAGACGATTCAAGTCCACATGCCGGAATCCGAAATGCAAGATCTTGTGACGGAAATTCGTTCTATATCTCAGGGCATCGGAACATTTGAATCGCGATTCGATCACTATCAGGAACTCACTGGGCGTGATGCCGACAAAGTCGTAGAGTCCCGAAAGCAGTTCTTGGCGGCGTCACGCAATTAACGCAATGCTCCAATTTGCGATGTGCTACAAGATCGGTGGTGCGGGCCAACGACTCACCTCAACCGAGGCAGACGTTCGAACCATGAAGTTACTGGATCGGTTTCGGAAATTTTTTGATCGGGACAATTTGCCCCGATCGCGGCTTGCCCGAATATCGATCGGCACACTTTTGGTCATTGGAGGACTCTTCGGCATCCTGCCGATACTTGGATTCTGGATGATCCCTGTCGGGCTTATGATTTTAGCGATAGATATTCCGTCCGCCCGGCGCTTTATACAAAAAGTTGCACCGAGCCTCTTATCCCGGCAGAAAGAATGAAATCTCCGAGACCCGACCCAAGTAAATAGGTGTTCCCTACAACTCAAGACCAGTGCGGCCATGATCCCATCAGTACGCAATGTCACCGGACTTTTTTTGTGCGCATCGGTCACGCTACTGGCGGCGTGTGATGCCGTGCCGTCGAACGCCAATCTCAGCTACGACCTACGGACATTGCTTGAGCAAGAGTTCGCCCCCGGCCTGCTAGATATTGTCAGTGTGGAAAATGATAGACCTTTCACCCTGTGGCTTTCCTCGGATACGGAGGCTGTCCCGTTTACCGCTGAACTTCGCCTGGAGAGAAACCACGACTTCGGTAGCTGGCAGCAGGCGAACGTTGCTGCATTGCTCAATGTGCTCGGAGCCATACCTGAAAAAACCTCAGGGATTAAGCCGACCGGCAACACTGCCGGCGATATCATAAAAGTAGAAGGCACCGTCAACTACATCCGCACGAACGGCGAATGGGAAATTCTCTCCGGTATCGCCAACCGAAATCCAACAAATGACGATGCATCTATCAACCGAGCTGGCCTTTTACACAAAGCGTGGGCAGTCGCACGCGAAACGGTGACTTCGTTTGGCGCCCCACCTCATTCCGATGTAATTTTCGAGGAACTCGAAGCCGCAAGACAAGCCATTGCCGGCCGGACAGCGCGTCTGAATGGCAAACTCGCGCTCGCAAGTGGTCCGGAGCAAGGTACATACTGGTGGATAGCCGAGGCGGCCCGAAAAGGAGCCCCAGAGACTCTCGTAAACATCCCCACACCAGATAGTCTTAAGAGTCTTGCAATGTTGCGTCACGAGAAAGTGTCCGCCGCAATTTTACAAAGTAATGAAGCCGTAATGGCAGCTTCCGGTACCGGGCCATACGAATCCTCGGGCCCTCTTCCGACGTTAAGAAGCCTAACCACTCTTTTTCCGATACCAGTACACGTCATAGTATTGACGGATAGTTCGACCGCTTCGGTAAGCGATCTAATCGGCAAAAAGGTAGTTGTTGGAGATACCGGGCTGACGAGTTTATCGGAGGCCGGAGATGTCCTTCGCGCTCACCGCGTACCGCTCGTCGCCCTGGCGGAAGACCCTCGTGCCTTACCGCTAGACGAAGCTCTCGCGGCGCTTGTCGCCGAAACAGTGGATGCCGTGATTCTAACGGCGGCTGCACCGATCAAGGCCGTCCGTGACTTCATGATCGAAACCAACGTCCGGCTTATTCCCCTGGACGGAGATGCCATCGCCCTCATGACATCGGGCACATCGTCTTACGTATCGCTGACTATCCCTGCCCGGACTTATCCCGGTCAAAGACGTCCCGTGGCTACCATCGCAACAACTGCGCTGCTGGTTTCCACTACAGCCATCTCGGCGGCGGAAGTTCGTAGTGTGCTCGAAACAGTTCTGGGAAAGGTAGACTATGTCGGCTTGGGCAGTGCGATAGGCGCGATGATAAGCGTTAACTCGGCGCAGGTCGGACTTACCCTCCCTCTTCATCCCGGCGCCGAAGCATTTTTTACGCCTCCTGCCACGAACGTAGAAAATTGAATTCCCGGTAAACACACAAAGAAAAGCCCGGCCACCGAAGTGGCCGGGCTCTGATAGTTGGTATTAGCTCTTAGATTTTAGTGCTTCAGCGAGCCTTGACCGAACTCGGGATAGGCTTCAAGTCCCAGTTCCGTCTTATCAACACCAAGGCTCTCTTCCTCTTCGCTGACCCGAAGTCCAACGGTGAACTTCAGCGCGCCCCAAACAATGGCGCTTGTCACGATCATAAACACAGCCACTGCAACAACACCTGTCAGCTGGGTGATAAAGCTACCGCCACCGAAGATGCCTACAGCAAGCGTGCCCCAGATCCCCGCCACAAGGTGAACAGGAATGGCGCCGACTACGTCATCGATCTTGAGCTTGTCGAGAAGCGGTACAGCGAAAATCGCCAAGGCCGCACCAATCGCACCGACAATAATCGCGATGAAGTGGTTCTGCAGATCCGGACCTGCTGTGATAGCGACCAGACCAGCCAGAGCACCGTTAAGGCACATCGTTAGGTCCATTTTGCCATACAGAATTTGTGTCAGGATCATCGCCGTCACCACGCCAGCAGCTGCCGCGAGGTTCGTGTTGACGTAAACAATGGCAATTGCCGCGGCATCTAAAGCACTGCCCAGAGCCAACTGCGAACCACCGTTAAAGCCGAACCATCCAAACCACAAGATGAAGGTGCCCAAAGTCGCGAGCGGCAAGTTAGCGCCAGGCATCGGGTGAACGCGGCCACCTTCATACTTGCCTTTGCGCGCACCGACCATGATCGCTCCAACCAGCGCAGCCCAACCACCGGCGGAGTGAACGAGTGTCGAACCGGCGAAATCAGAGAATCCCATCTCGGCCAAGAAGCCGCCGCCCCATGTCCAGGACGCCTGAATCGGGTAAAGGACTGCCGAAAGGGCAATGACGAAAATCATGAAAGGCCAGATTTTCATACGCTCTGCGATGGTGCCCGATACGACCGAAGCCGCTGTAGCAACAAACACCATTTGGAAGAACCAATCGGACATAACGGAGTAGCCGTTGCCGACAACTTCCGCGACCATTGCATCGCTCGCCTCATCAGCGTTGATCAAATCCAACTCTGCACCCGAGGGGTTATAAAGCAAGCTGAACGAACCCATGTAGCTGCCTACATCGACATACATAAGATTGTAGCCAACGAGGTAGAACATGATCCCTGCCATGGAATACAGGGCGATATTTTTTAGGCAAATCGAAGCCGTATTTTTCGACCGTACTAATCCTGATTCCAGCATCGCGAAGCCGGCCGCCATGAACATCACGAGGACGCCATGAACGAGGAAGGAAAAGGTATTGAAAACAAAGGCCGCTTCTTCCGACACTTCAGCTGCTGCGGGGGAACTCAACATCGCCAAAGCGACCCCGGCACCCGCCAACGTCATAAGTTTATATTTTATATTTCTCATTTTTTGCTCCTGACCTGAGTGGGCTTGCGCTAAAGCGCTTCCGCGCCGGTTTCACCAGTGCGAATACGCACGGCCTGTTCAACGGGGAGTACGAAGACCTTGCCGTCGCCGATAGCGCCGACCTTTGCTGCTTCGGAAATTGCCTCAACAGCTTTGGTCGCATCACTATCGTCGACAACAAGTTCTATTTTCACTTTGGGCAGATACTCCACCTCATATTCCGCACCCCGGTAGAGCTCCTTGTGACCGCGCTGGCGACCGAATCCCCTAACTTCACTAACGGTCATGCCCTGCGCCCCTAGGCTAACCAACGCGTTTCTCACTTCTTCGAGCTTTCCCGGTTTTATAACTGCAATAATCAGTTTCATATCTGCCCTCTTCTTCTTTGTGAATCCTGGCTACTTTTCCACGACTCTTATTTAGCTTCTTTGGCTGAAGGCTCTTCAGTTAGAAGCTGCGTGAAACGCTGAATACGACACGTGACTCACAGGAGTTCACACAACCGGTAACATCGGTGTCGTAATAACGAAGGTCGGCATCGAACCAGTCATAGACGTTGAGCGTGGTGCCAACGTTCCAGTCTGTGTAGTTTCCGCCGCCGGTGAAGTCGTAGTAACCAATGTTGGCATCTACGCTGAGAATTTCGGCAATCGGCACACTGATGCCGCCGCTGTAGTAAACTGCATCGTCGGTGCCGCCGAAGTTATCGGGGGTCCAAGCGATACCGGCAGAGATGGCGGCAGGACCGAAGTCATAACCAACCGAGCCGTAGATTTCCCAAAAGTCGTAATTGAGAGCGTTGGCTGCGCCGGGATACAAGTAGTAGAGAAATCCTACGTCATAGGAGAACGCGTCGATCTCACCGGCGTAACCGGCATAAAAGTCCATTTCGACATGGGCATTATCACCGTCGCCGAAGTTGACGTTGGAGCCCCACATGCCGACGTAGACGCCGACACCGCTATCCCAATCCAAGCCGCCCTGAATTGTCGGTTCCTCTAGGGTTTGGCTAAAGCCGCGAAAAACGTAATCCGTTCCGACGGACACGTTTCCTGAGAATTCCCCCGGCAATGACATATCTTGAGCTGCTGCGACGCTGGGAACGCCGAAAGCAACTGCTGCTGCGAGGAGGCTGATTGTTCTTGTTTTCACGTGAATTCTCCCATGAGTTCATATTGGAAGGTTAAAGATACGCAGTAGTACGTCCCCTACTATCGCAATAAGCGTGCCAGATTTTTTGCGTTGCAAAAAGATCACACTTATCTATTTTTATCATTAAATAACATATACTTAGAATTTCATTCATCCATGGGGCTAAGGAGGAATGCTGCAATGCATATATTTTATGCATAAATTTTAATCAGTAAAATTTTACATGATCATTTTTTAATCATAATTGACGCGCTCCTAGCCTCTCACCATGATGAGATGTGAAACTTGGAGCAGAGATATTCATCCGGCCCGACAACAATCATGTAGAGTTAGGTATGGGCGCTCACTTGAAGCCCAGAAGCACATAGAATCCCCTTCAAAAGGGGAGAGCGGACACAACCAAGGGGAACGAAAACAGTGCAGAAAATCGAAGCCATTATCCGCCCGTTCAAACTTGAGGACGTGAAGAAGGCGCTGAACGACCTAGGCCTCCAGGGGCTTACCGTTCATGAGGTAAAGGGGTTCGGCCGTCAGAAAGGCCATACCGAGTTGTATCGCGGCGCCGAATACGTGGTTGATCTGCTGCCGAAAGTTAAAGTTGATATTGTGCTAGACGATAGTCAGGTTGAATCCGCGATTGATGCTATCTCTCGCGCTGCGCAAAGCGGCAAGATCGGCGATGGCAAGATATTTGTCTCACCCGTAACCGAGGTCATTCGCATCCGGACGGGAGAGCGCGGGGGAAGCGCGCTTTAAGAATAGGGTGCCGCTGAGCGAGTGCACTGAAACTGTGGACAAACGTGTGCGCCGCAGCAATTTGGGACGGTTTTTGACAGTATAAGCGCTCATATTAAGGTGTAGATGCGCGCGCACCTGCGACATCTTTCGGCAAGACAAATTCCTTACTTGCACCGCCCCCCTCGGAGTGCGAAAGACATGCGCTCAATGATACGCGGGTCCTCCCGCGATGGGAGATTTTGACAGGTCGAACCGGCCGCCGTACGGGATTAAAACTGAAGATGCTCAATACCAACGTACGCATGCAAAGTGCAGGCAATTCCAAGCTGAACGCCCTCGTAGAGGAAATGGCGGCCTTGTGTCAGCCAGACCAAATTTATTGGTGTGACGGGACCCAAGAAGAATATGACCGTCTCTGCGAGGACATGGTCCGTGGCGGCACATTTATAAAGCTCAATCAGGAAAAGCGGCCCGGCTCGTATCTATGTCGGTCTCACCCTGGTGATGTCGCTCGCGTCGAACATCGCACCTTTATTTGCAGCAAAACTAAAGAAGACGCAGGCCCCACAAATAACTGGGCCGATCCCACCGAAATGCGGCAAACTCTTCGCGGCATATTTTCCGGATGTATGCGTGGACGTACTATGTACGTCGTCCCCTTCAGTATGGGCCCGCTCGGCTCTGACATTGCCCACATCGGCATTCAAATTACCGATTCCGCCTATGCGGTTGTAAACATGCGCATCATGACGCGCATGGGAAGCCAGGTTCTCGACATTCTCGGCGATAGCGGCGAATTTGTGCCCTGCATTCACTCTGTCGGCGCTCCTTTGGAGCCCGGCCAAGAAGATGTGCCGTGGCCCTGCAACCCCGATCAAAAATACATCGTTCAATTTCCGGATGAACGCGAAATTTGGTCTTACGGAAGCGGCTATGGAGGCAACGCCCTCCTCGGCAAAAAATGTTTCGCTCTTCGCATCGCCTCTGTCATGGCCCGCGAGGAAGGATGGCTAGCCGAACACATGCTTCTTCTTGGGCTGGAATCGCCTCAAGGTGAAAAGACCTACGTCGGCGCGGCCTTCCCCAGCGCTTGCGGCAAGACAAACTTGGCTATGATTATTCCTCCCAAAGGTTTTGAAGGCTGGAAGGCCTGGACCGTGGGCGACGACATTGCCTGGATTAAGCCGAGCGCAGATGGACAGTTCCGCGCGATCAATCCTGAAGCGGGCTACTTCGGCGTCGCACCGGGCACTTCGGAAAAGACCAATCCCAACGCCATGAAGTTGGTCGAGAGCAATACCATCTTCACCAATGTCGCCCTTACCGATGATGGAGACGTCTGGTGGGAAGGCATGACAGACGAACCGCCCGCACACCTGACCGACTGGCAGGGCAATGAATGGACGCCCGATTGCGGACGCGTGGCGGCACATCCAAATGCACGCTTCACCGCACCCGCCAGCAGCTGCCCGACATTGGACCCCGCATGGGACGACCCCAAGGGCGTACCGGTGAGCGCATTCATTTTCGGCGGCCGCATGAGCCACACGTTCCCGCTCGTGTTTCAGTCATACGACTGGGACCACGGCGTGTACCTGGCGGCGACCATGGGCTCGGAAGCTACGGCGGCCGCAGAAAATCAAGCAGCGGTTCGACGAGATCCGATGGCGATGCTGCCCTTCTGCGGCTACAACATGGCCGACTACTGGGGCCATTGGCTCAGCCTGAAAGACAAGGTTAAAAACCCGCCGCTGATCTTCCGGGTTAATTGGTTCCGCAAGGACGCCAACGGCAAATTCATCTGGCCCGGCTTTGGCCAGAACATGCGCGCCCTTTCCTGGATCATTGATCGCGTGCATGGCCGGGCCGACGCCGTCGAAAGCCCGTTTGGCTTCATGCCGCGCCAATCCGACCTTCAGCTGGACGGTTTGGACATGGAGACGTCGGCCTTCGAAGCTTTGATGAAAATTGACCGCCTGTCGGCCCTGAACGAGATCAACGATCAGAGCAGCTTGTTCAAACGCTTTGGATCGCGTGTACCTGAGGCCTTGCTGGGTCAGCAGAACAGCGTCCGCGAGCGGGTCGAAAAAGCCGACAGTGTATGGCATCCCGGGGCCTGACACGGCTCCGGCAGGCAGCTCAATATGCATTTTTGGGCATGTGCCATGCGGATTCTACCGACTATAGAGCAAGAAAATGCTCGGCTAGTTCATTAAGTATAGAAGTAGCACCACACTCTAAAATTCATTTCTAGGAGTATTGGCCATGACTGCGTGTTTAATCGGTTGGCATCATTCCAAATTTGGAAAATTGCACGACGAGAGTCTCGAACAGTTAATCGTTAAGGCAGCGCGCGCCGCGCTTGAAGACGCCGGAATTGGTGCAGCCGATGTAGACGACATGTTTATCGGCCACTTTAACTCGGGATTTTCCGAACAAGATTTCGCCGCCTCCTTGATCCTGTCTGCTGACCCCGACCTTCGTTTCAAGCGTTCGACACGTATCGAAAATGCCTGCGCTACCGGCAGCGCGGCGGTTCACGCCGCAGTCAATTCCATCAAGGCCGGTAACAGCAGAATTTCACTGGTCGTCGGCGTCGAGAAAATGACGCACCTTGATTCCGTACAAGCGGGCAACAACTTGCTCCATGCATGCTATGCGGAAGAAGAAGCGGGCATTAAAGGCGGCTTCACCGGCGTTTTCGGTCAGATCGCCAATTCGTATTTTCAAAAGTACGGCGACCGGTCGGATACTCTAGCCAAAATCGCGGTGAAAAATCACGAGAACGCCCTGGGCAATCCGTTAGCTCAAATGCAAAAGGCGCTCACTTTTGAGTTCTGCCGCGATGTCTCAGAAAAGAATCCTCTCGTTGCCGGACCATTGCGCCGCACAGACTGCTCATTGATTTCCGATGGTGTCGTGGCCGCCGTGGTCGCTGATAGCGATGTTGCCCTGTCCGCCAAGAAGGCCGTTGCCGTACGCGGAATGGCGCAGGTGAACGATTACCTGCCCATGAGCCGCCGCGACATGACCGGCCTTGAAGGCGCGCAGCGCGCCTGGGTGCAGGGGCTGGAAAGCGCCGGCTTGAAACTCTCCGACTTGGATGTTGTCGAAACACACGACTGCTTCACGGTCGCCGAGTTGATGGAATACGAAGCCATGGGCCTCACCAAACAAGGCGAAGGCTATAAGGCCATCGAAGAAGGTTGGGTGTACAAAGACGGCAAACTGCCGGTCAACGCGTCCGGGGGATTAAAGGCCAAAGGCCATCCGATTGGCGCGACCGGCGTGTCGATGCACGTTCTGCAGGCCATGCAGGTGCGCGGTGAAGCGGGCGGCATCCAAGTGAAAGACGCCGAACTGGCCGGTATCTTCAACATGGGCGGCGCGGGCGTTGCCAATTACGTGAGCATTTTGCAGGCCCTACGCTAAAAACGACACCATTCTGGCGTACAGTCAGTCAAATTAGGCGCTGAAACTCTCAATTTGTGAGGGCTTCAGCGCTTTTTTTGTGCCACCAGCGACGCCCATATGCTGCGTTTTGCGCACTAAAAATGCTGTTTTGTACACAAACTTTGTAGATTTACGCGCACGCCGCGCAATTTTGTACGCTTTTCGCGC
Organism: Alphaproteobacteria bacterium; assembly: GCA_030432435.1. Taxonomy (GTDB): domain Bacteria; phylum Pseudomonadota; class Alphaproteobacteria; order Rhodospirillales; family Rhodospirillaceae; genus UBA11612. The sequence goes on from JAUIGX010000001.1 coordinate 68,195, forward strand.
TGACCGAAATGCGCCGATCGTGCTCCCTCTTCGGATGCCTTGGCAGGTGCCACAAATTGTGGAAACCTTTCGCCCTTGGGACGATAACAACGAGGGATATTTAAGATGCACAAGTTACTCGTGGCGGCCTCAGCGCTCGCCTTTTCATGCACGATTGCGATGGCCCTGCCGTCTGGACAAAGCCACGCAGCCGCCCCTGTGGATGCGAACGGCGAACCTCTCGTTGAATTCGGAATGATGACCTGGCCGGAAGTTCGGGATGCCCTTGCCGCAGGAAAAACGACGGCGCTGTTTTACACCGGGGGAACCGAGCAGCGCGGACCGCAAAACGTCAACGGCGGACACAACCTAATGAGCGTACCCACGGTCAAAGCCATTGCCCTAAAGCTGGGCGATGCGATTGCCATGCCGGTACTGCCGTATACACCCAATAGAGCCAGCGCGGATTTGCCCGGCACCATCGGGCTGACTCCGGAAATTCTCAGTGCAGTTTTAGAACGGCTCAGCGAAGAAGCGATTACCACCGGATTTAAGAATATCATCCTGATGGGGGATCACGGCGGCGGCCAGCCCAATGCTTATCAATCAGTTGCCGATAAGCTGGACGCAAAATATGCGGCGCAGGGCATCCACGTTTACTACTGTGACGAAGTCTATTCCAAAGCCAACGACGATTTTGCCGACTGGTACAAGGCCGAAGGATATCCGCCGGGACTGCATGGTGCCCTG
>JAUIGX010000306.1 GCA_030432435.1 Alphaproteobacteria bacterium
GCTGGGAAATACGACCATTACGAGAAAGGGACTTTATGTCAGAGGGTTATCTGGTCATTGCCTTCGACGACAGCCGCTACCTGGACATCGCCGCCAATTTGGCGCTTTCGGTCCAGCGTACCGATGCCCGGCCCATCAGCGTCCTGCTCAATTCAAAAGTTAAATTTAACCCGGCCTACGCCGCTCTTTTCGACCAAGTCATTGAAATTCCAGACCATCCTGGCATTCGCGGCGCCATGAACAAGGCCCGGCTGTTCGACCACACCCCTTACGAGCGAACCATGTATGTGGATGCCGATTGCCTGCTGTTTAGCCCGAGAATCGAATTTTTCTGGCGCAAATACAAAGGCCACCCGTTCGCGGTCGAAGGCCACAAACAGACCCAAGGCCCGGTATTTTCGTGCAGTCTGGGAGAAAAAGACGCTGCGGAACTCTGCCGCCTTCTGAGCCTGCCCTACATCACGGTATTCAATGCCGGGGTTATGTATTTCGAGCGGACATCAGCCTCAAAAGCCGTTTTCGACCGTGTACTGGAGTTTTACGAGGGCCCGCATCGGGAGGCCATCGGGTACCGCTACAAACACCCCGGCGAATATGCCGACGAGCCGTTCTTCGGCACCGCCCTTGCCTCTCTCGATATTCCACCCTTTCAACCGCCCGCGACAGACCGGTTACAGGTGACCACGCCAAATATGCTGGAAGCGACCCTGGACATCGATCTCGGCCACGTCAGCGTCGTCAAGCCCCCCAAAGGCAAACGACAGCACGTATGGTCCGGCGTCCTGTGCCACTTCTGCGGCCTCGCCCCGATCGAGACATATTTCGCCATCGCCAACAAACTTCGTAAAGAACGCGGCCTACCGCGCATGGACCGCAAGCAATTTCAGCCGGTCATTCTGAGCGACGCCGGACACCGCGAGAACGCATCCTCGCCGGAGGCTTGAAGATCATGGGCGCGCTTCGCGACTTCGCCTACACTCGCCCCGTTCGCACATCTTATTGAGTTGACACACGCCCTCATGTCTCACGCCGCCGCCTCCCCGATGATACTTGCGACAAGTCTTGTGCCCGGCCGCGACGAAGCCGGGCAGCGTGCCAATGTGGACTCATGGCAAGCCGTGGGCTTTGAGGTCCTATCCGTCAACGGCGCAGATGAAACTCGGGCTCTCGAAGGCGTATACCCGGGTGTCCGCCTTGTGACCGCGGAAAAGACCGCCGAGCGCGTCGCGCGCAAACCCGTCCCTCACATCCACGATCTGTTGAAGGCCCTTCGCACCAGATGTGCAGAACAGGACGCTGCGATAAACCAGTGTATCGTCGGCATCATCAACGCCGATATTTACCTCCGGCCTGTTGAAAATTTATCTAAGACTATTCGCACACAAACGCCGGGGGCCCTCGTTCTCGGACCGCGCGTCGATGTAGATAACGCCTCAGAATTTAAGAGCTATAAACCGACCGGCACCGAAACCTACTCTGTTGGTTACGACTATTTCCTGATGTCCGGCGACTTGCTGGACGATTTTGCGGAAAGCCCTTTTGCCATGGGCATGCCGTTTTGGGACTACTGGCTACCGCTGGTCGCGCTTTTGCATGGGCGCACGCTCAAATCCCTCAACGCGCCGGTCGCCCTCCACGTACGGCACGACACGCGCTGGGATGATGCGATCTACTTATTCTTCCATTCTCTTGTCGCCTACGTCATAGAACTTTGCGGGAAGACGGTCGGGCAGAATCAATCCGCATCCGCCCGCCAGTTCGATTTTTTATTTGATGTATTGTCGCATGTGTATGGGCGCGCGTTCGCTCAAGGCACTGCGCCCGGCAAAGACTCACCGGCTCCGGATAGCGCAGGCATTGCCGCACTGGCCGACTTCTACGACCGCTTCCAGGAAGTCGCCGTCCATCACATTAAGTCGCGGGCAGAAACCATCACCGTATCCGAGACATGAGCAGTAGCAGTGCGCTTTATGAATCTGGGCGTGACCTTCATCAGAAGGGCGATCTCAGCGGCGCGGCCGAGTTGTATCGCCTCGCCGTAGCCGCCGACCCCACCAACGCCGATGCGCTGCACATGCTTGGGA